>NZ_CP018800.1:319166-638333 GCF_002795825.1 Mariprofundus ferrinatatus | reverse complement strand
TGCCGGCGAACGGATGCGATCACGCCTTTCTCATGTCGCGTATCACAGTGTCCACCGCCTTCGTTCACCGCTGCGTACTATCGAAAAACGGCTTGCCCCTCTGCAACCGGGAGAACGGCTACAGCAGCAGCGTCGCGACTGGTCGAACCTGAACATTAAACTGAGGCAGTCGTTGCAGGATATTCTCCGGCAACAGAAGCTGCGACTGGACCGGCATCTACGAGAGATGATGCTGGAAACGCGCCGAATTGAGCAGAAACGCCACCGTTTCGAGCTGCTCTGCGGCAAACTCACCGAACTCGATCCAACGGGCGTACTCCGTCGAGGATATAGCATGAGTTTTGCTGCTGATGGAAAACTGATTACCTCCACATCCGACCTTGCAGCCGGCGACACACTGCATGTTCAGTTCCATGATGGTAGCGCTGAAACCAAAGTGAAGTCGGTAAAGAGGATCAAACCATGAAACGATTGTTCTACACCCTGTTGATGATCGCCTGCTGGGGCGGTACGGCTCAGGCCGCTTCATGGCAGGCCGTTCAGGGAGAAGTGGTGACGGTAGAGGCAACTATTGATGCGGAAAACCCTCGCCTCTGGTGCTTCGGTAAAAGGTGGCCGGTTAAAAAACTTGAAAATGGCAAGTGGAGGGGATGGATCGGCATCGACCTGAAAACAAAACCGACCCGTTACCCGATTGAGTGGTCGAACGGTAAAGCTGTGGTTTCCAGAGACAGCCTGACGGTCACCCATGGTGAATTCCGCATCTCCCATATTCAGGTGGAGAAAAAAATGGCCGAGTTTGACCCGAAAACGCTTGAGCGTATCCGGCGCGAGGTAAAAGAGTTGAAGGCGACCTATAGCGAGAAAGTGGATGCGGCCCCTGCAATCAGACTGTTCGGCAAGCCGACAAAAGGGATCGAGTCCACACCTTTCGGGGCACAGCGATATGTGAACGGTGAACCGCGCTCCCCTCACTCCGGGGTCGATATTGCAGCACCCGCCGGAACTGCGATTGAAACACCGCTGGCAGGCAAGGTCCTGATGGTCTCCGACATGTACCTTAACGGCATCACAGTAGCCATCGGACACGGAAATGGTTTAGTCTCTGTTTTTTCGCACATGCAATCTGCAAATGTGGAAAAGGGGCAATGGGTAGAGACCCGCCAGATGATCGGCAAGGTAGGCTCAACCGGGCGGGCAACCGGACCACATCTGCATTGGGGAGTGCGCTTCAGGATGGCTCGCGTGGATCCGCAAAGCCTGCTATACTCAGATGAACGATCCCAGCCCATGGAAGGGACTTTTGAGCAGTAAAGGTTCGTAATGCCAAGAGAAAGAGAGAAAGGAAATGGAAATTAAAGCACTCATAATCGATGATGAAGACAGTGTTCAGAGTATTCTGACTGCATTTTTGAATCGCTACGTCAGCGAAAAAGGGATGCAGAGCAGCATTACCAGTATGAGTGATCCTGTGAAAAGCCTTTTTGAGCTGACAACCCACGGTGGTGAGTATCAACTGATCCTGCTGGATGTGCGCATTCCGAAGCTCTCCGGCGATGAGATCTACAGTTCGCTTGAGCAGGTTAATCCCGACATCCTCGGGCGCATCCTGTTTGTCACCGGCTATCCCGAAGATCTGCATGACCGTTTCCCCGATAAGAAGTTCAACATCCTGCAGAAGCCATTCCGCTACAACAGCTTCTCGGACAAGCTGGATGAGCTGTTTCACTGACTGCTGAACGCCCGATATGACAGAACAGAACAACTGGAAAGCTTCGCTGACCGAGCATCGTACAGCCTGGATTGTCGCCAGCTGTTGCCTGCTGGTTATCCTGACCGCCGCAATCAAGCCCGATCTCTTTGAGTTTCCTCAACATGAGAGTGTAGGTGAAGAGCCTGCTGTGCCTGCAAGCATGGAAGAGATTATTGCCGAACAGATCGCACCGCCGATTGAGGATGAAGCTGAGGCCGTGGTGGTTGAGACCGCAAGAGAGATTACCCCCCCCAAAGCAGTCATTACACCCTCCAAACCCGTTGTGGAAAAAACACCTGCCAAGCCCACACCTGCTCCCTCCAAAGCCGAACCCGCCACCAAACCGTCTGCACCCGCGGCAGGCTATTACGTCCAGATGGGTGCTTTCGGCGAGAGGCCGCGGGCGCAGGGTCTTGTAGACCAGCTCAAGCTACAGGGGTGGAGTGCGGTGATCGCCCCCAAACCGGGCGGCCTGCATGCAGTATGGGCCGGACCGGAAAAAGATCGGGGCAGTGCAGAACGGCTTCAGAAAGAGATCGAAAGAAAACTGAAAACCAAGGGTTTTGTCGTCCAGCAGAAAGGCGCATGAGCAACTGCAGCACGGGCATGGTGGCAGCCGGCCATGCAGCCACAGCAGAAACAGGTGCATCTATTCTGAGATCAGGCGGCAATGCGGTTGATGCAGCCGTCGCCGCCATCGCCACATCATTTATTGCGGAACCGGCACTCACCGCACCCGGTGGTGGCGGATTCCTGTTAATTGCCGATGCAGCGGGCAGATCGATTCTCTACGATGGTTTTGCACGCATGCCAACCGGCAAGAGAGTGACAGGTGTTGAGCCTGAACTGAAAGCTGTGCCGATCGACTTCGGTGATACCGTGCAGAGCTTCCATATCGGCCAGGGTTCGGTCGCTACGCCTTCCCTGCTGCCCATGCTGTTCCGGGCACATCGTGAAAACGGAAAACTGCCGCTTCGCGAAGTTCTGGCTCCGGCTCTTGATGCGGCGAGAAACGGGGTTCGCCTGAATGCTCTACAGGCCTCATTCATCTCGCTTCTCAGGCCGATTTTAACCGACACGCCATCCTGCAGAGCGCTGCATACCTCTCACACCTCCGGTGATCTGTGGCGTGAAGGGGAATCATTTCGCAATCCCGAACTCGCCAATACCCTGGAAATGCTCGCGATCGACGGAATCGAAGAGATGTCCCATGGCGATCTGGCGAAAGCAATCGTCAAATCCTGCTCGCCGTACGGCCTGCTCTGCATGGATGATATGAGATCCGGGCAGGTTCAACTTCGCAAACCGCTCGGTATTCACCTGTTTGGCGGAAGATTAATCACCAATCCTCCCCCCTCTTCCGGCGGCCTGCTGATCGCCTTCGCCGCCACCATGCTCGACCGCCTTTACCGTCATCCGGAAACAGCTTCGCTTCCCTGGCCGGTTCTTGCTGCAGAAGGGATGAGATCGGCAAGTCTGCTTCGCCAGAATGGCTTTGATTCGCGCGTTCATGAGTCCGATATCAGCGACAGCATACTCAATGAAGCCCATATCGAGGCAGCAGCTGCAAAGATCCGGAACCGCCTGCGCAACCTCGATAGCGAAGTGATCAAAGAGCCGGACAACCGCCACGGCAGCACCACCCACATCAGTGTTATCGACAAGCATGGCATGGCCGTTTCACTGACCAGCAGTAACGGTGAAGGTGCAGGTATTGTCGTGCCGGGCACCGGCATTCACCTGAACAACATGCTCGGTGAAGAGGATATCAATCCGCTCGGTTTCCATGCCCTGCCGGGAGGCGCCACACTCTCCTCAATGATGGCACCCTCAATCTTTATCGAAAAAGGCAAGCCTTCACTGGTACTTGGCAGCGGTGGCTCCAACCGGCTGCGTGGTGCCATCCTGCAGGCGCTTCTGCGTCACCGCCTGCTCGATCAGGATATTGAAGCAGCTGTACATGCACCGCGCCTCCATAATGAGAGCGGTGAACTCGATATTGAACCGGAACTCCTTAATGATCACGAACGCCACCTGCTGATGTCACTTGGCTGGAAACTACGTGACTGGAAACGGCAGAGCGTTTACTTCGGAGGCGTTAACGCCATCACCCGCAAGCCAAATGGCAGCCTGAACGGAGCAGGTGATCCGCGCCGTGGCGGCGCTGTAGCTTTCGCATGAGTCGCGCATTTATCGCATTCGGCGGCAACCTCGGAGATGTGAAAAACGCTTTTATCTCGGCCCGCAATCAGATCGATGCATTGCCGCAGACGCATGTTGTGGCCTCATCCCTTCTCTACCGCACCCCGCCTGTAGGGCCTGCAGGGCAGCCTGATTATCTCAATGCAGTAGTCTCCCTTGAAACGGAACTGGCGCCATTGCCCCTGCTGGAAGCGATGCAGGCAATCGAAACCGGGCATGGCAGGGTACGCAGTGAGCAGTGGGGAGCACGCACCCTTGATCTCGATATCATCGCTATAAACGGCGAGATAATCGATTCAGAACAGCTCGCCGTACCGCACCCGCTGATGTTTGATCGCCAGTTCGTGTTAAGACCGCTTTGCGATCTGGCTCCGGAGTGGCAACATCCAGAGTTGAAACAGACGGCAGCCGAGCGCCTGCAGGAAATTATGGCAGCAGGTGAGCCGCCGCTACCCGGGGGGGAAGCATGGTAACAGTGATGGAGAGACGCTTTGGCAGGAGGCCACTGAATCAGTGTCACATTGCTGTCGAAGGCGCTATCGGTGTCGGTAAAACGACACTGACCCGCAAGCTTGCCGAGAAGCTTGAGGCATCCACCTTCTTTGAACAGGTTGACGATAACCCATTCATCGAGCTCTTCTATCAGGATCCCTCACGTCATGCCCTCTCCGTCCAGCTCTCTTTCCTCTTTTCGCGCCTCAAGCAGTGGCAGACACTGCACCAGCAGGATCTCTTTACGCAGGGCATCGTCAGCGACTACATCTTTGCCAAGGACCACCTTTTCGCCACGGTCACCCTCTCCGATGAGGAGTTGGCGCTCTATGAGCAGGTCGCCAAACTGGTTACGGTCGACCTGCATAAGCCCGACCTGGTCATCTACCTGCAATCCGATCCGCGCGTTATCATGGATCGTATCCGTGGCCGCAACCGGCCGACCGAGCGCGGCATCCAGTTCGACTATCTGAAGCGGGTGATTGCCGCCTACGACCAGTTTTTTTTCCACTACCAGGAGACGCCTCTGCTGGTCGTACAGACCGACCGCATGAATTTTGCCGACAGTGAAGAGGCGGTCGATGCGCTGATCAAACGCATCGGCAACATGCAGTCGCAGACCGAATTCTGGGCAAGCTACGCCTGAGTGACCCCGTGACCTCCGATCCCGCAAGCTATCTCGTAGCACATCGCGGCGATCAGGAATCCGCATGCGAGAACACGCTCGCCGCGTTCGAAGCGGCAGCAAAAGCAGGCGCCCGTTATATCGAGTGTGATATCCAGTTTACCAGAGATATGGTGCCGGTGGTCTGTCATGACAACCGAATCGATAGTGAGAAAATATCAGAGCTCGTCCTGACTGATCTTCCTGGCTATATCCCGACCTTCGAGGCATTGCTTGCGTGGCTCAGCAAAGCCCCGCACATCACGCTGTTTCTTGAGATCAAGCCCCCTATTCTGAAGCGCAGGTCTGCCGGCGCTGCTGCCAAATTTCTGCATGCGATGATTCCCGGTTCACTCCAGCAGCAAATCATTCCAATCAGCATGTCTGCCAGGCTGGTCGAGGCGTGCAGCCTGAGCTTCCATACACCGGTTGGTTGGGTGATGGAGGGGGGGCGTACGCCCAACGTCACCTTGGGCTGGCTCTTTTTCCCCTGGCAACAGTTGCAGCAAATTCGTAACTGGCCTGACAGGAAGGTGAGAACTGCAGCCTATACAGTCAACGATGCGCTGCAGGCGGCAGCACTGCATGCAAACGGTGTCGATCTGATCGAAACGAACCACTTTTCCCGTCTGATCGCCGAACTGTCATACAGCGCCGCATCAACCAACAAAAAACCGTAAACTGCGCCGGTTTGCCTCAACCCCTGCAAAAACCTAACATACGCCGATCCTGAAAGACGGTACCCACGGGACCGAAGCGGAAAGGAATGCGATGACAAACAACTCACAGGTCACGGCAGCGACGCTTTTGCGCGCCAAGCAGCGTGACGAGAAAACAGTTTGGCTGACGGCGCTCGATGCCACCTCAGCTGCCATAGCCGAAGCTGCCGGAGCCGAAGTGCTGCTGGTCGGCGATTCGCTCGGCATGGTCTCTCTTGGTTTTGACAGCACCCTCCCAGTTACACTTGATCAGATGATCCACCACACTGCAGCTGTCGTACGCGGCAGAAAAAGTGCGTGGGTGGTTTGCGATCTTCCCTTCGGCAGCTACCAGAAATCACCCGAGCAGGCGTTCGATGCGAGCGTGGCGGTGCTGCAACAGAGCGGCTGCGATGCAGTGAAAATCGAGGGTGGCGCACATATGGCTGACACCATCCGCTTTCTGGCTGAGCGCGGCATTGCGGTTGTTGCCCATATCGGACTTACCCCGCAGTCGGTGAAGAAGTTCGGCTCCTACGGTAAACGCGGCAAGAGTAAGGATGAGCAATCGCAACTCCTGCGCGATGCGAAGGCTGTGACTGATGCAGGCGCAGTTGCGCTGGTCCTGGAGAATATACCCGCTGAACTTGCCTCATCGATAACTGCATCCGTAGCGATTCCCACCGTCGGTATCGGTGCCGGCGTCAACTGCGATGCCCAGGTGCTGGTATTCAACGACCTGGTCGGCCTGTCAGAATCCAATCCCCCCTTTGCGCCCGCCTACGCCGATGTTCGCAGGGTAATGGGTGATGCGATCTCCAGCTGGGTAGCCGACGTCAAATCAGGAAACTTTCCAAAATGAGAGTCGCACACACATCGGCCGAGATCCGTCGCCAGCTGGCCCGATACCGGGGCCGCAAAACCATCGCTTTCGTACCCACCATGGGCTGCCTGCACGAAGGGCACCTGAGCCTGATAAGGAAGGCGAAAGATGAAGCGGATATCGTCGTGGTAAGCATCTACGTCAATCCGCTGCAGTTCGGTGCAGGCGAGGATCTCGACAAATATCCACGTACCTTCGAGGCAGATGCCTCACTCTGCGAGGCAGAGGGCGTCGATTATATCTTCCATCCGGCCACCCTCTATCCCAGGCGTGGGCCCAGGGTGACCCTGAAGGTGGAGAAGCTTTCCGACTGCCTCTGCGGAGCGTCACGGCCTGGCCACTTCGATGGTGTGGCTACGGTAGTGAACCTGTTATTCAATATCGTGCAGCCCGATATAGCCATCTTCGGTGAGAAGGACTGGCAGCAGCTGGCGATTATCCGCCGTATGGTACGTGATCTGCAGATGCCGGTAGAGATTATCGGTTGCCCGACCATTCGCGAGATGAACGGCCTGGCAAAGAGCAGCCGTAACCGCTATCTCTCAGAATCAGATCATCTGACTGCAACAGCCCTGTCGCAGGCTCTGATTGCCATGCAGAAAGTGGCGGCGGATGGCGAGAGAAGTGTCGACATGCTGATGGCGACTGCCGAATCAATTCTGGCCGAAGCCGGAATCAAAACCGAATACCTTGAGGTTCGCAGTGCCGCCTCTCTGAAAAACAGACGCAGGCTTAACAGACAGCCTGCACGCGCTTTTATTGCCGCAAAGGTTGGCAATGCACGCCTGATCGATAATATGCCGCTCCCGGTAGCTGGAATGGAGAACAACCTATGAAACTCACCATGCTGAAATCGAAGATTCACCGTGCCACGGTGACCCATGCTGAGCTGGAGTACGAAGGCTCCTGCGCCATCGACCAGAATCTGCTGGATGAGGCCAATATCCTCCCCTTTGAACAGCTGCATATTTATAATATCGCCAATGGCGAGCGTTTCACCACCTATGCGATCACCGCCCCGCGCGGATCGGGCACCATCGGTGTCAATGGTGCAGCTGCCCACAAGGCGAATCCCGGCGACCTGTTGATCATCTGCACCTATGCCGAATTGAAGGCCAAGGAAGCGGAACATTTCAAGCCGAAGCTGGTCTATGTCGATGCGGAGAATGCCATCAGCCATACCAGCCACGGGCATCTCGCCGCGGCCTGACCGGCATCACCCAACGCATCAGTGTTATATGCCGTCAACAACTTCAAGGTTGAACTGAACGAAAGCAAGAGTGCGGTTGCAGTACGCCTGATAGCACTCCTCGGCATCCATGAAGATGAGTTGCTGGCCAGCCGATGCGTCCGACGCGCGGTAGATGCGCGCAAAAAATCTCACATCCATTTTGTCTGTACCTATGAGGTCGAACTGAGCCGGGAGCCGGCCGAGTTACCTGCTCAGGTGTTCAGCATCGATCGGAGCTCACTGGAGGCGGTCAGGCCCGAGATATTCTGCAAAACCGCATCCACAAACCAGCATGTCGTTGTCATCGGTGCAGGCCCTGCCGGTCTCTTTGCCGCACTTGCTCTGGCGGAATCAGGTTTGAGGGTGACGCTGCTGGAACGAGGTAAGCCGGTGGAGACGCGCATGCGTGATATCGGGCGCCTGCGTTCGCGCGGTGAACTGGATCCCGAGAGCAATATCTGCTTCGGTGAAGGCGGTGCCGGCACCTATACCGACGGCAAGCTCTATACCCGCATAAAACACCCCTACCTTCGCTGGGTGCTGCACACCTTTGTTCGCTTTGGGGCGCGTGAAGATATCCTTGTCGATGCTCACCCGCATCTGGGAACCGACAAACTGGTTCGCATCGTGCGCAACATGCGCCACCACCTGCTCGACCTTGGCGTCGACTATCGCTTCGAGACCCGTGTTGACAATCTGCTGCTCGCAAACGGCAAGGTCACCGGCGTGCGAACCCATCAAGGCGAAGAGATCAGTGCCGAACATGTCATCCTTGCCACCGGCCACTCGGCACGCGACACCTTTGAACGGCTGCAGCAGCTGGGTATTGCCATGGAAGCGAAATCGTTCGCCGTCGGCGTGCGCGCTGAACACCCGCAGAGCATCATTAACCATAGCCAGTACGGCCGTGCTGCCGGCCATGAAAAGCTGGAGGCGGCGGAGTACAAGCTCACCCATCAGGTGTCCGACCACTATCTCGATCAGCGTGGTGTTTACAGCTTCTGCATGTGTCCGGGTGGACTCATCGTACCCTCGCCTACCGAAGCAGGAGGCATGGCGGTCAATGGCATGAGCAACGCCAAGCGCGGGGGCAAATGGGCCAACTCCGGCATTGTCGTGCAGGTGACTCCCGATGATATCCGCCGGCATGGGTATAAACAGGATCCGCTGATGGGCATTCACTTCCAGCGCGAGCTGGAAACCGCCACCTTCAGGGCTGCCGGCAACAGCTATGCAGCGCCTGCCATGCGGCTGATCGATTTCGTAAACGATCGCCCGACCGGCAAACTTGCCGACACCCGCTTCAAGCCTGCTGCCGTACCGGCGGACCTCAGGAAGATATTCCCGGAGTGGTTAAGCCAGCCGCTGGCAGAGGGGATCATGGCATTCGGTCGCAAGCTGCGCGGCTTTGTCACTATCGAGGCCAATCTTTTCGGTTCAGAGACCCGAACCAGCTCACCCCTTCGCATCACCCGCGATGCTCAGATGCAGAGCATCACGCTTAAAGGGCTCTATCCGGTCGGTGAAGGTGCCGGTTATGCCGGAGGCATCGTCAGTGCCGCTGTTGACGGGCTCAAGGCCGCAGAAGCCATTATTGCGCAGCATCACAGATAGGGAACCTGCTCATGGTAATGTTGGCCGCATGAAGCATTTCAGGAAACTATTTCTCGCGCTGCTTTTCGTCTCTCTCGGCAGCTGCAGCGTTGCCCACTCCGGTTCCGGCAGCAAACATACGCTGAAGGTAACAGCCAGCGCCTATAACTCGGTAAAGGCGCAAACGCACGGAAACCCCGCCATCGGTGCCTGGGGTGATAAACTGAGGCCCGGCATGCGGGTGATCGCCGTCTCGCGCGACCTGATCAAGATGGGGCTCAAGCACAACACGAAGGTAAAGATCGAGGGGCTTCCCGGCTACTACATGGTCAAGGACAAAATGCACAAGCGCTGGAAACGCAAGATCGACATCTACATGGGCACCGATATCAAAGCCGCCCGCAAATGGGGCAAGCGCAAGGTCAAAATCAGCTGGTAAGCTTTAAGTGCTAATACTTAGGCTTTCGCGGCGAGACAGAGCCCTCGCAGGAGAGGATGCGTTTGAGCTCGCACAACTCGCAGCGCTCGACAAAGAACTTGTGGTGTTCGGGATAAACGGCCCCCTCACGGTCGAGATGCTTGATGGGGCACCACTGCGATTCGATCTGCTCAAGGATGTTGGCCAGTACCAGTATTAATGCCTGCTGGTAGCGCAGACTCAAATAACCTGCCCTGCCGAAGATGGTAAAGCCATTACCGAAACCACCCTCGTCCATCTTGTCATACGCCTGGCTCATGCCAAGCCTGTGCAGCCCGAGAGCAGTGGCGATGACCACGTTATACATAAGTACGATAATAGACATCGACATTGCAGTGAGAAATGCCGCAGCAAAATAGGTGATTGATGGCAGGAGTCCGCGTTTCTCTCCCTCATGCCCGGAAACGCTGGATATTTGGGTCAGCAGCACCCCGAAAGCAACACAGATACCGTTGGCATATCCGCAGTAGATGCAGTGGAAACGCCCGGTATAAGAGAGGCCCGTAAGCTTGTGTCGATCGATGATGATGTAGTTGCGCAACTTGACCTGCTCCACTCCGAGCAGCAGGCAAATCATCGTATTGTAGAGCAGCATCAGGCAGACAACATGCAGGAAAATAAAGAAGGGAATCAGCAGGTACATGGCCAGTGCTGCAGGAATAATTCGCAGCAGGCCCACGCGCTCGATATTGCCTGCAAAGATCGGATTGCGCTTTCCTATCAGATCAATGAGACGTTGGTGCACACCGTATACCTCTTGCTTAAGATTGATACCCGCCGGGAGCATATGCAGCGCACAGGCAAATGGGAACAACCAAGTGTGGATTATTATATTAGCAAACATTAATAGGTTTTCATTGTCAATTAACCAGCCTCTAACCGGGAGTCTCTAATGTTTGCCATGTCCGGAGGTGACACCCTCCCCTCCCTCCCTTAGTTCCTCCGGACAAAGTTCAAATAAAAGGGCCCCTTCCGGGGCCCTTTTTCTTTTCCAGCCAAATTAAAATTGACGTCCTTTCTCACTCTATCAGACGGCTTTCCCGTTTGCCCCCTGCCCGGCTCTCCGTACCGGACAAAACAGGGCACCACTGGGTTGATACTATCGCTCTTACATTCTGACCGTCTTAGAACGGCCAACTTAGGACGTTCGACAAATAAGGCAGTAGGAACTATATTTATAGTGTACGGGGGAGTGTGTGTAATGCCGCGGAGGTGCTATGCGCTGCTACGATTATTTTGGATGCAATCAGACCGAGTGTCCCATGTACGGCAAGGCAGACGGGCCTCAGTGCTGGGAGATTGATGGAACGCTCTGTCATCATCATGTGATTGAAGAGGTGAGGCAGGAACTCCTCGGCATGGAGAAAAAGGAGTCGTGCAGGCTTTGCGGCTGCCTCTATTACAGGGCAGCGAACCCCAAACAATTCGACTGATTGAATGACCGGAGTTGGCCGGAAGCCGCCACTCGTAGATATTTTTCGAGTTCATACTGCATCCCCGAACAGATCTTGGGCTGGCTGATTAGACAAGCGGTCGCCACTTGCCGGAGAGATGATTCAGTGAAACGGTTCGGGGATGACTGAAACCGGATTCCCATATTCCGCAAACCGCGATGCAAAGGTGCTGATTCTGGGCTCAATGCCGAGCAGGAAATCGCTGGCAGCGGCTCAATATTACGCCCACCCACAGAATGGATTCTGGCCAATTATGGGTGAGCTGTTCGGCTTTGATCCCTCGCTTGCCTACGAAGCCCGGTTGGAAAGTCTGCGCGCGAATGGCATTGCACTCTGGGATGTAGCATACCAGTGCGTGCGCCCTGGCAGCCTCGATAGCGCAATTGAGATGGAATCGGTGGTCGCTAACGATTTTGCCACCTTCCTGGCTGCGCACCCCCATATCCGTGTCATCTTCTTCAACGGGCGCAAGGCGGAAGAACTCTTCCGGCGGCTTGTTCTGCCACGATTGCCGGCACCGTTACACGATATCGAGCGGCAGCTGCTGCCATCGACCAGCCCCGCCAATGCTTCGATAAGGCGGGAACAAAAACTGGAATCATGGAAAATTGTTCGCCAGGCCCTTGAAATCGCCTGAGGCAGACCCCATCTAATCAACTCACCAATTTTTATTACACTGTTTGAGGAGAATCCATGACTGCAACAAAAGAGACACGCGCCTTTCAGACCGAGGTTAAACAGCTGCTGGATCTGATGATCCACTCGCTCTACTCCAACAAGGAGATATTCCTGCGCGAGCTGATCTCCAACGCTTCCGACGCCGCAGATAAACTTCGCTTTGAGGCGACTACGGACGACGCGCTCTTCGAAGGCGATTCCGACCTGCATGTATTCATCGCTATCGACAAGGATGCCAAGACCATCACCATCCGTGATAACGGCATCGGCATGAACAAGGATGAGGTAATTGCCAATATCGGAACCATCGCCCGCTCCGGTACCAAGGAGTTCTTCGGCCAGCTTTCCGGAGACCAGGAGAAAGATGCGCACCTGATCGGCCAGTTCGGCGTCGGCTTCTACTCATCTTTCCTCGTGGCCGACCGGGTCACCCTGAAAACCCGTCGCGCCGGTCTTGAAAAAGAGCACGGCGTGCTCTGGGAGTCGAAGGGCGACGGTGAATACGCCATTGAAACAGTCGAGAAGATCGAGCGCGGCACCGAGATCACGCTGCATCTGCGCGATGAAGCAACCGATTACCTCGATGACTGGAAGATCAAATCGATTGTGCACAAATATGCCGACCATATCCCCTTCCCGATCCGCATGATGGGAACTGCCGTGAGCGGCGATGAGGGCGAAGAGGTGAAACCGGCCCAGGTGGAAACAGTGAACCAGGCATCGGCGCTCTGGACGCGCCCGAAATCTGAGCTTACAGACGAGGAGTACAACAACTTCTACAAACATGTCGGCCACGATTTCGAGGATCCACTGGCACGCATGCACCAGCGCCTTGAAGGCAAATACGAATACACGCTGCTTCTCTACCTTCCCAAGCGTGCCCCGTTCGACCTCTGGCAGGTTGAAGCGAAGCACGGCGTCAAACTCTACGTGCGCCGCGTATTCATCATGGAGGCGACTGAAGAACTGCTGCCGCGTTACCTGCGCTTTGTGCGCGGCGTGATTGACACCAACGACCTGCCACTTAACGTATCACGTGAAATCCTGCAGAAGAGTCCTGCCATGGATGCAATGAAGAAGGGTGCGACCAAGCGCGTGCTCGGCATGCTAGAGGAGATGGCCAATGCCGAGGAGGGTGACAATTATGCCACCTTCTGGAATGAGTTCGGCCCCTGCCTGAAAGAGGGTGTGATCGAGGATCACGCCAACCGCGACAAAATCGCTTCCCTGCTTCGCTTTGCCACCACGGAATCGGATAAGCAGAGCGTATCGCTGGCCGATTATGTCGGCCGCATGCGAGAGGGTCAGGATACCATCTACTACATCACCGCCGAGTCACTGGCTGCCGCCAAGCACAGCCCACACCTTGAAGTGTTCCGCAAGAAGGGCATCGAGGTGGTACTTCTGCACGACCGCATCGACGAGTGGCTCACAACGCACCTGACCGAGTTCGACGGCAAGAAGCTGCAGTCGATCGCCAAGGGTGAACTTGACCTCTCGAATATCGGTGAAAATGCCGAAGAGGAGAAGAAAGAGCACGCGGAGAAGGCGAAGGCTGCAGCCCCTGCAGTTGAGAAGATCAAGGAGGCACTGGGCGAGAAGGTGAAGGATGTGCGCATCTCTGACCGTCTTACCGAATCACCGGCATGCCTGATCTCCGACAGCTTCGATATCAGCAACAACCTGGAGCGTATCCTTAAACAGGCTGGCCAGAATGTGCCGGATGTGAAACCTATCCTTGAGGTCAATCCGGAACATGAACTGATCCAGCGGCTGACCAAGATGCGTTCGAAAGAGAAGATCGAGGATTTTGCATCGATTCTCTTCGACCAGGCGGTTCTTGCCGAGGGTGCCCTGCCGGAGGATCCGGCCGGATTCGTACGCAGGATCAACGCCCTGCTGGTTAAATAAACCGGCAAAGGAAACTTGATGAAGTAAGCAATCGGGGCGGCCTCATCCCCCCTCCCCTCGATACCTGATCAGCGCTGCAGTCAGTACGGTCAGATATGGGTGAGGTCGCCCTGTTTTGTTTTCCCTCCGGATCGTCTCCAGTAGTCGGCCAATAGTGCGCCTGAAACATTGTGCCAGAGGCTGAACAGAGCCCCAGCCAGCGCGGCCTCCGGTGAGAAGTGGGCTATGGCCAGTGCCACTGCCAGCCCCGAATTCTGCATCCCTACCTCGATCGCTACGGTTCGCGCCTGCCTCCGCTTGTACCCCATACGCAGCATAACGATCCTGCCAAGCAACAATCCTGTCACATTGAGAAGCACGACCGAGAGCAGAAGTGGTGTTGCAACATCGTGCAGGCGGTCGACATTAATCCCCACCACCACGCCGACAATCCAGGCAATGGTGAGCATGGCAAGCAGCGGGAATATTCCGCTGAGCAGAATTTTATCCGGTTTCCAGACAGATCGGAGGGCAATGCCTGCGGCAACAGGTAGCAGCACAATCTGCACCACACTGAAAAACAGGGCTGCCGGATCAATATCAAGCCAGGTGGATGCGAGCATCCAGATCCACAGCGGTGTCATGATGGGCGCCAACAGCGTGGAGAGAGAGGTCATGGCAACCGAGAGCGCCACATCGCCGCGTGCCAGCCATGCCACCACGTTTGATGCTGTACCTCCGGGACAGCAACCGACCAGGATCACACCAAGTGCCAGCATCGGCGACAGGTGCAGTGCCGTAGCAATAGCCCACGCCGCCACCGGCATCACCAGGTACTGCAATGAGACACCCAGCAGCAGCGGGCGTCCGGCATGACGCAGGGCCCTGATGTCGGAAAGCTTAAGCGTCAATCCCATGCCGAGCATAATCAGCATCAGTGCTTCGCTGATCCAACCGGCACCAGCTGCCGCACTGTCGGGAAAGCTCCAGCCCCAGATGCCACCGGCCAGCACCCAGAAGATAAACCCGGACTGCAGCAGGCCGAACAGCGATTTCTGATTCATCTCAGGAGGGCGGCTTCGATTCGCACTGGAACAGCTGCTCGTCGGTCAGGCGCAGGCGACGACTGATTTCGCGCCCGATATTCATCTGGATGATGGTGAACTGCTCGAGATTCTCGCTGTAGAGGCCGAAGAGGCTCTTCTGGCTGATCTCGATCAGGGTGCAGGAACCTGTGGCGAAAACCGATGCGCTGCGCGGATAAAGGTCGAGCAGCGCCATCTCGCCAAAGCAATCTCCCTGTCCCAGCTCCCTGATCTTGTGCCACTCTCCATCCACCATTTTCTGAACATCGACACTGCCGCGCTCAACTACGAACATCGAAGAGGCGGGATCCCCCTCGCGGAAAATCTGCGCTCCCGCAGCGAAATTGCGTAACGCTGAATGCTCCAGCAGGAAAGCGAGCGCATCATCGCTGATACCGCCAAATACCGGCATCGACTGCAGCAGCGCCAGCCGCTCTCTATCCATGGTTCAGATATCGAGATTCAGGCTGGCCGGGAATTCGAGCGCCTCTTTTACGCTCACCAGAAAACGTACCGCATCGGCACCGTCGATCAGACGATGGTCGTAGGAGAGCGCCAGATACATCATTGGCCGGATCACGATGGTGTCATTCTCCACCACGGGCCGCTTCATGATATTGTGCATGCCGAGAATGCCGCTCTGCGGCGGATTGAGGATCGGCGTGGAGAGCATCGAGCCGAAGATGCCGCCATTGGTGATCGAGAAGGTCCCCCCCTTGAGATCATCCGGGGACAGGCCGCCACTTCGTACCCTGCCGGAGAGATTGAGAATTCCCTTCTCGATCTCGGCGAGGCTTAAGCGATGTGCATTGCGCAATACCGGCACCACCAGCCCCTTGTCACTGCTCACCGCAATACCGACATCGACATAATCGTGATAAACGATTTCGTCACCTTCAATATAGGCGTTGAGTGCCGGATACTTCGAAGCCGCATGACAAACCGCCTGCACAAAAAAGGACATAAACCCGAGTTTGACGCCGTGCTTCTCCTGAAAAGCGGCACCATATCGGCTGCGCAGATCCATCACAGCCTGCAGATTCACCTCATTGAAGGTGGTGAGCATCGCGGCTGTGTTCTGTGCACTCTTCAAACGCTCGGCAATTCTGCGTCGCAATCTGGTCATCGGAACCCGCTCCTGATGCCTCCCCTCTCCGGAAAGCATGGGCGCTGGCCTGGAGGCCGGTGCAACAATGTCAGGTTCAGCTTCGACCGGCTCTTCAGCGGCTACTCTTTCGTTAACAGCAGGTTTCACTTCCGGTTCCGGCTGCTGAAGCGGTGCCGCTTCGACTTCAGCTTCTGCAACTGCTTCGGGCTGAGCAGACAGAGGTGTTGTTGCTGATGGTTGTGCGCTGTCATCGATATATCCGATCACCTCGCCGGGTGCGACAACATCATCAGACTTTTTCAACAGCCGGGTCAACACGCCGGCATCGAGAGCGGTGATCTCCATGGTGATTTTGTCGCTCTCGATCTCGGCCAGCACGTCATCAACCGCCACCGCTTCACCCTCCTGCTTCAGCCATGCGATCAGTGTCGCTTCGGTCTCCGACTCTCCGAGACTGGGTACCTTGATCTCAATTTCCATCACTTACTCCCTTCATAAGGTGCATCAAACCTGTGTCTGTCGGCCAGGCATCCGTCGACACCCTCCGCGAAGGCGGCATTGAGCAGCGCCTCCAGCTCCTGTTTGTGCCGTTTGGCCGAACCTACGGCAGGTGCTGCCGACTCAGGTCGGGTAACACCGAAAATCTTCTGGTTGGGCAGCAGCAGTTGCCGGATCGGACTGTTTACAAAGAGCCATGCGCCCTGGTTGGCCGGCTCCTCCTGCACCCAGAATATCTCATGGGTATCCGCGTAACGATCAATCTCCGCACGCAGCTCATCTGCCGGGAACGGATAGAGACGCTCGATGCGCAACAGCACGACATCCTCGATCTCACGTTTCTGGCGTTCAGCGAGCAGGTCGTAATAGACCTTGCCTGAACAGAAGATGACACGGCGCGGGGTTGCGGTAGCAAGATGGCGCTCCCCCATCACCGGCAGGAATGCCCCATCGGTGAAATCAGCAAATGGCGAGAAGGAGAGTTTGTTGCGCAGCATACTCTTCGGCCCCATCATGATCAGTGGCTTGCGCACCCGGCTCATCAGCTGCCGCCTGAACAGATGAAAGAGCTGCGCCGGCGTAGTCGGATAGACCACCTGCATATTGTTCTCGGCACAGAGCTGCAGGAATCGTTCCAGACGCGCCGACGAGTGCTCGGCACCCTGCCCCTCGTATCCGTGCGGAAGCCAGAGCACCAGGCCCGACATGCGGCTCCACTTGGTCTCTCCCGCCGCGATAAACTGGTCCACCACCACCTGGCCGATATTGGTAAAGTCTCCGTACTGTGCCTCCCAGATAACCAGCGCACGAGGCTCTGCCACGCTATAACCGTATTCGTAACCCATCACCGCCATTTCGGAGAGCATCGAATCGACCACGATGAAATGGGAGAGCGGCCCGTTCTCCACCTGCCTGAGCGGAATCATCGATTTGCCGTTGTTCTGATCGTAAACAACTGCATGGCGATGGAAGAAGGTACTGCGTCCGGAATCCTCGCCGGTCAGCCTTACCCAGCCACCCTCATGCACAAGCGTGGCATAAGCCATTGTTTCTCCACAACCCCAGTCCACCGGCTGTTTGCCATCCATCATCTCAATGCGGTTTTCGTAGATTGCCTCCACCTTGGGGTGCAGTGAAAACCCTGACGGCAGGCGATGCACCCGGCGAGCCAGATCGGAAAGAAGGTCGGCATTGACTGCTGTATCAGGCTCCTCAGCCCCTTCGAAGACAAAACCTTCCCAGCGACCCTGCAGACTGTTAGCCGGACTGGGCGCCCGGCGGTTGTTGGCCCGGCGCACCGTCTCCAGATTGTCACGGTAACCTGCTATCATCTCATCGCAATCCTGGTTGCTGAGGATATGGTCCCTGATCAGCCTGTCGCGATACAACGTGCCCACGGTCGGATGCTCACCAATACGGCGATACATCTCTGGCTGCGTCACCTCGGGCGCATCGGCCTCATTATGACCATGTCTGCGATAGCAGATCAGGTCGATGACGATATCTTCATGAAAGGTGTTGCGATACTCCACTGCGATCTCTGCAGCCAGGCAGCACGCCTCAGGGTCATCTCCGTTCACATGCAGGATCGGCGCCTGAACGATCTTGGCAATATCGGTACAGTAGGTGGTGGAGCGCGCATCGAACGGGTTGACGGTAAATCCTATCTGGTTGTTGACCACGATATGAATCGTGCCGCCGATTCTGAAGCCACGCAGCTTGGAGAGTTGTAATGATTCAGCCACCACACCCTGGCCAGCAAAAGCGGCATCGCCGTGGATCAACACACTCATCACCTCGACCTTGCTCTTATCCTTACGACGACACTGGCGAGCGCGCACACTGCCGAGCACGACCGGTGTGATAATCTCCAGATGCGATGGATTAAAGCCGAGCGAGAGGTGCACGATTCCGGACGGCGTGCGCACATCCGATGAAAATCCCTTGTGATACTTCACGTCACCCTGACCCTGCGCCGCATCCTCAAACTGGGTACCCTCAAACTCGGAGAAGATGTCGGAGAGCGACTTGCCCATGATATTAGCCAGCACATTGAGCCGTCCGCGATGCGCCATACCCATGATGATTTCCCGGGTGCCGCCGCTTCCCGCCCGCTGCACCAGCGCATCAAGCATCGGAATCAGACTCTCGCCCCCCTCCAGTGAAAAGCGCTTCTGACCCAGATACCGGGTATGCAGGAAGCGCTCAAGCTCTTCAGCATGCATGATGCGGCCATAGATATGGCGGCGTGTATCTTCGTCGTAGTCGGGCAGCGACTGAATGCGCTCAAGACGTGACTGAATCCAGTGGCGACGTGCCGAATCGGTAATATGTACAAACTCTGGGCCGATATGGCTGCAGTAGGTCCGCTGCAGCATCATAACAATATCACCAAGTGCCATCTTGCGATCGCCGGTGAGATCGCCGGTCGGGAACTCCTGCTCCAGATCGGACTCGGATAGGCCATAATAGCCAAGCTCCAGCTCCGGACTGCTCGGCCTCGGATTCAGGCGCAGCGGATCAAGGTCGGCGTGAAGATGGCCATGCATCCGGTAGGCCTGAATCAGCAGGATGGCGCGTGACGGATACTCGATATCCCCATGCTGGGCGAGTGAGGGAATATCATCAAAATGGTGTTTGGCACTGCGTGGCAGCGGCCGCATCCTCGCTAGAATCTGTTGGTGTGTCTCCGGTAACGCCTCACCTGCTGCCACCATATCGGAGAAGTAGTCGACCCACTGCGGCGCCAGCGATTCAGGGTCTCTGAGGTACTGCTCATACATCTGCTCAAGGTATGTGCTACCCGCACTGAAAAGCTCATCCTGAGTAGCGACACTGGTTGCCTCTGGCTGACTCACAAACCCTCCGTTCGGGCCCCTGTGGCGGACCCTGCTGATACACCCATTTATAGACCCGTCCATGTAACTTGGCCAGTACTGTTTACTTTTCTCGAACCACCCCTTTCAATCGATACCAGAGCATGCCGAGGTATTCGTGCAGGCCATCGCAGCTCTCAGCAAAGACATCCCAGCGCGGCAGGGCACTGCGCAGATCATAACCCCTGCGGCTTACCTTGAAGTCACAGGGTGCGGCAATCACCTTCAGCCCGTGCGCCCTGAATGATGATACCGAACGCGGCATATGCCATGCCGTAGTTACAAGAATCACTGTCGAGATATCGTTCTCAGCAAGAAGCTTCTTAAGATTGGCAGCGTTCTCCCATGTGTTGCCTGATGAGGCTTCGACATGGATTTTTTCTTCCGCCACGCCGAACCGTTTGAGCCAGCGCTGCATCACAACGCCCTCGGGCTCGACCCCCTCTGTGAGCACGACACCTCCCGAGGCATAGACGTCAAGGCCGGTACTCTTTGCCAACTCGGCCGCATAGATGGTGCGCATCATCGCTTGAGGCTTGAGAGCATCTCTACTGCCAAACTCCGGGGCCTGCTCATAAACACCACCACCCAGCACAACAACCGCCAGCCGTTCATGCCTGGGTAACTGATCAGGTTTGAATGGAGGGGAGGCCTGCTCCAGCGGCATGAGCAGAACATCTCGCACCGGCTCCATGGAGAGGGCCCAGAATGAGAAGAGTGAGAAGAAGATCAGCAAGCGGCCTAAAAGTTGCCTGTGGAAAAACAGACCGATAAGCGCCAGCAGAATCAGTCCGCCCGGGGGCAGGATCAGCTGGGACAGTAATTTGGAGAACAACAACTCCATCAGGTGAGATTCATCAACCCCTTGATCACCATATCGGTATGGCTGATGATGCCGATAATCATGCCATTCTCGACCACCGGTGCGCGCGAGATATGAAAACGGGCAAACAGCGCGCTGGCATAACGGATATCCATATCGGGGTGCACCGTGATAGCTGGTTTGGTCATCACCTCATAGATACTGACACGATCCGGAGAGCGTTTGGTTGCAAGCACCTCACGAGCGATATCGGAGAGCAGTACGATGCCGTACTCATCACGCTCATGACGCTTGTCCACGACCAGACACTTGGTTTCGACAAAACGCATCACCTCCAGCGCCTGGCGTACCGTTGCCACCCCATCGACCATGTCGTAGTCCGCTTTCATCACATCGCGAACGGTAAACAGTTCCTGTTTGCTCATAGCTCGTCCTCCACCTCATCGAGAAGACACATGATCTGCCCTCCCAGACCTATCGCATCCTCCACATCTATCTGGAATGCTACGCCTGAACCGGGGTTTTTTTCAAAGCCCGCCGCCTCAGCAATACGTTCCAGTATTTTGCGGCTCAAATGCTCCTCCACCAGAAACAGCAGCATATCCCGCTGCGACTCCAGTGTAAGACCGAAGAAGGTCTTCTTCGGGTTGAGCCCCTCACCGCGGGCATCGCCGACGACCGTGGCTCCGGTAGCGCCCGCCTCTCTTGCAACGCGCATGATCTCATCCGTTTTTTCGTCTGAAACCAATGCTATCAATAATTTAAAGCGCATCATTCCCTCCTGTAACCTGCCTGCGCATTTCCAGCCATCGACTGATCTGGGCATAACCCATCACACTCATGATTGGAAAGACACTGGCAAACGCAATCAGACCGAAACCGTCAATCAACGGACTTCGGCCCGGAATCGTTGCCGCAAGCCCCAACCCAAGGGCTGCAAGCAACGGAACTGTAACTGTTGAAGTGGTAACGCCACCGGAGTCATAGGCCAGCGGGATAATCATCTTAGGCGCACGCATCGTCTGCACGATCACGACAATGTAGGCTGTCACAATATAGATCCAGAGATCGGTGCCTGTGACAATACGGTAACAGCCAAGCGAGACGCCAAGCGCCACGCCGAGTGAGACGGCAAGCCTTAACCCCCACGCCGAGATTGCGCCACCGGATACCTGCTGTGCTTTCATGCCAACCGCGATCAGCGATGGCTCGGCAAGCGTCGTGGCAAGACCGATAGCAAACGCAAATACATAAACCCAGGCATAATCGATCCAGTGAACCGAATCTGCTACCGGCATACCATCGCCGTAGAGAAAGACGGGATTAGTTAATTGCGCCGCCATCACCTCGCCAAGCGGGAATATCGCCTCCTCCAGACCCATCAAAAAGAGCGCCAGCCCGAGCAGAACATAGATAAAACCGCGCAGTACCCGCCAGACGTGGGCAATTCGCTCGCGCAACACAAACAGCTGGAATCCGAGCAGAACAGCTGCGATCGGCAGCACATCGCGCAGCGTCGACTGCATCGTCTCGAGAAACAGGGAAATATGGCTCATGCAGTGACAATCCCGAACAGCATCACGAAGATCATCGGCAACAGTGATGCAAAGGCAATCAGGCCGAAGCCATCGAGCATCGGATTACGGCCTCGGATAGCGGTGGCAAGACCAACGCCGAGCGCGGTAACCAGCGGCACGGTAATTGTTGATGTAGTCACACCACCGGAATCGTAGGCGATACCGATAATTTCCGGTGGTGCGAAATAGGTCATGGCGACCACAATAAAATAGCCGCCAATAATACAGAAGTGGAGCGGCCACCCTTTCAGAATACGCAGGACTCCGAGCACAATGGCCGTTCCAACCGACATAGCTACTGTCATTCGCAACGAGTTTGCATAGCCATCCATCGACGCCTCCGTGGCATCGATCACGCCACTCTCAGCGGCAACTTCGGCTGCCTTGCCGGCCACTGCGATCAGGGCAGGCTCTGCTACCGTGGTACCGAATCCGAGCAGAAAGGCGAAGAGAAGCAACCAGAACACGTTACCCTTTTTTGCAAAGGCAAAGGCCATCGATTCACCGAGCGGGAAGAGGCCGATCTCCAATCCCCTGACAAAGAGTGCCAGCCCCAGCAACACCATAACCAGCCCGGTGATCATCTCCTCCATGTTGGGAATCGGCTGCTTTAACACCAGCTCCTGAAAAAAGAGAATGACCAGAATAATCGGGGCAAGGTCGCGCGCCGCTTCGAAGAGCGGACGGAACAGACCCAACAGGATACGAGGGTTCACAGGCGAACTCGAAATGGCTGCTGAATCATGGTCTCCCCTTACCAAAAGATGCTTTCATATCGTATCGCAAGCACGCCATTGCCGCAACCCACATACTCCGGCAAACCTCTGTATTTCTGTTCCGGTTTTCCAGTAGAAATATATCGCCGTTTCTACTTGTGTGTATCCCATATCCCGAAATCATTTGATGGCACCGTTGCATTGCGTATCATGCCAGCATGAAACAGATACCTGTCGCCATTCTCGGAGCCACCGGTTACACCGGTGCCGAACTTATCCGGCTTATCGAAGCCCACCCCCATTTTGAGATCGCCCATCTGGGTGCCCACTCACAGGCCGGGAAATTTGCCGGCGAGGTACTGCCGGGATGTGGCGGAGATGTCGCCGGTATGGAGTTGAAGGCAGCCGATGCCCGGCTTGCAGATAATATCGAACTGGTATTTACCGCGCTACCGCATGGCGCTGCTGCAGGCAGCGTTTATTCAGCCCTCGCAGCAGGCAAGAAGGTTGTCGATCTCTCGGCTGATTTCCGGCATAAAACGCATGAGACTTACCGGGCCGCCTATGGTGTCGAACACCCGCATCCTGAACTGTTCAATGAAGCTGTGTATGGACTCTGCGAATTCAACAGGGAGGCGGCAAAGAGCGCCCGACTTATTGCCAACCCTGGATGTTATCCGACATCGACCCTGCTTCCTCTGGTTCCGCTGCTTGAAAAAGGCCTGCTCGACAGTTCATCAATCATTGTTGACTCGAAGTCGGGCACATCCGGTGCCGGCAGGAGTGCCAAGACAGACCTGCTCTACTGTGAAATCAATGAATCGGTGAAGGCTTACGGCCTGCCCCGACACCGGCATGCCTGGGAGATGGAAGAGTGGGCCAGCGGCTTTTCCGGCGCTGAAATTTCCGTGCGTTTCGTGCCGCATATTCTTCCGATGACGCGGGGCATGCTGACCACACTGCATCTGAGCGGCAAAGATACAGGCTCATGGCACGCCGCATTGATGCAGCGGTATGAGGATGAACCGTTTGTCAAAGTACTGCCCGAAGGCGTACTCCCTTCGACTGCAGGGGTTTCCGGCAGCAACCGGTGCGATATCGGTATCTGCCAGCTCAGTGACAGTGAAGCGGTTATTGTCAGCTGCATCGACAACCTGCTCAAAGGCGCGGCAGGTCAGGCAATGCAGAATGCCAACCTGATGTTCTCAATCGAAGAAACTGAAGGATTGGCCATCCACGCTCTCTGGCCTTAGGCCCGCCTGATGAAATCATTGTATGAGGCATTCAACCTGCCTGTACATTTCAAGCTTACTCAGGATGGAGGACGCTCATTAAGCTTCCGCGTCTATCCGGTGGTGCTGTTGATTGTGGCGGTTCTGCTGGTGGTGACTGTCTCTGTGATCATTATCAGCGCACTGGCCTCGGACAAGCAGGCCTATTATCTGCAGGAACAGCAGAGCCGCGAGTTACAACTCAAGCATGAGCAGCTGCGCAAACAGAGTGCCGAGACAGAGGCACTACTCTCCTTAAGCAATGCCCAGATAGAGGCCATGAAACAGGAGCTGCAACGGCTTGTTCATAAGAACTCAGCGATGCAGAAGCGCCTTACCATGTTCGATGATGTCCTTGCCGCCCGAAAAGTGAAAGGGGTGCACTTGCTCAGGCCATCGGCTGCCCAGCAGGAGAACAACCTGATCAGCTATAATCTGATTCTGGTGAAGGGTGACAACTACCCGCGTTGGGCACATGGATGGCTGCAATTTTCAATCCTGTCGGCTGACGGTAACGAAACCGTGCTACTCAGCCCGAAGGGCAAAGATAGGGTGAAATTTGAAATGACCGGCCAGGAGTTTATCGACGGCTCCCTGCTTGGACCGAACAGCTGGAGCCCTGAACAGCTGATCATCACCGTCTTCAACGAGAAGGGGAAACAGACAGGCAGAGTAACTGTGCCGATTCTGGGAAATGTCACTGCTGTTACAGATGCAAACAAGGAGAGTGAACGTGATTAGACCTTATCTGCACTGGAACCCGATAATAGATGAATCGGCCTATATCGCTGATTCAGCCGATGTGATCGGGCGCGTTAAAATCGGTGCCGATTCCAGCATCTGGTATCAGGCAGTATTGCGCGGCGACGTCCACGACATCGAAATCGGTGAGCGTTCCAATATTCAGGATCACTGCATCCTGCACACCAGCGGAGGGGTTTCCCCCTGTGTTGTTGGCAATGATGTTACAGTCGGCCACCGTGTGATCCTGCATGGTTGCGAAATTCAGGATCGCTGCCTTGTCGGCATGGGCTCGACCATCATGGATCAGGCCGTGCTTGAAGAGGGCTGTTTTCTTGCTGCAGGTTCACTGGTTACCGAGCGAAAGGTGTTGCGGGGTGGCTATCTCTATGCCGGTTTCCCGGCGAAGGAGCGGCGTGAGTTGAGCAATGAAGAGAAGGATTTTCTAAACCGGGCCGCTGCGCACTATGTTGAGGTAGCGCGCAACCATCAGGCCAGTGTCTGAAAGTGCATATGCCGCCATCGACAGCGGCTCCAACACCTTCCGGCTGCTGATAGCAGAACCCTCAAAGGGGAGACTACCCTGGCGTGAAATTGACTACGCCCACCGTATCACCCGTCTGGGTGAGGGGCTGCACCATACAGGCCGCCTCTCCGAGGCCGGCATGCAGCGCGCCATCGCTGCTTACCGCGAGTTTGCTCTGCTGCTGCAGAAACACGGGGTTCCTGCCGAACGCACCTTTGCTGCTGCCACAGCGGCAGTCAGGGAAGCTGAAAACGGGCAAGCATTCTGCGAACAGGTGAAGTCTGAGACCGGTCTGGAGATCAGGGTGATCAGCGGCGAAGATGAGGCGCGCATGTCGCTCAATGGTGCCTGTTCGGCACTTAATACCAACATGCTTGATGATATGCTGCTCTTCGATATCGGCGGCGGTAGCACTGAATTTATCCGCGCCCGCAATATGGTCCGGATCGATGACATAAGCTGCAAGCTTGGCGTGGTGCGGCTGGTGGAGGCGCATCTTCACTCCGACCCTCCCTCACCTGAGGATTATTCAGCCCTGAAACAGGCAGCCGATGCGCATCTCACAGAGGTCGAAGCATTCTGGCCCGACCGCCTTGCTCCGACCCATCTCGTCGGCACTGCCGGCACAGTAACCACACTGGCTGCCACTGCACTCGATCTTTTCCCCTACGACGCTGAAAAGATCAACAATTATCGTATGAGTCGCCATGCCTTTTTATCGCTGCGCGACAGGCTGCTGGCATTGACGCATGAAGAGCGCCTGAACGTTCGCACCATCGAGGCGGGGCGAGCCGATCTGATCATTGCAGGATTGGCTATTATCGAATCGGTGATGGATCGCTGGAATTACGATGCGCTGGTCTCAGTGGATGCAGGTCTGCTGGAAGGCCTCTGGCTGGAGGTTGCTGATCAGCAGCGCACTTGAATTAAATCACTACTGCCGGATTCTCTGCAGTTTCACTTGAACCGTTCTGGAACTGCATCTGGTGCAGCTCGGCATAGATACCACCCTGCTCCAGCAGTTCATCATGCCTGCCGCTCTGCACCACGCGCCCCTGATCAAGCACAACAATACAGTCGGCATCACGGATGGTGGAAAGCCGATGGGCAATCACGATAACAGTACGGTTCTTCATCAGCAGGTCGATCGCCTGCTGCACAAGTCGTTCTGACTCCGTATCCAGTGCGCTGGTTGCCTCATCAAGAATGAGGATCGGTGAATCCTTCAGCAGTGCACGTGCCAGTGACAATCGCTGACGCTGACCGCCGGAGAGTATCGCACCGCGCTCACCAACCAGGGTGTTATAGCCATCCGGCAGCTGGGAAATAAATTCGTGTGCATTTGCGGCGCGGGCGACCTCCTCCACACGCTGAAAATCAATATCCTCATGGCCGTAGGCGATGTTGTTGAGGATGGTGTCGTTAAACAGGATGATCTCCTGTGTCACCAGTGCAATCTGATTGCGCAGTGAGGCCTGTGTGACGTTCCGGATGTCGTGGCCATCAATCAGAACACTCCCTTCGGTTACATCGATAAAGCGGGGAACGAGGTTAGCCAGAGAGGATTTCCCGGCACCGCTGCGTCCGACCAACGCCACGACCTGCCCTGCCCGCACGGTGAAGCTGATCCGCTCCAGTACACTTTTCTCCGTTCCGGGATAGATGAGACTGACATCATCAAAGACGATCGCATCGGAGAAGGACGCCAGCTCTTTCGCGTCATCCAGGTCGTAAACCTGAATCGGCTCATCGACCACCTCGAAAATGCGTTCGGCTGCGGCGAGTCCCTGCTGGATCTCGTTATTGGCACGCGAAAGCCTTTTAACCGGCTCGTAGAGCATGATCACCGCAGCCAGGAATGAGACCAGCGTACCGGCAGTAGTTTCGCCCGATGCCACCCGCATACCGCCGTAAAAGAGCACACCGGCGATACCGAAGCCGGCAAGCAGCTCCATAATCGGAAATGAGAGTGCATGTACCCGGAATACCTTGAGCTGGTGAGCAAGGAAATCGCCGGTAAACTTGCGGAAACGGCTGCGCTCGTACTCCTCCATCCCAAAGGCCTTGACCACCCGTATGCCACCGACTGTCTCCTCCAGCAGGCTGGTCAGGTCTCCCATCGAGGCCTGTCCATCCAGTGTGGCACGGCGCATTTTGCGACCGAAACGGGCAATCGGATAGATCACGGCCGGAAAGACCAGCATGGCGATCAAAGCAAGCAGCCAGTCCTGTATAAAGACAACGGCCAGCAGGAATATGATTGAAATCGCGTCACGCATCAGCGCCGTTACTGCTGTACTCACCGCTGACTGAACCAGCGTCACATCGTAGGAGAGTCTGGCCAGCAACTCGCCTGTCTTGCGGTGGGAAAAAAAGGCCAGGGACTGGGCCGTCAACCGTTCATAGAGCAGGTTCCGGATATCATAGATGACACGCTGACCGATATAGCCCATCAAATATGCCTGGCCGAAATAGGCTCCGCCCTTAAGAACGTAGAGGCCTATAATCAACAGCGGAATCAGGTAGATCAGGTCTCGGTTCTGGCCACCAAGTGCTTCATCCAGCACAGGCTTGAGCATCCAGGCCATGGCAGCCGTACAGGCGGCGAGTACCACCATACAGAGTGTGGCAAGGGTTAGGCGTCCCTTGTAAGGGAAGAGAAATGCCAGAAGTCGTCGATAGAGTTCAGTCGACCCTTCCATCTCAGAGCCCCTGCTCGCTCACAGCATACTGCAAGGCAGTTGCTGAATCGGCAGGAAGCATTGCCTGATCAGGTGTGCTCTTAAGCCGCCCCATCTTCTGGAAAAAACTTACGCTGGCGTTGAACAGTGCGGATGCCAGCTTCTTCTGGTGGTCCCTGCTTTTCAGTTTCTTCTCCCGGGCTGGATTGGAGATATAATCCAGCTCGACCAGCACACTTGGAATCTCCATAGCACCCAGTACGAAAAAGCGCGCCCGTTTCGGGGCACTGTATTTGACCGGTCCGGCATGTTTGAGCTTGCCGATAATTGACTCTGCGAGGATTTGCGAGCTGTTGAGGCTGTCGCGACGGAACATGTCACCAAGAATCTGTGTCACCATCGGATCATCCACCGTATCAAACTCGACTCCTCCCACCTCATCAGCGGCATTCTCTTTTGCGGCCAGCGCCCTTGCGGCCCGATCCTGTGTGGCCCCACGTTCAGAGAGCGTATAGACACTTGAGCCTTCAACATTACGCTGACGAACCGCATCAGCATGGATACTGATCATCATGTCTGCCTTGGCCTTGCGTGCCAGATAAACCCTCTTCTTCAACGGTACAAAATAGTCACCGTTTCGAATCAGCACCGCATTCATACCCGGTGTCGCATCCACGATCTTGGCAAGCTCTTTTGCTACCGCCAGCGTCACTGTTTTCTCGTATAACTTACGAGGACCGATCGCTCCCGGGTCTTCACCCCCGTGGCCGGCATCAATCGCAATCACCAGCCCCTTTTTCGCCCTGGATTCACCGGATCGCATGGCTGCCTGTTTCGCCTGTTCAGGGCGAGAGAGATCCACCACCAGACGGTAAGGTTTCCCCTGCATCGGCTTGAGCAGGAATGTGCGCGGCTGCACCCTCTCCTTCACATCCATCACCACGCGTAGTGTGCCGGAAGTCGGTTTTCCATGGCGAATACTCTGCACAACCGGATCCGGAAGCTGCAGGCTGTTCAGATTCGCTTTCAGCTGGGTCCTTTCCATATCAATAACTATGCGCTCAGGGTTATGAAGAGGAAAAACTTTATATTCAATCTTCTGATTCAGGTCGAATACCAGACGCGAATGATCAGGGGCGGTCCAGAGACGCACATCGCGAACCAGGCCATCACCAGCTACTGCACTCACCTGAGAGGAGAGCGACATAAGCAACAGTGCAACAATGCCAGATATGACCCTGATCGACTTCATCGTATGCCAATACTCCCTGCAAAGGCCAGCTTTGCAAGGGCAAGGCGCATACATCAGAATCGACTCAGGAACACGGAAACCCTTGAGGATTAACCCGCCACATCAGATCAGGTGCGGCCGTACATATCCTCAAAACGTTCAATATCATCCTCGCCGAGATAATCGCCCACCTGAACTTCGATCAGCTGTACGGGAATCTTGCCGCGATTTTCCAGGCGATGGACCTCACCGATTCGAATATAGGCGCTTTCATTTTTGGACACGGTTTTAACCAGATTGCCGCAGGTAACAGTCGCAGTTCCCGCAACCACGACCCAGTGCTCGGTTCTGTGCTGGTGCGACTGCATGCTCAGACGAGCGCCCGGTTTCACCTCAATCCGCTTGATCTGATAGCCATCACCGCGAGCCTCCAGTACCGTATAGCTTCCCCAGGGCCTGCGCACCGTGACATGCTCGACATGGTAACGTCCCTCACCCTCTTTCAGGTTGTCGACAATCTCCTTCACTCGCTGACTCTGCCCCGCCTTGCAGAGCAGAATCGCATCGGGTGTTTCAACGGCAATAATGTCTTCAATCCCTACCGCGGCGATCAGCGCCTTCTCACTTCGAAGCAGGGTGTTGCGGCAATCGATTGCCATCACATTACCGCTCATCTCATTACCATCAGCATCATGTTTCGCCATTTCATGGACCGCATCCCAGCTTCCAACATCGGACCAGCCGATCTCAGCAGGCACCAGAGAGACCCGTTCTGACCGTTCCATGATGCCGTAGTCGATCGAAATGTCGGGCATCTTCTCAAAACTGCTGCGAATCACCTCCTGCCATTTCTCTTTGCCGTTCCAGCGACTCCTCATCTCATTCAGCAGCGCCGCCATCTCAGGAATGTATTTCTCCACCTCTTCGATAATTACAGATGCCTTCCAGACAAACATGCCGGAGTTCCAGTAGTAATTACCGTCATCCAACATGCGCTGAGCATTCTGGATATCGGGTTTCTCCACGAAGCGCAGCACTTTTCGGACACCGTCTCCGCCGGCCGCATCAGCCTGAATATAACCAAACCCGGTTTCTGGTGCGTTGGGCACAATGCCGAAAGTGACCAGCCGATCCTCCTGGGCCACCTCAATCGCCTTGCTCAGGCATGCCTGAAAGGCCTCCTTGTTGGCCACGATATGGTCGGCCGGGAGCACCACCATAACCGGATCCTCGCCGCTGAGGTCCTGCATCAGTGCTGCAGCAATGGCGATAGCGGGCGCTGTATTACGGCCACACGGCTCAAGAATCTGGTTCAGCCCCTCCAGCTCAGAGAACGCCTCACCGGTCGCATGCGTTTCCCCCGTAACGACCCAGATATCATCATGGCCCACCAGGGGGTCAAGGCGCTCAATGGTTGCGCTGAGCATGCTGCTAGCCCCGCCGATATTGAGAAACTGCTTGGGAAGCTGCTGCCTTGATAGGGGCCAGAGGCGACTGCCTGATCCGCCTGCAAGAATGATTCCCTTAACTGATGTTGCCATAATGCTCCCCCACAAAATTGTTCATGCTGCCGGCTCCTCTAAGCCATCGGACTCTTTACTCCACTTTTTAAAGCGCTTGCTGACATTGAATGTCACAAACAGCCACAGCAGACAGAGCACGATATTGCTGCCGACCAGAAACATGGTTGGCAGGGCCAAAACGGAGATGACTAAGAAAATAATACCACCCTGAATCAGGTCTCCAAAACGTGTAAAAAAGGTATTTACGGCGAGCATTCCCTCGTAACGGGTAAACCTGTCCAGCGGAAGAAAAAGAATCTGTTTGGTCGTATTAGCAACCGAGTAATCAATACTGTTATCGGCCATCTTCACGATCGCAAACCAGGCCAGAACCGGGAAGGCGAGTACAGAGAGGTACATCGAAAGATTGAACACTGCCAGACTGATCAAAGCCCCTCCCACTCCGATCACCTGATACAGAGGCCGCACGACAAATGCCTGCAGAACCAGCGTGGCAATGTTCACATAGAGGTAGAACGTAGAGTAAAACTCGCCGATCTCCTTGCCGCTTTTCTCAGCTGTTACAAAGTCGGCGAGAATATACTCGCCGGTTGAGTTGATCAGGTTGAGCAGCACCACGGAGGCAGCAATCCAGCGCAGGTAGGGAACATCCATTACCCTTTTCAGGCCGCCCAGCATATGCCTGATCGACTCATCATTCGATTCATCATGATGATCTTTGCGCATCTCCACATTGGCGCCCGGCAAAACCACAGCCACCACCAGCATGCCGATCGCCAGAAGCATCAGGCCGAAGGCCCCGAGTTCAAGATAGAGCGTTTTGGCAATCATCGCCCCGATCATGGCACCGAGCGAACCACCAATCGCTATGTAGGAGGTCAGTCGCTTGCCCTTCTCCACGCAGTGATAATCGCTGACCATGGTCCAGAACTGGGAGATCTGCACGACGGAGAATATGCCGAGCCAGATAAAGAACGGCACACCGATATCCATACCAGACGAGCCGAGCAGGTAGAAGACCCCGATATTGGCTGCCAGAAAGAGGGTGACGATATGGAACAGCTTGTCACCATGCAGGTGTTTGATGATCTGACTGTAGAATGGCACGAGTATCAGCAGCAGTGCCGCCTGTCCGGCCAGTGCATAGCTACGGATCTCGGCGCTGCCGCCATCGAGAATCAGCTCCTCACGAACCGGTTTCAGCAGATAGTAGGCCAGAAGGATCAGAAACAGGCGAATGGCAAAGCGCAGGGTCGCAACACCCTCCGGGCTGCGAAAATCCGCCCACGCTCTAGCGATCAGATTCGTCATTCAGCACCATCGCCGTAAGGCCTTTTGTGAAAAAACATATCTCTCAATTCGCAGCAACTCCCTCTCCCTGACACTAATCCCGATCCGATAAGATTTCATCCCCCGGAACAGATGGCTACTCAAAATTGCGCCGGTGCCATTAAAAAACAAAGGGGAACCCCGATCAAGCCGGGGTCCCCTGTTATTACAGGCATACGCCGGAAGACTATATACCGCTAGAAGCTATCACCTGCCCACTGGCTTGCTGTAGAGCTTGGATTCCGGAGCTGCACAGGCGATAAAACGGTAAATCCTTCCTGCCTGCAGGTTGAAATCGTAAGTTTTCAGGGTGTTCGACTTCTGGTTCACTTCAGTCATCAGCGGCATCCATGCTTCACCCTTATGTACCCAGAGGTTGACTGCATGCTCATTCTTAATGCCGCCCAGCTCATTTTTCTGCGAATGCTCATCAAAATACTCCAGCATGATATCCGCTTTGATATTTAGTGAAGGAATCCTCGAGAAGAGCACCCATGAGCGCTGGATACACTGATCGGGAGAGGTGCCTTCGAAAATGTAAGTCGGCGGCTTAAAACCTTCAGCCTCTGCCTGAAAATCAGCCACTTTGTAACTTGACTTGAAATCAAGACGCGTCAGGAAATAACCGTAACCCGGGTCGAATACCACCAATGAGTCATCGGAAGATACAGATGCGTTTCGGCCGGTAAATGGCTTCTCGAGCAGCTTGGCCATGAACTCATGCTCGTCGAGCCCCTTCTTGGCCTCACCAACCGGTGCGATATCAGCCTTGATCTTTTTAACATCAGAGGCCTTGGCAAGCTTCGATGACGGTGCCTCATCTGCCTTTTTCTCAAGATATCCCGGGAAGAGATCCTTGCCCTGTGTAAAGGCCACATACTCCTTCATCTGCTCCGTATTGCGATAGGACCACTCGAATGTGCTGAAGAGATTGGACTCGAGGTAGAATGGTCTTGCAAGTCCGAAGTGCGAAACGGCATCGTACTGTTCGTCATATGATTCAGGCGAACGGGCACCATACTTCTGCTTGACCTGCCCTGCTTCAAGCACATGGGCAAGGTTTTCAACACGGGCGTGCATCACGGTTGGCGAGAACCAGCCGAAGGTCTTCTCAGGGCCGTTTTTCTCCTTGCCGATCAGATGTTTGAGTTTCGCATAAAACTGGGCCTTCAGCGTCTCATTGAGCAGCGTCTTGGCCTTCATCGGATTAAAGACGCCCAGATCCGGGGTGTAGTAATACTGGAAGCGCTCGTTGAAAAGGCTCTCGGGAAACTTCACGAACATATCGAACGATTGTCCGAAGGTCAGATCATAATCCCATGGGATTACCCGCCACTTCTTGGTTTTATCCGATTTGGCCATGAAATAATTTTTGTTATAGGTGTCGCCATTACTTACCAGCGTGTTGGTCACAATCCAGTTGACCAGTGAATCATCATCGAAGTTCTGCGCAACAAACTTATCGAATGTCTCCATTGGAGCTGAACGCACGGCACTGGCAAATGACTTCATTGAGGATTTGTCGTCCCCTTGTGGAGCCAGCTTCGTCCAGCAGTTGTCGACCTCATGGCTGTGCCTGAAATCTCCGCAATAGGTGGCGTCGGTTGCCTGGTAGAATTCCGTGGCTGCGCCATAACCGTTGCGCTCAAGAAAACGACCACCCAACCACTCGATATAGAGGAAATAACCGATAAACTCACCGTTGATATTCAACCGGGCATAGTAGGTTTCTGGCACCACCATACCCATATCGCGCATCAGTTCCCACGCCATCCAGGCCCGCATCATCGAACCGTCAGACCCCATAGAGTTGAGAGAGATGTTCTTGTAACCCTTCCACTTCTCACCCTTGATCTTCAGGATGATCGACTTCTTCTTCATGGCGCGGGTGGAGCTGCCGAACGACTTGATTCTTCCCTCAAAGCGCTCACCCTCAATCGAAAAGTCGGCAGCAAAAGTCGATTTGTCGTTGGGATCCTTGAGGAAAAGCACTCTGGCGTCGGTACCATTCATGGATACATTGATATCCACCATCTTGACATCTTTTCTGGCATTGGCGAGCGCCTCATCAGAGTAGTGGAAGTGCCCCTCTTTAAATTCATGATCAGTTGCAGAGTAAGCGATCATGGGAGCAAGCATCACAGCACACGCTGTTGCAGCCAGACGGATCAATTTATGTTTTAGCATAGTCACCTCAGTCATCCCAACTGTATGTAAACGAGATATCAGCAAAACGCGAAGCACTGACATTGCGGCCCCAGATAGTTTCACCTACGCCAAAACCCACTGTCCACTGATCAGAGACCCTGCGCGCATAGGAAGCCTGGATAACTCCCGCGTCATAGTCACCTGAGTTACGGAAAAAGCCACCGGCTGCAGGAATAGGCTCTGGCGTATGATCCCTTAGTGAAAGCTTGAGCGTTCCCTTAAGAACGATACGGTTCACACCATCTTCATCCAGGCGCCAGGACCATTTCGCATAGCTCTTCCACTGTGTGGCAGGTGAGCCAAACCAGTAGTTGAGACCTGTTCCGACTTCCCAGTAGGAGGGCGCCTTCTCTTCCCAGCCGGTGTTCTGTGATGAAAATGCCACACCACCCCAGAGACCGAACTTTCCGTATCCAAGGCGGTTGATCCTCTGAGCGTCATAGCCGGTTGGAATGATCGCTGCCAGCTCCCACGTTCTGCCGTTACGGGTGATATCAAGGCGGCCCCGAATGCCCAGGGTAACATCCCCTAAACCGGTCGATTTGGCACCCGCTCCACACGCCTGATTGGCCAGAGATGCGCTGGCGAACAGGTTGGTATAATAGGAGTAGCCGTAGGTGTAAGAGTTGTTCCAGCTGTAATCTTTGGAAGTACAACCCTGCGGTACCCGGTTCCTGTTCTGATTGAACCAGTCAGTCGCTGTGGAATAGGTAAATCCGGTCGTATACATGTTCTGACCTTCAGAGAGCATGTAGGCGCTTGCCTGGGCTGTGACCGAACCGGCGGCAACCAAACCACCGGCAACAATAAAAGATGCTGCTGTCCTGCTTAGAAAATTCTTCATATTCATACCTTCCCCTTCCTTAATTTCTCCAGTATTGCCTGATAACTATTTCTGACGGTTTATTTTGTACAGTATAATCAATATTTTCCTCGCCTCCGGCCTGCGGGTCACTGTACCAGCACCAGAGGAAAACACCGTCCACATATTGCAGCCGCTTGATCGCGTTGAGCCAGGCTGCCACGGCGGCGGTCTGCATCGTCAGATCCGTACGCTGGCCGCCTTTTCCCAGCGACCTCCACTCCCATGGCTGGCTCGAGGCACCTTCAGCCGAGGGAATACCAACCTCAAGAAGCCATACAGGCTTACGCCTGTTCGCCTTAACGGCCTGACTGAGCTTGTAGAGGTTGAGCTCAATGTGGGCCAGCATCTCATCATACTCGCCCATGTCGCCAAGCGATGGGTAGGATGAAATACCGATCACATCCAGTTTGTCCCAGTAAGGGAACCTTTCCACTCCCTCAACGTTGTGAGCGGCGTAGGTCAGGACACCCCTGAACTCTCGGCGCAGCTGCGAAATCAGCCTTGGCCACGGCAGATCCTTGGCGATTTTCGACAGTTCGGTACCGATAGCAAATGCCTCGACACCCATGCTCTGCGACAGCCTGGCATACCTGATGATATGCGCCGAGTAGCTATCGAACCAGCGATCGCGCTGCCCGCTGTCAGTGAAACTGATCTCTCCTGCCCATGATCCGGTCACAAGAATCTGAGGCTTTACAACCACCTTCATTCCCAGCTCGTGTGCGCTCTTTATAGCTGCGATCAACTGCGCATCGGTCACATTATTAGCGCCCATGACAGCCGTCGAATAGGGACTGCTCTGCCTCACAAACGGGATCAGGGCGACAGCGTTGGCTCCAACCGCCCCCATGCGCATAAGCGATCTTCTTGCCGCTGAAGAGTCCCAGGCAACCCTTGATGTCTGCAGTGCATTGAACCCCCGCCACGGAGTAAGTTCATCTCTGCCGAATGAGCTGCGCCTGGCCTGCTTGCGCTTCTTAAAGATTTCAGATGCTTCCGACTGCCCAGTAGCCTTTGCCTGGTGAGCGCTGGCAGTTTGCCCGCCCTCTTTAACAGCGCAGCCCCCCAATGCCATCAGCACTCCAAGAAGAAAGGCCAGCTTCGCCATCAAACCTTCCTGTAGACACGCCAGATATTATCTTTGTATACCAGCCTGTAGCCCTTCATTCCCTCTTTGTACAACAGAGGGTATCGCTGACTAATCTTATCCTTTTTGCCGGTTTCGCTGTCCGGGTCCGGAACCACAATCTGATCAACATCGGGAAACTCGTGGTTCAGCGCAATCTTGAATTTACTCGTGAAGGAGAGGTATAGCCCCTCGGCATCGCCTCGCGCCACCATCGCTTTATAACCGCTTCTCTCATCTATCAGGGTTACCCGGCGGTTCTCGTTTAACCAGCGTCCAAGCTTCAGCGATCCGTCTTCGTCAGCAATCATCACACGCTCTGTTCTGAACGAATCAACCCACCGGTTCATGTTCGGGTCGGCAGACTCCATAAATATCCACCAGCCACCGACAAGACTCACTACGAGGAAGGAGATAACACTCCAGTAGACACGCTTTCGCGCCATATCCAGGAAGGTGATCTCTGCCAGAATACTGGCGTTGATCAACACCAGAATCTCCATCGGATGACTCAGGTAGTACTGATCGGTTGCCAGCGCAATGGCCAGCAGCGGGTGGACAAAAAGTACGAAGCTCGCCCTGAATCGAAGCCCCTCGTCCCAGGTACTGAACAGGAAGTAGATAATGATCGGATAGGCCACCAGCATATAGCCGGTTGCTGCAATCAGCGCCTGGAAAAACTCGCCGCCGAAATCGACCAGCCAGGGGTACTTGAACATCTCCATGTATCCACCCAGATAGGTTGATTCCGGATCCTGAACAAAGTAGAGGAAGTCAGATTCAAAGATCCAGTTCAACCAGGCCCAGGCCAGCACAGAGAAGAAGAATGGTACCGACAGAATAAAGTAGATACTCGCAGGCGATGCCATCAGCAGCCTTCTCGGAGCCACAACGGCCAGCATCGGCAGCAGAGCCACGAAGAGGAATACTGCGGAACCATCCACGAAGAAGAATACTGCAAGAATGATACTGAGGGAGATGTAGGCGTGCACATCATGCTCTGCAATCATGTTCTGACATGCATGGTAGAGCAGATAGAACATCAGCATGCTCATGGCCAGCTGACTTCCGTTCGTCGCACCCCAGAGGAATGCCGGGTGGACAACCAGAAGGAACACGATCAGCAGCCGCTTGTAGGCAACCACATCAAGGTGGCGCATATGCCAGAGGAAGAGTCCGATTAACCCACCGGCAAACAGAACCGACACAAAATAGGGGACAGCGCCATAGCCTGTACCGGGCAGATAGTAAAACGGCACCAGTGCATAAAGCGGCAGATGCGGGTAGAGCATGCTCAGATTTTCGAGGCGAACATCCTCAGACCCCAACACACCCAGCACCTTTGCCCAGCGATGGGAGGCACCGTCAAACATGAAGCCATGCGAAAGCAGCCATGCGGTCAAAGCAGAGAGGGCGATTACCGACATAACAACAATAATGACGTTATCCCTGTTTCGCTGATGCATCAGAAAGGCCTTCATTTATTAGCCCCCTTTTTCTCCGCTTGCATCGTGTGCTCACCCACATCACTGGTGGTCGCAAAGCTGGTCAGGCCATGGTGTGTCTTCTCCCAGTAAAACGGGTTGAAGATCAACTGCCACAGACCCTTAAATCCAGCCCAAGACATCATGATCCAGTAGACCGGAACCGTCATGGCCCAGGGCATCAGCGCATAGTAGTGGCGCTTGAATCCGCTAAGCATGAAGAGATAAACCAGAAATCCATTACCCACCAGAAGATTTATCAAATTGATATAAAGCAGGGCAGCAGGATAAATCTGATCGAACAGAACTGTCTGGGAAACCAGCCAGGAGAAGAATACCAACAGCAGAATCGGCATGACCAGGGCACTGACAATGGTGCCGCCGATAAAGAACTGGAAACCCCAGAAGCCGACATGGCCAAGCGTCCTGTAAAAATGGATAGGATTACGCATATGTACCAGGTAGGTCTGCATATACCCTTTCAGCCAGCGTGAGCGCTGACGAATCCAGTTGTGAAGATCATTATTGGCCTCTTCGTAGGTCGTGGAGTTCACAACACCCACACGGTACTCACGCTGAGTCAGGCGAACCCCAAGGTCACAATCCTCTGTCACATTGTACGGATCCCAACCCTGCAGCTCTCTTAGCACCTTCATTTTAAAGTGGTTGGAGGTTCCCCCGAGAGGGATCGGGATCTTCAGCGCATCAAGTGCGGGCAGATAGAAATCAAACCAGAGCGAATACTCCATGGTAAACATGCGCGTCAGCCAGTTCTCTGTCACGTTGAAGTAGTTGAGCCTTGCCTGGATTACTGCCGTATTCGATGAAGACTTTCTGAATGCCAGAACCACCTTTTTGAGCTGATCAGCCTCAGGAGCATCCTCACCGTCATAAATGGTAACCAACTCACCTCGTGAGAAATTCAGCGCATAGTTGCACGCCTTTGGTTTTGTTTTCGGCAAGGAGTCAGGAACCCTGATAATTTCAAAGATTCCCTCCAGAGCAAGATCCTTTGCAGTCTGAATTGTCTCTTCATCATCCTCTTCGAGGATAATCTTGATATCAAGCTTGGAGAGCGGGTAATCAAGATTCCTCAGCGCTTCCGCAAGATGCGGCAGCGATTCGGACTCCTTGTACATCGGCACAAGCACTGTGTAGGTAGGAAGCTCGGCATCGTTGAGTGCCTCTACCTCCGCATCGGTAATATAGTTATCAAAACGCCTGTCACCACCAACCCAGGTAAAGAGTACACGCAGCCCGAAGTTCAGGATCAGAAACACGGTAATAAACGCATTGATCGCGATCAGCGTGCCGATCGGCCAGATCGCAAGAGAAAGCATAGTCAGTGTCATAAGGATGCCGACAAAAAGCAGCTGTCTGTCAGTAAATACCGTACTGGCTGAGTACTGCGGCTGATCCCTTCTTAACTCATGAACTGATTTCTCACTGAAAAACTCATTTCCATATTTCTGCAGTGTCCAGACAATGTCGAACTTGGAGGTTACAACAAAATCGACAGGGCCATCGACCACCTTCTCGATCTCACTCATCACCTCGGCATCCAGATCGGCAACAGCAACCTTGGTCAGGCCATGCTCCTTCCGCCACGGAATAAACAGCTTCTCCGAATAGATGTGATAATGCTTGGTGTCGATAAGTGACAGATCCGGCGCATTATCAATGAGGTTGACGAACGGCTTGTCAAAATGCTCAGCCAGAACCTGATAGAAGAGGAAGGGGCGCACCCAAGCCTTGGACAGGATAATATCACCTACCCTGGTTCCCCACTTCTTCTGCATGCCAATCGCTTCTTCAAGCTGCTCGTGAGTTAACAGCCCTCTCTCCACCAGCAGATCGCCAATGCGCCCCTTTCTGAAGTGGTCGGTCAATGCATCGTAAAGCTCTGAAGCGGTGATCCAGCCCTTTGCCAGAATCACCTCTCCAAGGCGCAGGCCTTGCCCTTGCTGCATCGCAAGGGCTTCGGCCAGCTGCTCATCGGTGATCAGCTTCTTTTCAAGTAAGCAGTCACCAATCCTACGAGGTTGTGGTTTCTCCATCTGAGTCATGACAGCCCTTCAATTCACTTACTTGAGCTTGGAAGGTCATCATCCTCAATGTTGATATTGGTGTGGTGTGCCCGCTGTGAGTGCAGATCATCAGAGGTCGGCATCTCAACATCGTGGTCTTCCACCTGCTGGCGGCGAGTCATACGGAATACGTAGACGATAGCCAGACTGAGCAGGAACCAGAGCAGGCCGAGCAGCCAGAAACGGTACTCGCCAAGCACTGCGAACCAATCCTTCGTATCCGGATAGTAGACCTCAGCCAGCGTTGGCTGTTTGCTGTCAACGTTAAGCAGCACACCGTGCGTATCGATGAATGCTACATCGCCTTCGATCAGGCGCAGCTTCTTGCTGAAGTCGTGCATGATCTGATCGGACGGGATCACCAGCAGGCCGTGGCCGGATGAGTCTCCCACAATTTCAGCGATAGTGATATTCGGCAGCGCATTTACACTGAAGAATGACTGACCATCCCTGTCCCTGATCTCGACCTTGCCCTGATCCGTGCGAAGCGGTGCATTGAGGCCCTCCTGGTTGAAATTGCCGAATGCGACAAATGGCCCGTTCGGATCCAGCTGATCACTCTCTTTCAGGAAACGGATTTTTGAGTAATCCATCACGATCGGGAGATCAGCTGCTACACGGGAAATCAGGTAGAGTGCATTCTCAGGGTTACTCAGGTATTTATCAGCAATGAACATATCGAAACCGGACGAGAAGTACTGTGAAAGACCGGAGAACTTCTTCGGCTCTTCATCAGTCTTCTTAACAATGATCGAGGTGTCCGGAGTAATCTGAACGAAGTCGGTAGGCATAATGCCGTAGCAGTCGCCTGAAACCACATCATGCTGCACAACAAAGCGCAGGTTGTTGTACTGCTGCTGATATTCAACCGGCAGCGGCACAGAGTAATTATGCTTCAGACCGTCATTCTCAAGGCGCTTTGAGAACACCAGTACATCATTCAGGAATGCATAGAGCTCATAGGTAGGATCAGCCTCCCAGCGAACGGGTGCAATGATGCTCAGGCTGAGCATATCCAGACGGGTTCCCGATGGCAGATCACGCGGAGAAAGGGTGGTCGCCCATACAGTCTCGGTTGCCACGTAATGCGGAGAAGTGTCCAGCTGATAGAGCGGCAGAGAGAAGTGATCACTGCCCGAATCTTTAGGCAGAGCCCTCAGAGAGTAGAAGCGATCAGGCCTGTTGATGTCGTAGTGGCGGCCTGCGGTCAGCAGCTCCCAACGCTCATCAACAAGATAAAGGGGTTGAACATCATAAGGCTCCGAAACTGCAACGGAGACACTGTTGCCTGATTTGATCAGGTTAATGTTGTCTGCGGGGGTCTGGAACACGTCGTTACTCTTAAGCTCGACAAAGCCCTTGGTCAGCTGCTTACCGCGCTGATTCAGCACGGAAACGATTTCACCCTTCTGGGCAATCACCACATCACCCATTTCAGGCATGCGCTTGATCATCACCTCACGACCGGAATTGGCCAGCAACTCCATCACTGACATGGCTGCGGCGAACTGAGAAGCCTCCAGCTTGCCGGCAGGAAGGGTTACAGTGACCTTGTGGGGCAGCATGCGCCATGCATCACGGATCGAACGGTCGATCGAGCTGTAGGTGATATCCAGAGCAGAGCTCGGCAGGATATGGAGGAAGCCACCACCGGAACGAATATCGAGACAGCGATTCTCATCAACCAAGGTGCCGGACTCGACACTGATTTTCACCATGCCGTCGCGGAACATGGAACCTGGCAGCACAATTGCCATCTCATGAACCAGCCCGTCCGATATGGCATTTGCCTGCGCCAGGGGGACATCGTTGGCAAAAACCCTGATATTGGAGAGGGAGTGCAGCATGTTTGATGCACGGTAGGAGATACGGAAAACGCCGCCCCTGACACTGGAATCCATTGGGGTTTCAAAATAGAAGTCCTGTGAATGACCACTCTGCGAACCACGGAAAATATGACCCTTCTTAAAGCCCATGTCATCCAGCGTAATAGTACGAACCGGACCGAGCGCATTCAGCGCCTTGCGCGCCGAAGCAGGAGAGGATGCCACCTCGCTCTGGCTGCTTGCAATCCTGAGCTCTTTTTCGCGAACCCAGCCCTGCACGCCGGATGGACGCACGGTAACAAGAACCCAGCCTGCCTGCCGCTCCATCTCGATCAGCTTCATTTTACCGTCAGCAGTCAAAACTTTAGTAGACGATACGTTTGGCCCTGAGTAAACCGTCGCCGACGTACCGGCAATTTTCAGGTTGTCACCAATCCTGGCTTCCGCCTGCGCACCAAGCAGCAAAACCGCTAGCGCCAGAAATGCAAACTTCGTCATGAAATGATATATATTATTTATCACTGTTATTCCCCCACCTATATAATGAAACATTAATATAATTTAATAAACCCAAATCCCGCGCCGACTATAGACGCGTATTTTTTCACCCGCAAGAAAATCCGATATATATTCCCTGCGTCAAAAGCACTCACCGGCAAAGCCCGTCTCTCTTCTCAAGCGTCAAACCTTGCCCCTACCAACCCAGTTCAAGTTCTTATAGCACACTTTTACCCGAGCGCAAGGTGACTTATCACCTTACAGCAACTGTGTAATTTATTGTTATAGCAAGCATTCCGGCTTGACCATCATCACCCCTCATCCTGAAAAGCGCGCACATGAAGATTTTTATAGCACACTATTTCCTAGATGCAAGGCTAGGTAGCCATATATGTCGACCGATCCTGCCGAACATCTTGTTAATGGGGATGATTGAGAGTCTTGGGCACAAAAAAAGGCGCCTCGAGGGCGCCCTTTTCTGAAATCCATAAACTGGCTCCCCGAGCAGGACTCGAACCTGCGACATATGGATTAACAGTCCACCGTTCTACCAACTGAACTATCGGGGAAAAAAGTGCGCGAACCGTAGTGAGCGACACCTTCCCTGTCAACAGCCTTTCGGCGTTCCAATTCCACCCTGTTGAAACGCTCTGCTATTGCATCAACTCGTCGTTGTTGCCAATATACCTGATAGCTCTGCATTGCTTCAGTCGAGGGGAATAAGCTTTTGAACATTGGTGCCATCTGGAAATCGCAACGGTTAATCGGCACCATCGCCACACTGCTGGCCCTGATTGCATTCAGCCTTCAAATTCCCTCTTTAAAAAGCATCGACCACCTCCTCTACGACATCTCTTTGCGCGCAAATACACTCCAGGCGGACAGTCGCATCACGCTTATCGAAGTTGATGGCCAGCAAAGCCAGGCTTCTGTTGCAACCGCAATAGAGAAGCTGTCTGATGCAGGTGCCAAGCTGATCGCACTGGATATGCTATACAGCGAATCCGAACCCGCCTCTGGCGTCCAGCCAGACGAAACACAACTTGACCCGCTGGCTGAGAATGTACGCCTTGCCGGCAATGTTCTGCTTCCGCTCTATTTTGAGTTTGGCTCTGAAGCAAGGCAGGGCAACCTCCTGCTGCCAAACTATATCACGCGCTCAGCCATCAGGCAGATCAACCAGAGCAGCGACGATGCATCACCTGACAGCGCCTTCCTGCTCAGCCACCCCTACAACAGCCTGTCGGAAGGAGCCTTCGGATTCGGCCATTTCAACCTGATTGCAGACTCCGATGGCACTGTTCGCTCACTGCCACTGATCGTTGAGTTTGCCGGGCAATATTATCCCTCCATAGCACTCACACTCGCCGCAGGCGTGATGAATATTCCGTCTGGTGACTTGCGCATCAACATTGGCAAAGACATTGAACTTGGCCCTCTGAACATTATCACCAACCGGAGCAGCCATATTTATACTGCTTTTCACCCTGACAGTGGCAGTGACAGCTACGACCATTACAAACTTTCCGAGCTGTTTTCTGCAACCACCCCGGCATCGCTGTTTGAAGACAAAATCATACTTATCGGCTCTTCTGCAGAGGGCAAACCCAACAGCTTCGCAACACCGCTGAAGGAGCAGATGTCACGCACCGAATTCATTGCCCATAGCCTGCAAAGCATCCTGAAAGAGGAGTATGTGGTTCGCCCTGCCTGGGGGGCGTATCTTGAGTTTATGCTGCTGCTGATCGCAGGCCTCTATCTGAGCCTGCTGCTCCCCCGCGTATCCCCTGTTGCCGGCATGGCACTGACAGCGATGCTTGTTCTTGCAGTGACCATGGCGGGTTTCCTGCTGATCTCCGAATTTTCCATCTGGATTCAGACCGGCCTAGCCACTCTGCTCCTGATCGCCGGGAATATCGCTGTCGGTATCAGACAATATCTGGCCGTGAAAGAGAAAAAACCAACCCCTGCCAGCAATCCGAATGCAACCAACAAGGCCCTTGGGCTCTCTTTTCTCAGCCAGGGCATGCTGGAGGAGGCATTCGCGAAATTTCTTGCATGCCCCCTTGATGAGGAGATGCTCTCAATCCTGTATGACCTGGGCAATGCCTTTGAGCGTAAGCGCCAGTTTCAGATGGCCATTGACGTTTATCAACACATGGGCAGCCAGAACAGTGAATTCCGGGATATTCAGGCGCGCATCATCAATGCCACCAATGCCATTGAAAACATTTCTGAAAAAGGCGCCAACGACGGCATCTCAAGCCTGCTGGCAAGCGGCGAAGTCACAACCCTGGGCCGTTACGAAATCATCAGCGAACTGGGTAAAGGCGCCATGGGCACGGTCTATCTTGGCCGGGATCCTCAGATCAACCGGCAGGTTGCCATTAAAACACTCGCCCTCTCCAAAGAGTTTGAACCCAACCAGCTCAAAGAGGTCAAGGAGCGATTCTTCCATGAAGCGGAGATCGCAGGCATGCTCAACCACCCTAACATCGTCACTATTTTCGACGCCGGTGCCGAACATGACCTCGCCTACATTGCCATGGAGTATCTTGATGGCGTGAATCTCACCGGTTACACCAAAAAAGGGAGCACCCTGCCTCTGACTACGACGCTGAAAATTGTTGGCAAGGTGGCAGAAGCGCTACAGTACGCCCACAGTCACGGTGTTATCCATCGGGATATCAAACCGGCCAACATCATGATTCTGAAAAACAAGAGCGTGAAAGTGACTGACTTCGGTATCGCCCATATTTCGGAATCGGGGAAAACCAAAGCCGGCATTGTGCTCGGAACCCCATCCTATATGTCGCCTGAACAGCTCTCTGGTAAAAAGATCGACGGGCGCTCCGACCTGTTCTCCCTCGGTGTAATGCTCTACGAAATGGTCACCGGAGTACGTCCGTTTCTGGCGGAATCGATCTCCAAACTGATGTTCAAGATTGCCAAATCATCACACCTGGATGTTCGCAAGTTAAACCCTGAACTTCCGGAAGGTGTCGCCGAACTGATCAATCGCCTGCTCTCCAAACAGCCGGAAGAGCGGCCAGCTACTGCAAAGGAAGTACTTGATGCCATTCACCAATGCCTGCAAGGCAGTGAACCCAGACAATGATCCGACTGAAGATGGTCGCCATGACCGATACCGGCATCAGGAGAAGCCATAACGAAGATTGCGTTGGCATCTCACCGTCGCACGGCATCGCCGTTCTTGCCGATGGCATGGGCGGATACAATGCAGGTGAAGTTGCCAGCGCAATGGCAGTTGAGATTATTACCGATCAGATCAGGAAAAAGGTTCATGATATCCAGCCTCTGAAGATTGACGAAACAACCGGCTTCACAGGCGAATCAATGCTGGTTCGCAATGCCATCAATTTTGCAAACAGTTCGATATATAGTGCAGCCAAGAACAGACCCGGTTGCGAAGGCATGGGGACCACCGCCCTGATCGCCCTGTTTTACAAAGACCGGATCACCGCAGCACATGTCGGAGATTCACGCATGTACAGGCAACGTGATGGTCTGCTCAGCCATGTCACCGAAGACCACTCGCTGATCCATGAACAGGTACGGCGAGGACTTGTGACCGCAGCAGACGCACGCAACTCGATGATCAAGAATCTTGTTACACGCGCCCTTGGCATACACCCGAAAGTCGACCCGGATATTGTCGAAGAGATGGTGATGCCGGGCGACATCTATCTGATGAGTTCCGATGGCCTTACCGATGTAGTATCCGATGAAGCCATTAGCCAGACACTGACAAGTTATGCTGGCGACCTGAATGGGGCCGCTTCTGAGCTGATCCGTATCGCCAATGCAGCGGGTGGCCCCGATAATATTTCGGTTATACTTATTCAGGCAAGAAAGGCAGGTCTCTTCTCAAGGCTGACCGGCAGAGGTTAAAAAGTCAGGGGCGGGCACTGACGTTGAACAGCTTTTCATGCTCTTCAAGCGCATATCGGTCGGTCATGCCGGCAATATAATCGGCGATAATTCTGGCCTGCTTCTCATCCGTCAGATCAGTGCCGGATTTCGCAATCTCCAGTTCCAGCTGCTGATTATCCGGAAGCATGGCGGGGTGCTCCATATAGACAGTGAAGAGCTCCCGGATAACCCGCTCCGCCTTATTGGCCATACGCGCCACCCGGTAGTGACGATACATATGTTTGTAGAGAAACTTCTTCATCTCTCCGTTCATGCGTCGAACCGGAGCACTTAACCCCACCAGCGGCTTGCTGGCATCCCGCACATCTTCGAAAGTGGCCACACCCATTTCGCCAATCCTGCGCTCGGTTTCACTGATCACATCAACAATCAGGAAATTGATCATCTGGCGAACGGTCTCGTTCACTTTCAGGCGCTCGCTGACACCGGAAAATTGTCTCTCCACCTGCTCATAGTGGATCCGAAACAACTCAAGCTGCATCAATCCATCGACACGCAACATGCCGGCGCGATAACCGTCATCAATATCGTGATTGTTGTAGGCAATCTCATCGGCCAGATTGCCGATTTGCGACTCCAGTGGCGGCTGCTCATGCAGGTTGAAGTGGGCAAGATCGCGATTTTTTGGAGTATCGTATGCCGAGTGATGTTTGACGATCCCTTCCCGTGTTTCATAACTGAGATTAAGCCCGGGAAATGCGGCATATTTGTGTTCCAGCGTTTCAACCACCCGCAGTGACTGGCGATTGTGCTCAAAGCCCCCATAGGGTTTCATGACATCATCAAGCGCATCCTGCCCGGAGTGGCCGAACGGTGTATGACCGAGATCATGGGCCAGCGCCACTGCCTCTGCCAAATCCTCGTGCAGGCGCATCGAGCGGCAGATCGAACGGGCAATCTGTGCCACCTCAATCGAATGGGTCAGACGGGTGCGATAGTGATCACCCTCATGGTTAACAAACACCTGGGTTTTGTATTCGAGCCTGCGAAAAGCCGTAGAGTGGATAATTCTGTCGCGGTCTCGCTGGTAAGCATTCCTGTGCGGCGATTCCGGCTCGTCATGCACCCGGCCGCGTGAATAACTGCTGCGACAGGCGTATGGCGCAAGTATCGATTCGTAATCGGAAAGATTCACGCGATCAGGTCGCAACAGATTCCATCATTTTCACCGCTTCATCAGCAGCTGCAGCAGGATCGGGAGCCTGCAGAATGGGGCGCCCGACCACGAGATAATCCGAACCGTTGGCTATTGCTGATGCAGGGTCGGCTATACGCTTCTGATCCTGAACATCCTGTCCACCCCAGCGAATACCCGGCGTCACAGTAATAAAATCATTACCGCAAAGTTCTTTAATGGCAGCCGCTTCGTGTACACTGCAAACGACACCATCGAGCCCTGCCTGCTGCGCCATCCTGGCTCGCATCAAGGCCACTTCACGCGCCTGCTCTTTCGGCATCGGATCACTGGTCAGTACCGTCACAGCAATCAGTTTCATGTTCGGGAAAGCTTTGGCGGCATTGGCGGCAGCAGCCAGCATCTCCTCACCGCCTCCGGCATGTACATTAACCATATCCACACCGAGGCTGCCTGCGCTCTCGATCGCCTGTGCCACGGTATTGGGGATATCGTGGAACTTAAGGTCAAGGAACAGCTTGTGACCCCACTTCAGTTCGCGCACCAGATCAGGTCCTTCAGCGACAAACAGGCGCAACCCAACCTTCAGCCAACCAACCGAATCCCCCACGGCATCGCGCATCGCCAGCGCCTTTTTCCGGCTATCCACATCGAGCGCCACCATCAGTCTCTGCTGCATAGATCTATCCCGCATCAAACCTTCTCCTCCTGCTTCGGATGCAATGTACCCCAGGCGTGGCACTGCGGGCACTGCCAGCGAACCTCTGCCACCTCTACACCACATTGCTCGCAACTGTAATTCTTCGCCGTCAATCGCCACTTCCTGGAAAACTTCGCGTGCGCGTCAGAATCATCACCGATCACCGCCTGCAGTCGTAACGACTCCCGCAACGTTGCTGGAACAAAACCAAGCCTGTCGCACAGAGCGGCAGCCTCCTTTCGTCCATGAGCAGAGGCGACAACCTCAAGCCATGCCAGCACAAGTTCCGCATCCCGTTCCTGCCGGGCAAACTCAGTCAACAGCTCATAGCCTCTGCTCTCATAGAACTCCTGATGACGAACCAGCAGCGCGATGACAAGCGGAAAGTGCTCTCGTGATTTTTCCCTTAACGCCCTGATGGCGCTTAAAGCCGACTCACTATCATTCACCTGCAGTGCCAGCTCAACCTCAACCATGCGGGCAGGTGCACAGGCGGAATCCAGTTCGATCGCCCGCAATGCGTATTCAGAGGCAGCATCCCGGTCCCCCTCCTTGCAGCACTGTCGAGCCATCTCGGAAAAAAGATATGCGCGGTGTGAGCCGTAGGATTCATTACGCACCCGCTCAAGTCGTGACAGCAGCTCCTCAGCCAGCAGCCATTCACTGCTCTGTTCCCTGATTCGGAGACTGGACTCAAGCGCGCCGGCATGATCGGAACGGATATCGAGCGCCTTCTGGTACTGCGTCAATGCCCGGTCCAGGAGGCCTCCTGTCTGAAAATCAAGCGCAAGCGCCAGATGTGCTTGCAGATGAAGTTCGCGCGGCAGATCGGGGCGCGCAAGCAGGTTCTGATGAATACGTACCGCTCGCCCGATCTCGCCCTTGGAACGGAACATCTCGCCCAGTGCCATGTAGACATCGGCAGCCTCCGAACGCAGTCGGGCAACCTGAACCATCTCCTGCAGCGCCAGATCAGGCTCATCGGAGAGCAGATAATTGATGCCGCGCAACAGCGGCGATATCCGTTCATCCTCCTCTTTCTGGGGCTGCCCCTGCTCCTGCACCGGCCGAAGCACAAGTGCGACAAGAACCACCAGGGCAATGGCGGTAATGGCAAGAAGGATGGTATTCATACGTCGTCTTGTAGCGGGATATTCCGCAGGTTGTCCACTTCACGCTGCAAACGCTCATTCTCCTGCTTGAGATATGCGATCTCCTGCTTGTGTTTGCGTCGCGAAAATGAGAGCGCAAGCACACCGCCGAAAAAACCGAGCATGAAAGCGAAAAACACCGGGATATAAAGGGGAATCGGGCCGCTGCTGACGCCAAGGAAATGGATCTGGATCGTCATCAGATTCGCCATGGCAAACATCGTTGCAAACGACGTCAGCACAATCACCAGCAGCACGTTGATCCAGTTCACAGAGTTGAAACCGTGCATGTTCAAATCGATCTTCAGGAGGCGCTTCCTACCCGTTCACGCAGTTCTTTTCCCGGCTTGAAGTGGGGTACGGTTTTGGCAGGCACCATGACCGAATCACCGGTTTTCGGATTCCTGCCAAGACGCGCATTGCGCTGCTTGGTGCTGAAGCTCCCGAAACCCCTGAGTTCGACATGACCTCCTTCGGCCAGAGCATCGCCAATCACCGAAAGAATGGTGTTCACAACAACCTCAGCCTCACGGCGGGTAATTCCACCCTGTTTTTCAGCAATAATCTCTACCAGCTCCGACTTCGTCATAACACCCTCCGATTGAACCCATTAGCATAGGTGATCATCAGCGCTTCGCAAGCTTCCTTTTTGGGGTACTTACTTTTTTGAGGCTTTTTTCCCCAGCACTTTCTTCTGCAGCTCCAGAGCCAGAGCAGATGGCGTGGCATCTCTGGCGGCCTGCTGCGAATAACTGCGGACCGCATCACGCTCCTCATCACGCAACTGCTGGCGAATCGACAGCTCCACCTGCCTGCGTTTACGGTTCACCTCGATAACCTTCGCCTCGATCTCGACGCCCTCTTTCAGCTCCTCGAACTCGCGTGGAATCTCACGACGCGAGAGGAAGGCGTGTACGCTTTCAGCGAGTTCCACCACTGCGCCTGCAGGCTTCACCTCGAACACCTTGCCATTCACGCTGTCGCCACGTTTGACGTTCTCCATGAAGAGCTCAAACGGATCGCTGGAAAGCTGTTTGATGCCGAGTGAAATACGCTGTTTGTCAACATCCACACCGAGGACAACGCACTCTACATCCTGGCCTTTCTTGTACTCAGCCAGTGCTTCAGAGCCATGCTTCTCCCATGAGAGATTCTCCATATGCACCAGACCGTCCAGATCATCGCCTACAGGTACAAAAAATCCGAAATCGGTTACATTTTTGATCTTGCCTTTCACATGTGAGCCAATCGGATGATCGGCCAGCCAGCTCTGCCACGGGTTGTCGCTTACCGCTTTCAGACTCAAACGAATACGGCGCTCTTCCGCCTCAACTTCAAGCACTGCAACGTCAACGACATCGCCCTCGGAAAGCAGCTGGGCAGGTTTGACATCTTTCTTGGTCCAGCTCATCTCGGAACGATGAATCATACCTTCAATGCCGGGCTCAAGCTCAACTACAGCGCCAAAATCAAGAAGCCTGCGAACGGTTCCGGTCAGGCGCATGCCTGCCTCATAGGTGTTGGCCACATTCCCCCACGGGTCGGCCTGCAGCGCTTTCATGGAAACGGAAACCTTGCCCGTTTCGGCATTCATCTTGACGATCTCCACGGTCACATGCTGGCCCACTGAAAGCATCTCAGACGGCTTCTGGATGCGGCGCCAGGAGATATCGGAGACATGCAGCAGCGCATCGACTCCGCCAAGGTCCACAAACGCACCGAAATCAGCCATGCGGCGAACCACGCCGGAAACCTTGTCGCCAACGGCGCGCGCCTCAAAGAACTTGGCGCGCTGTGCATCCACTTCAACTGCCATCGGCTTCTTGCGGGAGACCACAACATTTTCAGGCTTGCGGCGCGCTTCAAGGATGGCCACTTTGCAAGAGGTGCCTACCAGGGTGTCGGACTTAACATGCATATCGGTGTCGGCTTCAGAGCGAGGCATGAATGCTGAAAGTCCGTTCAGGTTTACACGGTAGCCGCCCTTCACTTCCGATGTGATCACTGCATCCACCGGCTCACCGCTTTCAACAGCGGCCTCGATCGCAGCCCAGGACTCGTTCTTCCTTGCCGCCAGCACGGAGAGTTTGACGCCTGCGGAACCGCCGACGGACTGAACCATCGCATGCACCATGTCGCCCACTTTCGGTGTTTCCAGACCGGCATCTGCAAATTCAGCCAGCGGGATTGAACCTTCAGCCTTGGCACCCACGTCAATAATAACGGCATCGGAATTAATACCGACCACCATGCCATCCACCATTTCGCCGCGGCGAACTTCGGTCTGCTCTTTCAGTGAAGCCTCAAATAGTTGCTTGAAAGATTCCTCTTCCACGACTGCATCCTGCACTTCTTTCACATCATCCAATTTCTTGGCTTCACTCATATCGATATCCATCCTAAGTTCAACTCTTGCGAATTGTTATTCAGTTTTGTGTTCTTTCCTGTTCAGGAGACGACGATCAAACCACGTCGCTCCAGCACTCCAGTCATTCGATCCACCACATCATCAACCCTCATGGTTGTTGAATCGATGGCAATCGCATCCTCCGCCTGAAGCAGGGGCGCATGCTGACGTTCCTGGTCTCGTTGGTCACGCATTTTAAGCTCCTCAACCACCGCTTCCAGAGAGCTTCCACCCTGCTCTTTCAGCTGTATCCAGCGACGCCTTGCCCGTTCACGAACAGATGCTGTCAGAAAAAACTTGGCCTGCGCCCCTGGCAGCACCACCGTGCCGATATCGCGTCCGTCCATCACACAGCCGGATTCGGCAATCTTCCTCTGCAATCCCAGCAAACATTCACGCACCTCTGGCTGCGATGCCACCTTTGAAGCTGCGTTGCCCACCGCTTCACTGCGCAGCCGGTCTGTCCAGTTCTCCCCGTCAAACGTGATGCCATCCACTGTCCATGCAACGGACTCCAGCATCTCGTTGGCCAACGCCACAAGTGACTCGCTCTCATCGAGGGCGATTGCACGCTCAATTGCGAGGCCGCCGATCAGGCGGTAGAGCAGTCCTGTATCAAGTACGGGCAAACCGATCTCTTTCGCCAGCATCTTGGCCGCAGTGCCTTTGCCGGACCCCGAGGGCCCGTCTATAGCGACCTGCAGCCCGTCCACCGGCTTCCACCTGCTCATGGCTTACTCCTCATCCTGCCAGCGCACGTTCATGCCGATGCTCTGTGCCAGTGGCACAAAATTCGGGAAACTGGTGGCAATGGCGGCAGCATTGCGAATGGTAATCTCACCATCGGCACGCTGGGCCGCTACGGCCATAGCCATGGCGATACGGTGATCGCCCAGCGCATCAACCTCAGCGCCACCCTTGAGGTTATTCAGGCCGCGAATCACCGCTCCATCCGGTCGCTCTTCGATATCGGCACCGGCGGCACGCAGTGCATCCGCCATCGCACTGATACGATCGGACTCCTTTACCCTCAGCTCCTCTGCCTCTTCAAGCAGAAACTCGCCATCAGCCAGCGCTGCAGCCGCAAACAGCACAGGAAATTCATCGATCGCATCCGGCACATCATCGGGATCCACTCGCATGCCGTGAAGACCGCCGGATCTCACCCGCACATCAGCCACCGGCTCCTCGCCCACCTTACCCTCATGCTCAAGCGTCAGCCTTACCCCCATGCCATTCATAACCCGACGCCAGCCATCCCGCCGCGGATTGATACCGATCGATTTAAGGGTGACATCGGAGCCCTCAACCAGGCTTGCCGCCACGGCAAAGAAACAGGCGGAGGATGGATCGGCTGGAATATCCACCACACATGATGGTGCAGTCAGCCGGTCAGAGGGGTTGATCGAGATGGTGCCGTCTGCAGCTGCTTCCACAGGCTGCCCGAAAAGCGGCAGCATGCGCTCGGTATGATCGCGCGTCGGCTTCGGCTCGTTCACGCGGGTGATGCCGTCGGCATAGAGACCGGCAAGAAGCACACACGATTTGACCTGCGCACTGGCCACCTCGGAGATATGATGAATCGCCTTGAGCCTGCCACCCGAAATGGTAATCGGCAGCAGATTGCCGCCATCGGGACCGGATACCGTTGCCCCCATGCGTCGCACCGGATCGACCACCCGCTTCATAGGCCGTTTGCAGAGCGACGCATCGCCGGTCATCGTCGATTCGAATGGCTGCCCTGCCAGAATGCCGGTCATAAGGCGTACACAGGTTCCGGAGTTCCCGGCATCGAGCATCTTTGCAGGCTGCTTCAGGCCATGCAGCCCCACGCCATGTACGCGCAAGCTGGTTTTCTCATCGTTAAGCCACTCAATATCCACGCCCATATCAATAAACATACGGGCGGTCGCCACATTGTCGTCACCCGGCAAAAACCCGCGTATCTCGGTAACGCCATCGGCGAGTGAAGCCAGCATGACAGATCGGTGTGACATCGATTTATCACCGGGTACGGTAATAGTCCCGTTCAGCGGCCCCATGGCCGGCCCTGCAATCAGTGTTCCGCCCACATCCATTACCACTCTTCTCCCATTACAATCCATCTCCATGTTCAGCCAGCCACTTCTCACGCGCCTCTTTGGCAGCCTTGAATTCATTCATTATTGATTCACCGTCGGCGGCCATCAGTGCTTCACGCAGCCCGCTCAGCTCTGCTTGAAAGGCATCTATCTGTTTCACCAGCGCATCGCTGTTGCAGAGGGCAATATCGCGCCACATCTCAGGTGATGAGGAGGCGATACGGGTAAAATCACGGAACCCGCCGGCAGCAAACCGGAACGGATCGTGCCCTTCATAACTCTGCCTGCGCACTGCATTAACCAGTGCAAAAGCGGCCAGATGCGGCAGATGGCTCACTGCCGCAAGAAAATCGTCATGCTCAGCGGCACCCATGCAGACCACCCGGCTGCCCACCTGATGCCAGAGCGCCTTAACAAGCGCCAGCGCATCGGGGTCGGAATCGGGATCAGGCGCAAGTACACAGAGACGCTTCTCAAACAACTCGGCAAAAGCAGCTCCCGCCCCGGACTGCTCAGTTCCGGCAATCGGGTGCGCAGCAATAAAGCGGGAAGGGTTCGGAAGAAACTTTCTGGCCGCGGCAATTGCCGACTGTTTGGTGCTACCGGCATCGGTGACGACGGCATGATCTGACAGGCTCGCTGCCATATCAGCAAACACCGACTCGAAGGCACTCATCGGAACGGCCAGCAGCACCACATCAGCATCACGAACCGCTTCACCAACATCATGCGTCCACGCATCGACAATACCCAGTCTTTGGGCCAGTTCGAGGTTATCGCGACTGCGGCCGACTCCGGTCACCCGCCCGACCAGCCCCGCCCTTTTCAAGGCAAGACTGAATGAACCGCCGATAAGACCGACGCCGACAATGACCAAGTGGCCGATGGATGGTTTTGCAGTGGCTGACACTCAACTACTCCTGGAGCGCTGCTATAATTTCATTCAGCGCATGCAGGAACTCACCGTTCTCTGCCGCGCTGCCTACCGAAATCCGCAGATAGTCCGCCATACCGTACGGAGCCAGCGGGCGTGGGATAATGCCGCGATCCTCCAGCCGGCGCAAAATTTCAGGGCAGTTGCTGTGCTTGAGCAGCACAAAGTTGCCGAAACAGCGACCACCGAGAAGCCCCTCTGCCTCAAGCGCAGACTCCAGGCGCGCCCGCTCGCTGTTGTTGTCAGCCACACGCGCCATCACCCAGTCACGATCATCGAGTGCGGCCACCGCCGCCACCTGCCCCAGCAGGTTCAGGTTGAACGGTTCTCGGAACCGGTTCACCAGTCCGACAATCACGGCATCTGCTACCGCATATCCGATTCGGCATCCGGCCAGACCATAGGCTTTGGAAAAGGTGCGGCTGATTACAAGGCCGGGATGTGCAAGGTCCTGTACAGAATCGCCAAGCCGGTCGGCAACAAATTCATAATAGGCCTCATCGATAATCACCAGCACATCGCGCGGCAAACGATCGAGAAATGTCTGGATAGCACTGTTGTCGTGCAGGGTGCCGGTCGGATTGTTCGGGTTGGCGATACAGACCACTTTGGTCTTACTGTTCACTGCTGCCGCCATGGCCTCAAGGTCATGACTCAGGCCATCAGCCTCCGGCACGGCAACTGGCGTTGCCCCGGCTGCCTGAGCGGCAAGTGCATAGACAATAAAGGCGCGGCTTGAAAAAACCACCTCATCGCCGTTACCTGCAAAGGTACGGATCAGCAGCTCCAGCACCTCGTTGGAACCGTTGCCGAGCAGGAGACGGTCACGATCCACGTTATGTATTTTCGCAAGCTTCTCTTTCAGGGCATTGGCATCGCCATCCGGATAGCGATGCACGCCAGCTGCCGCTGCACCAATCGCGGCCACCGCTTTCGGCGAAGGTCCATAGGGGTTTTCGTTGGAAGCAAGTTTGATGGCGCGCGTTAGCCCCTTTTCGCGCAGCAGTGTCTCCACCGGTTTGCCCGGTACATAAGGGTACAACCCCGAGGTTTGCGGCACTGCACGTGCCAGCCATTTTACGCTCATATCCTGTCCTTAAAGTGGCTTGGATACCGGATAGGAACCCAGCACCTTGATGAATCCGCCCGGCTTGGCCTGAATCTCGGCAATCGCCGCTGCGACTTCAGCATCGTCCCGGTGCCCCTGCACATCGACAAAGAAGACATACTCCCAGAGCTTCTTCTTCGACGGACGCGACTCGATTCGGGTCAGACCGATGCCACGCGTGGCAAACGATGAAATCAGGTTGTGCAGTACGCCCGGCTCATCCTTGATCGACATCACCATTGAGGTTTTATCCTCACCCGAGGCAGGCGAATCGTGCTTGCCGATTACGAAAAAGCGGGTGGTATTATCGTGGAAATCTTCGATGTTACGCTGTACCAACGGCAGATCGGACTGGTCAACAATCGAGTAGGGGCCGATCACGGCACATTTTTGCCAGTCCAGTGCGCCCGACCCGCTGGCCTTTGCCTCTTCGACAATCTGGGCGCCGCGAATGGTCGAGGATGACTCCATCAGCTGCGCATTCGGCAGATGAGAAGCCAGCCAGTCGCGGCACTGACCCAGAGGCTGAGGGTGTGAAATTACCACGTCGATATCTTCAAGGCTCTCCGCATATGTGAAGAGATGATGATGAATGGATAGCTGCACCTCGGCGCAGATATAGACATCGCGCTCCATATCAGCGAAAAGATCGAGCGTCGGCGTTACAGCCCCTTCGAAAGCGTTCTCAACAGGCACGACACCATAGGTGGCGCGTCCCGCCTCAACCTCATCAAACACCAGCTCCAGTGAACTGCAGGGAAGATATTTCGGTGTTGCTCCGAACTGACGGGTGGCTGCCGTATGACTGAAGGTTCCCTCAGGGCCTAGATAGGCGATGGTCATCGGGTGCTCAAGCGCCAGACAGGCCCCGATGATCTCGCGGTAGATACCGTGGATCGCCTCATCGGATATCTTCGTTTCGTGCGATGCATGGGCTGCATCGGCATTGCGTGCCAGCAGCCTGCGGATAATCGAGGCCTCACGGCTCGGCACATAAAACGGCGCATTGCCCTTGTTCTGCTTCGCCTCACCCACCTGCGCAGCCAACTGTGCGCGCTTACGGATCAGGTCCAGCACCTCGTCATCGACGGCATCGATGGCGATGCGTAATTCGTTCAGTTTTTCTTCCAGATCACCCATGCCAGCAACCTAACAGCGAGCCTTTATGCAATCCATCCGGAATTACAGACAGCCTTTGAGATAATGGCCGGTATGTGACGCCTTACAGGCAGCAACCTGTTCAGGGGTTCCGGCAACCACAACAGTACCACCCCTGTCGCCGCCTTCGGGGCCCATATCGACAATCCAGTCGGCGGTTTTGATCACATCGAGATTGTGTTCAATGACAATCACCGTGTTGCCACGGTCGACAAGGGCATGCAGCACATCGAGCAGCTTGGCGACATCGTGGAAGTGGAGACCGGTTGTCGGCTCATCAAGGATATAGAGGGTGTCGCCGGTAGCGCGGCGGGCCAGCTCCCTGGAGAGCTTCACACGCTGCGCTTCCCCTCCCGAGAGCGTGGTGGCGGACTGGCCAAGCTGGATATACCCGAGCCCCACCTGCGAGAGCGTCATCAACCGGTTTTTCAGTGGCGGAATGGCGGCAAAAAATTCGAGCGCCTCCTCCACCGTCATATGCAGCACCTCGTCGATTGTTTTGCCCTTATAGCGGATATCGAGCGTTTCGCGGTTGTAGCGTTTGCCCTGACACGATTCGCAGTGCACATAGACATCGGGCAGGAAATGCATCTCCACCTTGATGATGCCATCGCCCTGGCACGCCTCGCAGCGCCCTCCTTTGACATTAAATGAGAAGCGGCCCGGTTTGTATCCGCGCGCGCGTGATTCAGGCACCTGCGCGAAGAGTTCGCGGATCGGCGTAAACAGGCCGGTATAGGTGGCCGGATTGGAGCGCGGGGTACGCCCGATCGGGCTCTGGTCGATATCGATGATTTTATCGACCAGATCAGAGCCGATAAGCCGCCCATGCGCCCCCACCCGCTCACTCTTCAGTCCCTTGGCACGGGCAAATCCGCGAAACAGCGTGTCGTTGGTCAATGTCGATTTGCCGGAACCGGACACGCCGGTGACACATGAGAAGCGGGAGACCGGGAACTCGGCGGTCACCTGCTGCAGGTTATGCTCGCATGCTCCTTCAACCCCGATTACCGGATGTTTACTGGGAACCTTACGCCGCTTCGGAACCACGATCTTTTTGCGGCCAGAGAGATAGTCGGAGGTAAGCGTTTTCGATTTCAGGATATCCTTCAGCGTGCCCTGCGCGACCACCTCACCGCCGTGCTCACCGGCCAGCGGCCCCATATCGATAATCCAGTCGGCGCTGCGGATCGCATCCTCGTCATGCTCGACCACCAGCACCGAGTTACCGAGATCACGAAGCCTCCTGAGCGTTGCCAGCAGGCGGTCGTTATCGCGCTGGTGCAGACCGATTGAGGGCTCATCAAGGATGTAGAGCACGCCGACCAGTGCTGAACCGATCTGGGTCGCCAGCCGGATACGCTGCGCCTCACCGCCGGAAAGGGTTCCGGAGGTGCGCTCCAAACTCAGGTAATCAAGCCCCACCTCGATCATAAATCCGAGTCTTGCCGAGATCTCTTCGACTACCTTGTCGGCAATTGCCTGCTGCTGGTCGCTTAGCTTCAGCCCTTTCACCCATGCCACGGCCTCGCGCAGCGGCATCGCCACAACCTCGGGCAGACTCACATCGTTGATGCGCACATGGCGCGCAGCCTTCGTCAGCCGCGAACCGTTGCAACCCGGGCAGTCGATGGTATTGATGTACTTTTCCAGCGCCTCGCGCACATCATCGGACGAGGATTCGCGCCAGCGCCGCTCGAGGTTGGGGATCACCCCCTCGAAGGGGCGCTCAATCACCCGGTTCTGACCCGGTGTTTCATAAACAAAACGGATCTTCTCGCGGCCACTGCCGTAGAGAAAGGCGTTACGCGCAGACTCCGGAAGTTCACCAAACGGCATATCCATGGAGACATCGGCATGGGCTGCCACCGCCTCCAGCGTCTGGCGGTACATGAAGGTTTCACGCCCTGCCCACGGCTCGATGGCGCCAGCTGCCACGGAGAGTCCGGCATCGGGCACCACCAGGTCGGGATCGAATACGGTCTTGGAGCCAAGGCCATCGCAGGCTGGGCAGGCGCCGACCGGCGAGTTGAATGAGAAGAGGCGCGGCTCGATATCGGGATAGGAGATATTGCAGTCGGGACAGGCAAAGCGCTCGGAGAAGAGCTGCTCCTCCGCCCCGATCAATGCGATCATCATGCCTTCGCCATAGCGCAGTGCCGTCTCCACCGAGTCGGCCAGGCGTGTACGGATACCATCGCGCATCACCAGCCGATCCACCACCAGTTCGATATTGTGCTTGATGTTCTTCTCAAGCTGAGGCGCATCCTCGAGCGGCATCACCTCGCCATCGATGCGCACACGCACAAAGCCGTCCTTGCCCGCTTTCTCAAGCTCTTTCCTGAACTCACCCTTCTTGCCGCGCGCAATCGGGGCGAGCAGCTGCAGCTTCGTTCCCTCTTCCAGTTTCTCCAGCTGGTCGATAATCACACTGGCCGGCTGGGATGTGATCGGTTTACCGCAACCATGGCAGTAGGGCTGGCCGATGCGGGCGAAAAGCAGACGCAGGTAGTCGTACACCTCGGTGATGGTGCCGACGGTGGAGCGGGGGTTGCGACTGGTGGTCTTCTGCTCGATGGAGATCGCAGGAGAGAGCCCCTCGATGGCATCGACATCGGGGCGTTCCATCATACCGAGGAACTGACGCGCATAGGCCGAGAGCGATTCGACATAACGCCTCTGCCCTTCGGCGTAGAGGGTATCAAAGGCGAGTGATGATTTTCCGGAACCGGATACGCCGGTGATCACCACCAGCTTGTCGCGCGGCATCTCAAGACTGATATTTTTCAGGTTATGTACCCGCGCACCTTCAACGCGAATGACCGGTTTACTCATCTCAGTTCACGACTCCTGCTCATTGACGAACCACTCTATGAAGCAATAAAAAAAAAAGAAACGCTTGTTCGTGAGGAAGTATCACACCACAATTTCTCAGGATAGAGAAATTGGACGTGCCAAAGGCACGCCCCCGAAGGGTGTAGGTACAGGATGTGCCTACATCATATCTTGAGGATCGACATCGACACGGATGCGGACGTCGCGTGGCGGCTGCATACCCGAGAGCAGCGGTTGCAGCTTCCATGGCAGCAGCTTCCGTGAGGCATCGCGCAGCAGTACCTCAATACGGAACTTACCGGCCACCCGCTCCATCGGACAGGGCATCGGGCCTGTGATGTTAATGCCATCAAATTTCTCGCAGTGACGCGCAAACTGGCTGGCCACCTCGGTGGCCCGTTCGATCTTGTTCGATGAGAATACCAGCCGCACCCAGCGCGCATAGGGGGGATAGTGCAGCATCTCGCGCAGGCTGAGTTCCTCGTCGAGCGTGGCGATCGCCTCATCCTCGGAGATGCGCGATAGCCATCCGGCCTCGGGCATGCGCGTCTGGATAATCACGCGGCCGCGCTTCTCGCTGCGCCCTGCGCGGCCTGTCACCTGCGTCATCTGCTGCCACCAGCGCTCGCCGGCCCTGAAATCGGGCAGGCTGACACCCAGATCGGCATTGACCACGCCGACCAGTGTCACATTGGGAAAATCGTGCCCCTTCACAAGCATCTGTGTACCGATCAGGCAATCAAGCTCCCCGCTCTCAAATAAAGAGAGCGTATTCTCAAGCCTGGAGTGGCTGGTGATCACATCGCGGTCGAAACGCTCGAAGCGGAGTTCGGGAAGATGCTCATTCAACCACTCCTCCAGCTTCTCCATCCCCTCGCCGAGCGGCATCAGGGCATCCTCGCCACAAGATTCGCAGGTTTTCGGCACCCTGCGCCTGAAACCGCATGTATGGCAGCGGAGCTGGCCCGCCCTTCGGTGCAGCGTCAAGCGTATCGAACAACCGGGACACTCCGGCACATCGCCGCAGGCGGTACACTGCAGCGCCGGTGCATAGCCGCGCCGATTGAGGAAGAGGATCGACTGGTCGCCCGCCTCTTTCGTTTCATTTAAGGCTGCGAGCAGTGCATCGGAGACCGGAGCATCAACGCCGCGCATATCGACGGTTTCGGAGCGGACAGAGGCGTGTTTGGCGATCCGATCTGGAAGATCGAGCCGCTTATAATTTCCTGCCTTCACCTGCCGCCAGCTCTCCAGGCTCGGGGTGGCGGAGCCCAGCACTACAGGGATATCGAGCTCCTGCGCCAGCAGCAGGGCCATGTCGCGCGCCGAATAGGTCATCCCCTCCTGCTGCTTGAAACTGGCATCATGCTCCTCGTCGACGACGATCATCTTCAGCTTCGGCAGCGGCAGGAATAGCGCTGAGCGGGTACCGATCAACACATCGGTGGAATCGAGATGCTGGCGAATCCGTAACCGTTCAGCCCCTGTCAAAGCGGAGTGCCATGTGGCAACCCGCGGAAAGCGGGAGGTGAGTCTGGCCAGCCACATCGGTGTCAATCCGATCTCCGGCACCAGTACCAGCACCTGGCCACCGTTTGCCACAACCGATTCGGCCGCCTTAAGATAAACCTCGGTCTTGCCCGAACCGGTGCGGCCGAAAAGCAGGCAGGGATTAAAGATGTCGGGCTTGCCAGTGAGCGCATCAATAGCCCGCTGCTGACCTGTGGTTGCAGTCAGTTCACGGGACAGGCTTTCCTCGCTGCAAGGATGGAACGGCTCTGCTTTAACCTCCTCCACAAGGCCATCTTTCACTGCCAGAGAAAGGAGGTGGCGAACGGCTGTTTTGTAGCCGGCAGCAGCAGCGCGTTTCAGTACAGTTTTCAGGGTTACTGCTGCCCGGGTTGGAAACAGTGCCAAGAGCAGGGGGTCGTCGGAAAGCTTGGCCGGATCACCGCAGCGGAAACGGCGCAGATCATCCTGCAGTGCCCAGCCGAGCGCTGTACTCCAGAGCTCACCAGGCGAGGCGAGATAGTAGCGCCCTACCCGCTCCAGCCAGGCCAGCCGCGCAGCATCGAGTAGCGGCACCGCATCGAGGCGGTCAGCCACAGGTTTGTAATCCGGAGCCATGTCGTCCGGAACGGCCGTGATCTCAAGAACAAGCCCGAAGCGGCTTCCCTTACCGAACGGAACCTGAACACGAACTCCTTTCAGAGGCTTGCCGAGAGACTTCGGCCAGAGATAGGTAAAGCTGCCGGGCAGCGGTGAAAAGACCGCGACTTCTACAGCGAGATGTTGATCGGGTGACTCCGGGTCAGGCTGCGGGCTCATTCCCCAATGATTGCGTAAAATCCGCCTCCGGCACAAGCTGTTTCAGCTCGTTATAGATCAGGTGCACATCCCGTTTGTCGCAGGCTTCTCGAAGTTCCGCCATCACCCTGTTCATCGCTTCCCAATCCACCTCGCGGCTTGCCGAGAGCATAACCTTAGGATGGGTGGTTGGTGCCAGCGCCTCAGACTCATGGAACAGCTCCTCATAGAGCTTCTCTCCTGGCCTCAAGCCAGTAAATTTGATTTCGATATCACGGCCCGGCTCAAGGCCAGCAAGGCGGATCATCTGCTCGGCCAGATCGACAATCTTCACCGGCTCACCCATATCCAGCACGAAGATTTCGCCCCCCTCGCCCATGCTTCCAGCCTGCAGGATCAGGCTTACCGCCTCGGGAATGGTCATAAAGTAGCGGGTGATATCGGGATGCGTGACTGTAACCGGGCCGCCCGCCTCAATCTGCTTGCGAAACAGCGGCACCACGGAGCCGGCCGAGCCGAGCACATTACCGAACCGGGTAGTAATAAAGGCAGTTGATCCGCTGCGACGATTGAGATTCTGACAGTAGATCTCGGCCGTACGCTTGGTCGCCCCCATGACATTGGTCGGATTGACCGCTTTGTCGGTAGATACCTGGACAAACTTCTTCACGCCGAATTCGACTGCCATATCTGCAAGCTGGCAGGTGCCGAAGACATTGGTCTTCACCCCTTCTGCCGGGTTCTCCTCAACCAGCGGCACATGTTTATAGGCGGCAGCATTAAACACCAGATCCGGTCTGAAATGATCGAAAATCCACCGCATGCGTGATTGATCGCGGATATCGCCCAGAACTCCGTGCAGTTCGCATCCATCCGGCAACACCCCTCGAATCTCCTGTTCGATGGTGTAGAGGTTGAACTCTCCGTGATCGAGCAGGATCAGGAGCGCCGGCTTGTGCCTGATGATCTGACGGCACAGTTCTGAACCGATCGAGCCTCCGGACCCTGTCACAAGGACAGAGCGACCGGTCAGCAGTTGATGGATTCCGGAATAATCGAGCACAACGGGGTCTCGGCCCAGCAGATCCTCAATCTGAACCTGCCTGAGACTGGACACCTCCACCTTGCCATCGGCGAGGTCGGCGACCGAAGGAAGCGTACGACAGGGTATATTGCAATTCTGGCACTGTATCACAACCTGTTTGATCAGCTGCTGAGAGGCCGAAGGCAATGCCAACAGAACCACCTCTATGTCGCGATCCTCAATGACCTCCGCCAGTCTGGATATTGTTCCGATGACACGAACACCATGGATCTCCTGCCCCTGCCTGCGTTCGGAATCATCGAGAAACCCTGCCGGCTCATAGGGGCCGGATTTAAGCAGATCGCGAACCAGAAGTTCGCCCGCCTCGCCAGCGCCGATAAGCAGCGCCCGCTTCTTCTCATAACTGGTAATATTAAGGCTCCTGTCCTTAATCCAGCGATACAGAAGCCTGGATCCGGCCAACCCGATGATCAAGATCGAGGGGTAGAGAACCAGAACACTCCTCGGCACACCTTCAAGGCGGAGGAGAATAAATAGCACCACAAAGTTGATAAGCACGCCGACAACGACCGCCTTGAAAATACGAAGCAGATCGGGCAAGGATGCAAAACGCCAGATGCCGCGATAAAGACCGAAGAACCAGTAGGCCAGCGCATGCGCCGGCAGGCCGACAATAATCATCAATTGGGAGGTGCGGACATATTCGACCGGAATATCACCGAGATTAAACCGTAGCCAGTAAGCGAACCACACAGCTACAGGAATCCACACAAGATCGTGTGCCATCACCAGCAGAGGATTCCGTAAAGCCCTGAATTTGCTCATGCGGCCATGCTTCACAAAAAAGATGGCGCGGCAATCTCTATCCGTGAAACCGCCGCGCCACTTGAATCCCTGTCTACTAATGCGCGGCCTTTTCCTCCGCATCCGTTCCGCCAACTGCAACGGCATCACGGATGGTGGCCAGTTTTTTCTCACCAATTCCTTTGACATTGAGCAGATCATCCACTTTGGCAAATGCCCCGTGTTCATCACGGTACGCGACAATGGCCGCAGCTGTCTTCTCGCCAATTCCTTTCACAGCCGTAAGTTGCTCCACATTGGCTGTGTTGAGATTGACCGCATCACCGGCATATACCGGCGCGGCCAGCATGAAAACAGCAACAAACAGAGATACTAGAATATTTTTTAGTTTCATTAGTTACCTCCTTCTAGAATTTCTCTGTTGCCGGACAATCCTGTTCCAGGCAAGTATCTATCAGTATAGCAGGATATTTTATCCTGCCAGCTAGCTAATGGTGTAGCTTCCAGCGAACGAATTTATAAGGATGGAGTGGCAAAATTCAGTACCGTTTTAGTTGAACAGGCTTACCCTTGAGCGTCGCTCTTCCCGCGCAATCCGGACAACCCTGCACCCAGCAGAAGGACAGCCAGGATGGCAGAGAAATGCTCTTCCAAAGAGGTGGAGGTGAATCCGTGAACAGCGAGCGCCAGTGCGGGAAGAAACACAAGCGATGCCTGGCTGTTTTCACGCCAGTCAGCCCGCCACCCCTCACGCATCCAGATGTAGAGCAGCATCACTAACATCATAACGCCTGCCGGACCCCAGCGGACCAGTGCCAGCAGATACTGGTTATGCGGATGCGCTGTTGGCCGCAATAATGTCCTTCCCTTTTCTCTCAGATTCTCAAGTGCGCTTGGAAATCCCCCAGTTCCGACGCCAAGCACCGGGCTTTCCAGATAGATATCGAGGCTTGCCTCCCACATCTGCAGTCGCTCATCCGCAGCCTTTACAGCGTTCTTCTGCCAGAACCCTGAAGCTTCTTTTTCTTGACCAATGATAAGCTTCCAGGTTCCAATCACCCTCTCTTCGGCTGGGCCAATAGACAATATCGTGCCAATCACCACAACCAATGCTGATATCAGCATCACCATCTGCTTCCAGCTCCCCTGCCTGATCAGATATTTAATGATGACAGCCACGGTAAGCAGGAAGGCAATCAGGTAACCACTTCGCCCCTGTGCTGCAAAAATCATTACATAGGACCAGGCGGCAAGAATCCAGAAGAGTCCGCGCAACCTGCCCCGAGAACTCCAGCCTGCAATGATCAACCAAGCAGCCCAAACGCCGTAGACAAAGCCAAAACCGATATGGCCGATATGACCGGTTGCATTATCAGCACTGGAACCGACGGTTGTCACATGCACGTAGCCGAATGATTGCATTACACAGTAAAACAGGTGAAGTGTCAGGCCGGCTGAAAGGGCAATAAGAAAATAGTTGCGCCACTTTTGTTCCGCCAGCGATGCGATAACGACCGGAAGCAGCATCCAGAACCAGTGGCGCCCGACAATATGCCCCCCCCACTGGATGTCCTCGCTCCACAGCAGGCCAAGTAGAAGAAGAGAAACGTATGCACACAGAACCAGTGTTAGAGAGCGATGCTGGCTCCAGCACTCTTTCGCCCCCTGCCACCATAAGCCGGATACAATCCCTGCGGCCAGAGCAAAGGCCAAGGCGCCATTGGAGGCTGCAACGGAAAAAGGAAATGTTAACCCAGCGATACAAAGGAACCCATTTGTAACCAGCAAGCGGTTCATCTAATTCCTGACTCCAGCTGACTGACAAAAAAGCCTACGCCGACATATACCCCAGTCCACACGAACAGATTGATCACGCTTACAGCAGGGTGACCGATCCCATGGGCCAGCAGTGCGGTGCTTCCTGCTGCCAGCATCAGGCCATATTCGAACAGAACGGTTCTCTTATGCCCCCAGCCCAGACGGACAAGACGCTGGTAGTAATGGGAGCAGTGCGCTTCCCATATGCGCTCACGATTTATGATACGCCGGCCAAGCGTTACGGTGGCATCGACGATGAACGGTGAAAAAACCATTATCGGAAGCCAGATCGGAAACAGCTGCAGCTTGATCCCCCAGAGCGACAGTGCTGCAGCCAGCAGGCCCAGGGTGGTTGATCCGGTATCGCCCATAAAGATGCGAGCAGGCGGAAAATTAAATAACAGGAATCCCAATGCGCTTACAGAAACAGTCCAGCAGAGCAGGGCATAGACCTCTACGCCTGATAACCAGCCGACCAAACCCAGGAATCCAAAACCGATAGATGCCATGCCACCGGCAAATCCATCCATGCCGTCCATAAAATTGTACAGATTAAGCATCCAGACAATCGCGAGGAAACTTGCAATCAATCCAACCCAGCCCCACGGCAAGACAAAACCGCCCGCCAGGATCATGGCTGCAGCGGCCAGGTGTACCATCAAGCGTATCCGCACAGGGAGTTCAAAGAGGTCATCCAGCAGCGACACCATCGCAACAATGAAAGCTGCCGCAGAGACCCAGATGAAACCTTCGGGCATTCCATACTGGCCAAGCACGACTCCCCAGCCTGCAGTCACTCCCAGCAATATTGCTATGCCACCGCAACGTGGCACGGCATTGGTATGCAGTGATCTCTCATTGGGATAATCAAGAATCATCAGGAAATTGCGGCCTGAAACCATCCACCATGTCATGGCCCCCGCAACGACTAACGATAGCAGTAACGCAATCACTCCTTCTCCCCTTTGACGTCCATCTCTGTTCTGGCCATACCAAACGCGAGCATCATGGCCAGGAATATGCCTGAAAAGTGCTGCTCCGGTGTAGGTGAAAAGATGCTATCCACAGCAAAGGCGACGCCGCTCAGGGTAACCACTATAGCATGCCTCTGCCCCTCCAGTTCCATTCTCATTCCACACCGTATCCAGCTTAACAGCCAGCCAGCCAGCACAATCAGCCCTGCCGGACCCCAGCTGCTAAATACCTGCACATACATGTTGTGCGGATGCGATGGTGGGTATTTCTCAAGACCTGAATAAACCAGATCCGGCCTCTGTTCATACAGTCTGGCAGAAGCCTCAGCATATCCACCTGTTCCAACGCCAAGAACAGGGTGCTGCTTCCATGCCTCCCAACCAATCAACCAGAACGACCAGCGCGGATCCGCCTTCTGCACATCCCCCTCCATAACACCCTGCACTTTCTCGAAGGTGTCCTGCATTCGGGCTTTTCCGGCATCGGAGGAAACAGCAACCAGCCCGAGAAGCAGCACAGAAATACCGGCCAGCAGCAAGGTACGCAGTGACAGACGGGTATGCTTGGCCACCACTATGAAAATCAGAGCTACGGTAACAATGTAACCGGCCCGTCCCTGGGCGGCAAAAACCATCACCCACGACCAACCTGCCAGGCCCCAAGCCAGCCAGCGCAGTGCTCCTCTTCTCTGCCAACCCCGGTGCAGCAGCCAGGCAGCCCAGATGCCGTAAATAAGACCGAATCCGATATGGCCGATGTGGCCGGTCGCATTCTCGGTCCACGAGCCGCTGTTCTCAACCACATAGAGGCCAAAACGTTGTAGCACGCAGAGCACAAGATTCAGGGTAAGGGCTACCGATAACGCAAGACCAAAGCGCCGATGCCAAACTCCATCGCGCATCACCGCCAGCATCAGAGGTAATAATAGCCAGAACCAGTAATGTGCCGCCGTTTCCAGTCCGAACTGCATGTTCAGACTCCACAGAACCCCTGAAACCAGCAGCAGAAAGTAAGCGGCCATCCAGCCAGCCAGGTTACGGTGCGATCGCCACAGCTCTAACAAACCCTGCCAGAGCAACCCCGACAGCATTCCCAGCCCCAGGGCTATTCCCAACATCACATTGGTCATGGCTACAGAATAGGGAAACGCCAGTGCCCCCAGACATAGCACAGCTCCAACAATTGGCAGGGCTTTTTCAGCCAGCTGCGGCAACACGCATCACCTTTTCAACTGCACTGGCTACCAGATCCAGCTCAGACTCTCCGAGAGTCGGGTGAAGCAGAAAAGAGAGGCTGCGCTCACCGGCAAGCTTTGCTTTCGGTAGACGCAACCCATCCGGCCAACCGATAGTCTCGAAGGCCCTCTCCCTGTAAATCTCACTGCAGCTGCCATGAAATACCGGCACGCCTTCGGCCAGAATTGCTTCGACGATTCTATTCTGATCCCATACCTCACACAGACATTCCTGGCGCAGTACCACATAGAGCCGGTACCAGGCATGCCGGATATGCGAGGGAAGTCCCGGGACATACAGGCCGTGAACCTTTCTCAATTTCCCGGAAAGATAGTCGGCATTCTGCTGGCGCCTTGCCTGGGTCTCATCCAGATTTCTCAGTTGGATGCGACCGATCGCGGCCTGCATCTCGGTCATGCGCCAGTTGGTGCCGAAGCTTGAGTGCAGCCAGCGGTGCCCCGGAGGGTGATCATGGCGGTGAACCAGATTATAATCCTTTCCGTGATCCTTGTAGGCCCATGCCCTGCGCCATGCCGCCTCTTCCTTCAGCAGCAGCATCCCGCCTTCACCGCCGGTTGTCATGATTTTATCCTGACAAAATGAGAAGGCTGCGGCATCGCCGAAGGAGCCCACCGGCTTGCCGTTGTAGGCGGCGCCGTGTGCCTGGGCGCAGTCCTCGATCAGTCGCAGGTTGTGGCATCGGGCGATTTCAGCAATTTGCTCCATCTCGCAAGGCCAACCGCCAAGATGCACGACGATGATCGCTTTTGTTTTCGGGGTAATCGCAGCTTCAATTTTTTCAGGATCGATATTTTGCGTCTCCGGATCGATATCGACGAAGACCGGCTGGCCGCCACGCATCACGACACTGCTGGCGGTCGCAATAAAGGTGCGGCACGGAACAATCACCTCATCTCCATGGCCGATCCCAAATGCATGCAGTGCCAACTCGAGCGCTACGGTTCCATTGGCCAGCGCAATCGCATACGGCACGCCGACATAGGAGGCATACTCAGCCTCGAACAGCTTTCCCTGCTCTCCCGTCCAGTAGTTCACCTTGCCGGATCGCAGTACCGCTCCGACTGCTGAGATCTCCTCCTCACTGTATCTGGGCCACTCGGGAAAATCCTTCACTACTCCAAACCTCCTGAAATACCTCTGGCAGGCACACCGACAACTGTCAGGCCGTCAGCTACGGGATTTATGACTGCTGCACCCGCTCCGACAGTCACCCGGCCACCTATTTCAATGCCGTGAATCACCGAACAGCCGATTCCGAGCCAACTGCTATTCCCCACTCGAACATCGCCTCCGAGATGTGCCCCCGGGCAGACATGTACACCATCGCCGATCGTACAGTCATGGTCGATACTGGCAGCGGTATTGATGATGCAGCCCTGACCGATTCTGGCATCTGCCTGAATCGTGGCGTTGGCCATCACCACCGTTCCGGCTCCGACCGTTGCCGATGGACTTACCCATGCCGTCGGATGAATCAAACAAGGAATCTCGAATCCCTGCGCAGCGAGCATCGAGAGCCAGCCCAGTCGCATCGTGCTGTCCCCCACGGCGACAATCGCATGCGAGTAGGAATCGACCAGCCGTCTGGCATGCCTGACACCATCAACCACTGGCCAGCGCAGCGTGCCGTTCAGTACTTCATGCCTGTCATCGAGAAAGGCGATGGCCTGCCACCCTCCCGTTGCTTCCGCAATCTCAGCGACGACCTTGCCATGCCCGCCGGCACCCAGAATCAGCAACTGTCTCATTCGTTTCCTCTGAACCTTTCCATGGTCACGTGCCCTGACTGGGCAACCCCTTCTGAACGAAATACCTTCTTCACAGTCATCCACATTATCTTCAAATCGAGAAAAAATGAATGATTATCTACATACCAGACATCATATTTGAATTTATCTTTCCAACTAATGGCATTACGACCGTTGACCTGTGCCCAACCGGTAATGCCTGGCCTGACCTCATGGCGCCGCGCCTGCTCGGGCGAGTAGAGCGGAAGATACTCCATCAACAGCGGTCTCGGACCCACCATGCTCATATCACCTTTAACGACATTGAACAGCTGCGGCAGTTCGTCAATACTCAACCTTCGCAGCCAGGCTCCGACCCGCCCGAGGCGCTGTTCGTCCGGCAGCGGATTTCCATCGACATCCTGCTGGCCGCTCATCGTGCGCAGTTTATACAACCTGAACGGCTCTCCACGCAGACCCGGACGAAGCTGAATGAACATGACCGGCGATCCTATCGCAAGCCGCACCAGCAGCATACCGGCCAGCAGAAGCGGCCAGACAAACACTAGCAGAGAGAGCGCTACAACAAGATCGAAAAGACGCTTCATGCCACCATCTCCCGTGCATAAGCGTTCGAATCAAAGAACGCCGGCGCCTCACTACCCTCAAGCAGATGGCGGTAAATCCCGACCACCTCAGCAGCGGTCCGGTGAACATCAAACATATGTGTTACAAGTTTCTGACCTCTTCGGGCCATCACTCTAAGCTCATCCGGATGATCCAGCGTACGATTCATGGCTTCTGCCAACTGGTCTATATCGCCTCCGTCCACCAGCAATCCGGTAACGCCATCAATGACAACCTCAGGCAGGCCGCCTACACGTGCAGCAATCACCGGAATCCCTGCCTGCAGCGGCTCAACCACGCCGCCGCAATTCTCTGAAGCGGGCACATGTACAGCCAGATCGAAGTCCTCCCATGCGGCCAGCACCTCTTCGGAAGCCATATGACCGGGCATCAGGATTCGACCGCCCCCAATCCTGTCAGCCATTTTTTTCAGTCGTTCTTCATAACTGTGGCCGCCTCCCCACTGGCTGCCTATCAACAGGCCAACAACGTCATCCCTTGCCGATAGCACCCTTCCCAGCGCCTCAATAACATCCTCGTGTCGCTTTAGACCTCTGCTCTGCCCCAAGTGGCGCTTGGGCGGGTAGAGATAGTTGATATTGCCGATTACCTTCACATCGTGACCGATACCAAGACGGGAACGCAGGGCTCCCCGCTTAGAGCGAACCGGCTGCAGACAATTACCGTAGTAACTCAGAAAGAGCCGCTCCCTGTCGATGCCAGCCTTGAGATAGTGATCGATAATACAGCGACTCGATCCGATCCAGAAATCGCTGCTGCCTGCCGTCGAGAGTTCCCAGTTGCGGAACAACGTGTGTTCCAGATGCAACGGCCCCGGAACCTGAAAAATACGGGGCGTCGTATGCTCGCTTCCGAGGGCGTAGCGCAGGACCAGTGACGTTCCAAAGAAATGACTATGGATAACATCCGGTCTGACCGTTTCCACCAATCGCCTGACCGATCGCAACAGACCAGAAAGCTTCCATGGCCTGCGAACAGGCAGATCCATCGCCAGTTCATGCAACTGCGCACCGGTTTGCCGCCACTGCTCGATAAACCGGCCATGCATCGAGGGAAGCACCACATGCACTTCAATGCCATGTGAAACAAGTTCCCGCACCTGGTCGACAGCCCAGCGAGCACCATCGACAGTCTTCACGACCTGCAGCACCCTCACGGTTCGACACTTCCTCTGCGAACAATCAGGTTGAACAACCGGACCACCGAAGGATCCACTCCGATAACCCGTTTGACACATGCAAGCATAAGGAGATTCCAGATAACCGCACCGGATAGCGTGGCAAAAGCCGCGCCTGCCATGCCGAAAGCCGGGATAAGCAATAGCGCCAGCAGCAGTTTTACAGTCACCCCGATCGCCATGTACCTTGCCGCTTCCATCTGGTATCCGGTAAGCGTCAGCAGCAGCATGACCGAGCCTGCCATGGCAACAACCATTTGCGCTGCGAGAAGTCCCATCAAAGGCATATATCCCTCTGAAAACTCAGCACCGAAAAAACCAAGAACCTCCTGTCCGAACAGAATCAGAACCACGGTTACCGGCAGGGCGAGCAGCAGCACGCCTCCTGTCGCCATCGTAACAAGCTTCTGCAGACCGGCATTGTCGCCGGTTGCATACATACGGACCATCATCGACGCGGCCGCAGCATTGGCCGATGCAATAATAAACAGGACAATTTCGGCCAGCCGGTTAGCGGCGGCATAGATGCCGGCAGATTCCGTATCGACCATCATACCAAGCAGCATGATATCGATCCTCCCGCCATCGACAGCCTGAAGTGCAACCAGAATAAAAAGCGGCCATGCAACGCCAATCCACTCGCGATCAAGGTAAAGTGGCCGGTTTGAGGAAACCTCTGAAGGCATAAATCTGCGCTGCCAGAACACTCCGATGAGGAATGCCGCCAGAATCGCGACCACATTCAGTGCCAGAGCGGTTGCGGCATCGACTCCCGTCGATGAAAGCAGAAACAGGCCACCAAGCAGTGCCAGCAAAAGCAGTGGCCGAATAATGAGCTCAGGAGAGAGTGCCCGGATGATCTGCTGTAACCCTCTTAATGTTGCCTGGCGAAGTCCGCCAAGCACCTGTAGCGGCAGCCCGACAATAGCCACTGTAAATGCTATGGCCACCGCAGACCCCCACTGTGCCTGAAACAGCCATACAACGCTGCCAACAACGGCGGCCAACAACAGGGCTGCAAGAAGAGACCAAGCATTGGTACGCTGTAACACCCCGCGCAGCGCACCCCATGACTCCCTGGCGATATAGGTGGGAACATAACGAAGCAGCGCATGATTAAAGCCCAGCGTGGCAATCAGCACAAAAACAAACATCCATGCTGTGACTGTCGCATACAGGCCGAACTGTGATACCCCCATCACTCTGGCCAGAACGATTTCAGAGAGGAGAATCAGCATGGCCCCTGCACCCTGAACAAGAAGAGCTCCGATGGCATCTCTGGCAAAAAGGTTACTTATGCTTGATCTGTTCAGCAAATCACCGGATTGCATTCAACGTTCGCCAGCGCCGTCTTCAGCAAGTAGAGCAGCAACTGCTTCGACATCATCACAGGCAGCTGCAAAAAGCCGGGCATGCCTGGCCTGCTCCGATTCGGACCACTCCCACCACTTTAATGCGGCAATGCGCCCGACCACTTCAGGAGGGAATCGATCCCGAATGATGCGAGCAGGGTTTCCGCCCGCCACTTTGTAGGGAGGAAGCGAGCGGGTAACCACTGAACCTGCTCCAATCACGGTCCCGTCTCCGATTTCAACACCGGCAAGAATAATCGCGCCATCGCCAATCCAGACATCGTTGCCGATCGTCACATCGCGCTTCCCTGACTCAATTGTCCTGCCGAGCACCCTGCTCTGGAGAAAGAAGTTGGTTGTGACCCTGTTCATGTCGTGGTTACTGGTTACGACACGCACTGCCTCACCGATCGCGCAGTAGCGGCCTATTTCCAGCCTGCCGCTTCCCCGACAGGCAAAACCGTTGCCGATACCCGTCCCATTCCCGGCGGAGAACCGGCATTTAATCCTTGTTCCGCGACCAAGAAACACACCCTGCCAGCGAAATCGCCCGACACGTAGCCAGGCGTTTACTGCCATCTGAGTAATTGATGTATCGAGCTTTAGTCTCATACTTCCCCGTAAGTTTCATCGCCTCTGTTGCACGTCTTAATCAACGATTCTCAACAATAACCGCCCATGCAGCCAAAGTGAACCAGAGTGGAAGGTCTAAGCCTGAGTATCCGCAATAATTTTTATTCTCATTCCAGGAAGCATCATACCGTAGATCACACACATGCATTGGACTCGAATGTGAATGGACGCGGGCAATAATCCAAATCCCTTGCCGCATCGCTATAGTCGAAAACAAGATCGATACTCATCCGCTCGAACATGGCAGGCGTAACATGCCTGAAAGCGGGCAACAGACGGACCAGATGCACCAGCAATCTGGCAACAACCAGAGGAATATTGATGAACCGAGGATTTCTGTTCTCCAATGTAAAAATCCGCTCCACGAACTCCCGATATGTCAGCGTTTCTCCTCCGCCGAGGTTGTAGCTACGATTTACGGCTGCATCGCTTTGCATAGCGGCAACCGCCGCCTGGGCCAAATCATCGGCATGCACCGGCATGCGCTTGCCCTTCCCGCCTCCAACCAGCGGGAACAGCCCGAATCGTCGGATCATCGACTGAACAAATGAGACATTCTTATCTCTTCCGGCACCGTAGATCATGGTCGGACGCAGAAGTGTCCAATCAATCCCCAATACTTCACATTGCCTTGAGAGTTCTTCCTCTGCCTCAATCAAACTTCTGATAATCGTCCGCTCATAAGGGCTCGATGAATCCTGCTTGGTGAAAACACTGGTGGAGCTGAAGGTAACCACCCGCTTAACTCCGGCTTTTTTAGCAGACTCCAGCCATCGGGGCACCAACGATAAAAAGCCCGCATGAATCCAGTAATCAAACGACTCCTGATCCATGAAGGGATCATCTGTTTGAAGGTCACGTACGACCCAGACTTCACTGTGTTCGCTTGAATAAGCATTGCGACTAACTGCGACCACATCCATTCCGATATCCTGAAGTCTAACCAACAAAAAACAGCCAATCTGTCCTGTGGCACCTGTTACAAGAACCCTCAACTAAACACCCTTTTGACTGATATCAGAACTGCCAGCAATGCGAAACGAACCCAGACAGCCGCAACCACTAACCACATCAGAATTGTCGGATACTGATGCCGGAAAAATTTCCGGTAGAATCGCACCATACCCTTGTGCTTGTGCCATTCAACGAAAACGGCCCTGCCTTCGGAGCATCCCCCCTTTTTATGGGTAATCTCCACATCGGGAACAAAAAGAATCTTCCGCCCTTTCTGTCTGAAGCGCATGCACCAATCAAGGTCCTCGCAATGAAGAAAATAGTTCTCATCCATAGGGCCAATCAATTCCAATGCATCTCTTTTAACCATCATGAAGGCACCTGATATCGCCTCCATTTCAACCGGGTGATCTGGCAACGGTTCATCCAGAAGCTGTATCCCCTTCTCACGCAGAAAAGGGAACGGCTTATCAAGGTGCAAAATCCGTATCAGTGTACGCGCTGGAGTTGGAACTCTACGACGGCATCCTGCCTGTTCACTTCCATTCGAGTTCAGAATCAGAGGTCCGGCCATTCCCACCTCTTCCCGTTTCTGCATCTCCACCATCATTCTTTCAATGGTTTCCGATTCAATAATGCAATCAGGATTAAGGAAAAGGAGATAATTCCCCGTGGCCGTCACCAAGGGAATGTTCGAGGCGGTTGCAAACCCGAGGTTTTGGTTGTTGGAAATTATGTGCAGCCGATCGTCTTCGATCCTGTTCCGAAGGTGCTCAATACTGCCATCTGTACTGCCATTATCAGATACAAACACTTCAACCGGCACGGATGAAGCCAGAACAGAGCAAACACAATCGGTAAGAAGTGCCCCACAGTTATAGTTAACGATGATCACAGAAACAGTCATCTGACTCATAGGTTCGCCACGCTACTTGCACCTGTAACGTTGGCCAAGTGGCATCCCACCTTTAGTTCATCTCAGCACGACGGTAATGTGAAGACCGACCCAACATGGGTCTCTCGACAAGGTGCCAGGAGAGGAACGCACATACGGATAGGGAAGCAACCCACATCAAGGCCCCGAGATACGGTTCGTTATCGAACATGCCAGTCGAGACAAAAAGCTGAATTAGCGGAAAATGCCATATATATATGCCGTAAGAAAAATCACCCCAGCGCCCCCAGCGGCCCAAACAGGGCATCACAGTTGCGACCCAGATAATCAGAACAGCCAGCGCCAATGGATAGAACGGGTACAAGAAAGACCATTCCCGAGCCGCAAAAAAAACAGTGGCGGCAGTGAGCAATATCCATATGTGCTTGCTTCTAAACTGATCGAAGTAATAAAACAGTAATGTGCCGGCCATAAAAAAGGCAAGTTGACCCGGCAGCTGTCTCTCCAAGGCAAGATAGAGAGCCCCGCCACCATGCTTGGCTATCCACTGCATCACCATCGAATAGAGAACAGATGCAATATAGATCAGGGCAATTGCACGCCAATGCCCAATCTTTCGCATAAACAGGACAAGCAGAGGCAGAACCAGATAGAACATCACTTCAATCTTGATCGTCCACAAGGCTCCATTCACCTCGTGCAGCCGATTATTCTCAAATACTCCTGGCAATTCAGGTGCCAGAAAGTTAAGAAACAGAAGGTTAGAGAGCAGGTAATATAGCCAATCCCCATCGAAGTAGGCTTCCAACGGAGCAGATGAAACAAGCACCAGCAATAATGCTGAAAGCGAGATGACAGCTAAGTATGCGGGATAGATTCTACGTGCCCTTTTCACAACGTAGCGCTTCAGCGATGTCGAGTTTTCATAACTCATTGCCACCAGAAAACCACTGACAACAAAAAAACCGTCCACAGCCAGGCTGGCATCCATCCATCTTCCCATCAATGAGAAGGCCGGATCGCTGGTCAATGCCCACAGATGAAAGCCTGCCACAGTTGCAGCCAGCAGCAGGCGCAAGAGATCAAAGTTATTACGCTCGTGGAGGCTCGCCGGCTTGATATCAGTCGGCTTCATACCTGCTTGACTGGCGGGGCATACATCAGCACGGGGCTCAAAGGGGTGGACTCTCAAACAGGGCGTAGACGCAGTATTGGGAGATTCGGCTTTCCAGCCAGGTGATGTTTACAGGCATATGGAAGAGTTCAAGTAACCGGCAGTTTACTCCTTGAAATAGTGCAACGAGATCGGGCTCGCTATAGAAACAGCAATGATCAGGATCAGACTCATAGCCTTTAGGCCCTGGCACGCCAATGAGAAGCCGTCCGCCTGGCCTGAGCACCCGCAACACTTCGTTGAGAACAGCATTGACTTCCGGCTCCGGGATATGCTCCAGCACATTATCCATAATCAGTGAATCGAAGGAGTGATCTGCAAACGGAATCACACCATTTTCAATGACCTCAGCCGCCAACCCTAGAGAACGGCAGTACTCGACATTATGAGGATTGATATCCACCCCCGTTGTGCCCTGACGAAAGACCAGAAAATCACCGATTCCACAACCAAAATCAAGAACCCTATCATTAAGGCAGGAGGCTAACCGCGGATAAAGCATGTAGTTTCGATATAGCTTTCCAATTATTGAACGGTTTTGAAGGTAATTAAAATATTCTTTTCTATCTGGTTCGTTTCTCATTTGATTAAATTAATACCCATTCAGTATTAACCGCGCCCATGCCTATCACAAACCACTTTGTACAGTTGCCAGTCCAATACAGTCAACTCTTTAAGTAACATTGCCTGCTCTTCAGATAATGGCTTTGAATCGCGACTACTGACATTGGAAACAACTTTCTCTTCTGGTAGAGGAAGATGTAGAGCATTTAAGATGATATCCCTATCTTTTTCAAATGTTTCTGTAATTCCCACGTGATTAAAGCATTCGATATGGGTAAGTGCTAAATCAAGCAGTTGATTAGGCTCAAAGTCCTCCACCTTTTTACCATCTCTGTTAGCCCATCCATGAGCCAACTGCCAAACCTGATTATTCCATATGCGCTGTTTAACCATAGGATCAGTCAAACCAGCTCTGAGAAACTCAGTCAGAGAAAGCTCTTTCGCAAGCTTATACATGGGGAAAAGATTCTCTTTCTGGCCTCTTAAAAAATAATACATAGAAAGAATACGACTTTCTGGGTTTCTTAGAAACGTGAAAGAATAGCGATCACCCATAAGTTGTTGAGCAAAATCATAACCAAAATGGCCAGAGACAAATTTTAAATTCCGAAACGCTTTAGGAGGCTTTCCCACATGATCTCCATGACTAATCATACCGAAGCGATAATAAGATTGTGCTATATGTATTATTGAAGTCCCAGCAGTTTTCTGAATATGAAGAAAAAGCCCCTTCGGAGCGCGCTTATTCAAAAACAGATTTGCTAAAGATTTCCCAGCCTCGATAAATTTATCCATTTACGAGAACTCTTTTTACCGCGTCTAAATAACCGAAACCGTTTTTTTCATCCGGCTCTAGGTAGGTGCCTTCCGCCCACTCATTCCATGCGTTTAGGAAAATGAACGGCTCCGGCAAATCGCGTTGATCCATCGTTTCCACCATTCTGCCCAGCCAGTGTTCAAAGCGTTCTGGGCTGGCACCGGTAAAAATAGTGGCCCGGTTTTTGTATCGGGCCGTATTGTCCCAATCCACGAAGACGCCCGGATAGGTTGCCAGAGTCGGATCATTCCTGATTTCAGTGATTGCGCTCCAAACCCTCTCATAATCATAGAAGGTTAACTCGTTCACAAACTTGGCGCGCAGTGCCCGCAACATGTCCTGAACCGACTCGGGAAGTGCCCGGACAAATCTGAACCAGGGAGAATGCTTGATCGAAGTCCTGTCGAAAGAGGGCGAGTAGATCGATTCGAACGGCTGAAATTGGAATAGTCCATCGAACCCTCTCAGGCACTCTCGATTGGGAAACTCATACTGTTTCTGGGCCATAAAATAGAGCCCTTTCAAGCCCGCCTGATGTGCCAGTTCACGCCAGTAATCGAGCATCTGGTCCACCTTGTCGATACGATGCGGACGATAGATCACGAACACCGGCTTGCCATCAACCTTGATGGATCGATCGTCCGACCAGGCCTTGATCAGATAATCAAAATGCAGTTTCCAGCGCGTCTTGACCGGCGGATGGGTTTGCTTGACGAGAATATGATGATCGCGGCCATCCCAACGCTTAGACCAGGTTTCATTGGCCCATGAGAGACAAAATGGAATCTCCATGTCCTTGTGCTGCAACATGAGATTGGTCGGGGTTTCCAGTAACTGTTTGCCGTCGAACCAGTAGTGGTAGTGGCAGAATCCGTAGACGCCATGCGACCGGGCCATCTCAATCTGCCAGTAGAGCGTCTCAATCTGCGACTGATCGTAGTAGTTCCTATTTAGTGGCACTCTGGGCTGATTGTGGCCATCAAAGATTGGAGTGGCAGCCTGCACATTCACCCAGTCGGTAAAGCCTTCGCCCCACCACTCGTTATTTTCGGGAATGGCATGCAACTGCGGAAAATACATCGCAATCAGCTTTGCCTTCAAATCACTCATAATATCAACCTTTTGTTCCTATCTATTCAAATCGCCTGTTACTTGCCCATCATGGAGCGAATCTTCTGCCGCGCTCCCTCGCTCAGAAAGCGCCGCGCCAGTCGCCGCGCCAAACCACCGGCATCGGTCACACCTGCACTTCTTTCGACAGGAATGGACATCAGATCAACAGCCGCATCGGCCCGTGTCGCGGCGACCGCCCGGACCACCACCTGATAGACCTCACCATGTTTATTGCCGGCCAGCGCCGCTCTTACATTGGCTGCCAGCCCGCTCCACTTGTTAGCGAACTCGCTATCCTCGGGACGAGTGATCACGAATTGCGCTTCAACGATCTTGAGGCCGGCATCCGTAAACAGCTGCTGCATGTTCTTCAGGCCGAAGAAACGGATATGGGTGCGATCCAGCAGACCCCAGTCACGATACTGGAAATCCTCATCCAGCAGACAGGCAATAATGGCGTTATGACCGACATGCGGCAGCGAGATCACCACTTCGCCATGATTGTCTGCGATACCGGCCATTCCCTTGAGCACGGCCAGCGGGTTGTAGACATGCTCCAGCACATCGGCCGCGACAATAACATCATAGGGAGCCTCGTCGGCGAGCAGTTCGGGCCATGCCGGATCGTTGAGGTCCGCCTTGTAAACGCTCTCGCAGAACTCTTTGAGCTTCACGATTGCCGTATCATCAATTTCCAGTCCCGTCACCCGGCAATTGCCTGCACCCTTGAGCATTTTGGTGATCGAGCCGGGACCCGCACCAACCTCCAGCACCCGCTTGTTATTGCCGACCAGTCGCACCACGCGTGCAGGTGCCGTCGGACCCGCCAAGTCAACATCATATTCGTAGTTGTGCCTATTTTCCTGACTCATGCACAGTCCCCTTAAACTTTTCCAGCACACTTGTGAGCACACAGGCCACGCACCATGCTTATTGCTCTTTTTTCCAGTAGACGCCGACACCATCAATCTCAACAAGCTGAGGATTGATATCCCTTTTTTTGAAGAAATCATGAATGGCGGCCTTACATCCCTTAACCACGTGATAATCATCGACAATCACATAGCCACCAACGGATAACTTGTCATAAAGGGCATCCAGAGGCTGTATCGTTGACTCATACAGGTCACCATCCAGTCTGATCAACGCCAACTTATCAATCGGGGCTCCGGGCAATGTATCTTTGAACCAACCCTTGATAAACTTAACTTGCTCATCAAGAAGCCCATATCTTCTGAAGTTTTCCTGAACCCGATCGATCGATACCGATAGCTCTTCGTATTCATGGAAAGTCTCACCTGCATCGGCCGGATAATCTTCCACGTTCGGTTTAGGCAATCCCTCGAAGGAATCAGCCAGCCAGACCGTGCGGTCTGTCACACCATAGGCTTTAAGCACAGCACGCATCATGATGCATGCTCCCCCTCGCCAAACCCCGGTTTCGATGAGGTCGCCTTTTACTTTATTACCAATAATGCTTTCAACCAGATCCCGCACGTTCCTCATGCGCTTTCGACCAATCATTGAGTGAGCAACGGTAGGCCAGTCCCATCCGTACTCTCTCAACTCGTCATCATATTCAACAATGCTGTTCAGCTTGGTGGGCGCATCATGATAAATACTTCCGGTCAAGCATTTGAGCATCAGGTCGAGATATTCATTTCGCATATCTGAGCTAGACTTATTACTTGGGTGATTCATTTCAACTCCTTTCCTCGATATGCCAGCCTATAAGTTCAACATAGTTCACCATTCTAAACTATTTCTTTCGCGACAATGCAACTTGGTATAGCTGGCTGTCTAACTCTGTCAGCTCTTCAATCAACTCACGCAAATTAACATCAATTTCATCGGCAAATGGCCTGTGAGATGTTCTGTTTGCGACCACGCTTTCGTCCGGCAAATTCAGCGCATTCAATATGACCAGTTTGTCTTCTTCAAATGTTTCGGTTAAACCAACAAATGAAAAGGCATCTATATGTTCGAGAGCCATAGTTAACAATTCATTCCCATCAAAGTCGGAAATAGTCCGGTTATCAAGATGGGCATAACCATGGGCCAATTGCCAAACCTGAGAGTTCCATATGTTTTTTTTGACCAAAGGGTCTTTAAACCCTGCTCGTAAGAAACCCTCTAAATCAAGTTCCCTTGCAACCCGATAGATTTCAAACTGAGACGAATTCTGCTCCCTGCAAAAATAATACATAGAAAGCACTCTTTCCATAGGATCCCTGAGAAAAGTAAAACTATACCTTGAAGGCATCAAATGCCTCGCATAATCATACCCGAAATGACCGGAAACAAAGCGCGTTCCCTCAAAATCTGAGGGGGGGTGCCCCCAACAATCGCCATGACTGGTCATACTGGAGCCATAATACTGACTAGCAATTTGCACAATGGATGTTCCTGCTGTTTTCTGGATGTGCAGAAAAAGGGCAGGGACTACACCCGGCTCAGATAAGCTTTTTTTTCTAAACGACCACATAGAGGTTAGATACCTGATATTAATACATACAAGGCTTTACCTGCCACTGCTTTCATATTGATAGAGTACTTCGTCAACCGGACCAATCATTCTGGTTTCCCCCTGATCAACCCACAAGATACGTTGACATAATCCTCTTAGGGTATCCATGTCATGAGATACAATCAGCACAGTCTGATCGGATGCAATCCGACTCTTAATCACTTCCGCAGATTTTTTACGGAATCCTGCATCACCAACGCCCAATGCTTCGTCAATGAGCAAAACATCTGGATCAGACTGAATGGCGATGGCAAAGCGCAATCTGGCACGCATTCCAGCAGAGTAATTGCAAACTGGCTGATCAATAAACCCCTCTAACTCCGTAAAGCCTATGATTTCAGTCAGCTTTTCCTCCATCACTGTCCGGCTTACACCTTGCATCATTCCATTCATGATCGCATTGTCCCTGCCGGATAAAGTCTGCTTAAAGCCGACCTGAAGACCAAGCAAAGCGACTGAATCAACCATCGTTTCAATATGCCCACGATCCGGCTTAATGACTCCGGCCAGAACTTTCAAAAGTGAGCTTTTACCCACACCATTACGACCAATCACCCCAAGCGTTTCCCCGTGAAAAATGTCAAAGGAAACATTTTTCAATGCCCAGTATTCCGAGGAGCGCATAAACCCGCGCTTCTGCTTATAGCAGACACCTATGTTACATACGCGCATTGCCAAACGGCCCTTCTGCATATTCACACCGACAACACCCTAGGAAATTTTCTATCCCATCTCCTCAGAAGAACCAGTGTTACTCCAATCAGAAGTATTGATGAGAGCAGCACATAACCGATCCCGACCCAGTCGGGACTCATATTATCAACTAAAATTGCACGGTATGATTCAACCATCACAGCCATCGGATTTAGATACAATATCTGCTGATATTCTTCAGGCGCCTTGCTGATATCGAAAAATATACCGGAAAGAAAAAACACTAGAGTCAAGCCATTCGTCAAGACCACCTTGAGGTCTCGCAAAAAAGGTATCAACACAGAAAAGACTCCCGCGACTCCAGTAATTAGAAGGAATTGAACCACTACAAGTGGAACCATTTGCCACCAAAGCACTGCGGGAACAAGTCCATAAATAACAAGGAAAAGTAGCAATATCGCAAACACGATCAAAAACTGATATAAATTAGACAACAATACTGTCGCAAGAAAAATATATTTAGGCACATAAACCTGCTGCATAATCGCAGCGCCACCGACAATAGACATTCCCCCCTTATGCACGGACGCGGCAAACCACTTCCATACAACCAGCCCCGGAAGTAGAAAAGGAATAGCATCTTCTCCCCCTCTGATACCTAGCACCGAGAAAATAAGATAGAAGGCACCAAGGTATAGAGCTGGTTCGACAATCCACACCAACATACCTAGTGAACCTGATGAAACCTCGGCACGCATAATCGCATATGCCCGATAAAAAATTATACTGAGATTATGTTTCAGATTCATGATCACCAAGATACCACTTCAAAGTTTTACGAATGCCCGTTTCAAACGTTTCTGAAGGACTCCAGCTCAGCTCCTGCCCCATCTTTGCAGCATCAATAGCATAACGCCAATCATGTCCGGGACGATCCTTAACAAAGGAAATCAGTTTTTCGTGAGGCGCATTGGAGGAATCGTGCTCATCCATCAATTGGCAGATCAAACGGCAAATATCAATGTTTTTCCACTCGTTGATACCACCAATGTTATAACACTCACCAAGCTGGCCTCCGCGAACAACTGTATCGATACCCGAACAGTGGTCACGCACATAGAGCCAGTCACGGATATTCGATCCGTCACCATAGACCGGAATCGATTTCCCTTCCCTGCAGGAGCGGATCACGGTGGGGATGAACTTCTCACCGTGCTGGTATGGACCGTAGTTATTCGAGCAGTTGGTTGTGGTGACCGGCAGACCATAGGTGTGAAACCAGGCGCGAACCAGGTGATCTGAACCCGCCTTGGAAGCTGAGTAGGGTGAATTCGGGGCATAAGGCGTGGTTTCTGAAAAAGCAGGATCATCCGCCCCCAGCGTACCGTAAACCTCGTCGGTGGAGATGTGGTGGAATCTACACTGATCCGCCCCCCATCCCTTCTCTTTCTGCCAATAGCCGCGTGCAGCATCAAGCAATGTAAACGTACCCAGTACATTGGTCTTTATGAAAATCTCGGGCCCGGCAATGGAGTTATCAACGTGGCTCTCGGCAGCAAAATGCACAATGGTATCAACCTCATGCTCGCGCAGTAGCTTTTCAATCAGCGCACGGTCACAGATGTCGCCCTGCACAAAGGTGTGACGTGATGCATCCGGTAGATCTTTCAGGTTATCCAGAGAACCGGCATAGGTCAGCGCATCGAGATTGACGATCTTCACATCCGGATCAGTCTCCAGCATATAACGCACGAAATTGCAGCCGATAAAGCCGGCACCTCCGGTCACCAGCATCACCTGCGGCCTGAACTCAGACATTCTTCAACTCCTTGATCACTTCAGCCAATGACTTTTGCCACGGGCGAATCGAGACGCCAAACACTGACTCGAGCCGTTCACAATTCAACTCAGAGTTGGAAGGCCTTTTTGCAGGCGTCGGGTAGTCACTTGTGGAGATTGCATTCACTTCTCGAACCTTTAGCTCCATACCCTGCCTGCGTGCTTCAGAAAATATTGCTTCAGCAAACCCAAACCAGCTGATCCGATCAGGCTGCGCCAGATGATAAGTACCCCACTTCCCCTCTGCAGCAGGAAGCGTCTCCAGAATCAGCCGTGCTATCTCGGCGGCCGATGTGGGTTTGCCAAACTGGTCTGCCACCACCCCCAGCCCTTCGCGCTCGGCGCCCAGGCGAAGCATCGTCTTTACAAAATTGTTACCGTGCGGTGAAAACACCCAGCTGGTGCGAAGAATTAAATGTTTCCGACAGAGGTTTCTTACCGCATCTTCGCCAGCCAGTTTACTCTGGCCATATACTCCCAAAGGAGAAACCGTATCACTCTCTATATATGCTCTCTGCGCTGAACCATCGAAAACATAATCCGTGGAAACGTGAATCAATGGAATATCTGATTGCCCACAGGCTCGTGCCAGATTCGTCGGACCGTCACGATTCACGGCAAATGCTGCTTCCACATCCGACTCGGCCCTGTCTACAGCCGTATATGCCGCCGCATTAATCACAGCATCGGGTTTAAAGTTATTGATGCAATTGATTACGGCATTGGCGTCCGTGATATCCAGCTGATCATAGTCCACTGCAAACAATTCATGAGATGAACCAAGGCGCACAAGTTCACTACCAAGCTGGCCTTTTGCGCCGGTAATCAGAAGTTTCATGGCAATCGATCTCTTTTGGCCGCAGAGAGACGAGGTAGTGCCTTGTCCTTTTCTGACAGCAGGGGGTTATTAATAGGCCATGTGATCGCCAGATCAGGGTCGTCCCATGCCACCCCGCTGTCCGATTGAGGATGATAGAGCGCAGTGCATTTATACTGAAAATCCGCAACATCTGAGAGGACGCAGAATCCGTGCGCATAGCCTGGTGGAATCCACAGTTGCCTGTGATTCTCCTCCGACAACTCAACCCCCACCCATTGACCAAAGGTTGGCGAATCCGGATTCACATCCGCAGCCACATCAAACACAGTCCCGGTACCGGCTGAAACCAGTTTCCCCTGCGGATTTTCGAGCTGGAAATGCAGACCGCGCAACACCCCTTTCCTTGAACGCGAGTGATTATCCTGAACAAACTCCAAGCCATCGCCCGGAATGCCGGCTTCGGCATAACGCTGCTTGTGAAAGGTTTCGAGAAAAAAGCCGCGCGCATCCCCGAACACCTTCGGCTCAATAATCAGCACGCCGGGAAGTGCCGTTTCGATAACATTCATCACTTACCCTCAGATAATCTGCGCAGAAGATACTTACCGTACTCATTTTTCGCCAAGCAGTTGGCAAGCATTCTCAATTCCAGATCGGAAATATACCCCATCTCCCACGCAATCTCCTCCGGGCACGCAATTTTCAATCCCTGTCGCTGCTCAATAATCTCTACATAGCGGGCTGCATCAAGCAGTGATTCGTGTGTGCCGGTATCCAGCCATGCTACACCTCGACCAAGGGTTTCAACCCTCAGTGTGCCTTTTTCCAGATAAGCGCGGTTAACGTCAGTGATTTCCAGTTCACCGCGGGCAGATGGTTTTAGGTTTGCAGCGATATCTACAACGTTGTTATCATAAAAGTAGAGGCCTGTAACAGCCCAGTGGCTCTTAGGACTTTCCGGCTTCTCCTCTATCGAAACCGCTTTATAACCATCTTTGAACTCGACCACGCCATAGCGTTCAGGGTCCCTCACCCGGTATGCAAACACAGTGGCCCCCGACGACTGGGCAGCTGCATCTCTCAGCTGTCTGACCATGCCCTGTCCATAAAAAATATTGTCGCCAAGAATCAAAGCAACAGAATCATCTCCGATAAAATCGCGTCCGATTGTAAATGCCTGCGCCAGGCCATCAGGAGTTGGCTGCACCGCATACGAGAACTTCAGCCCCCACTGCCCACCATCGCCAAGAAGGCGCTCGAAGTTGGGCAGATCATCTGGCGTGGAGATAATCAGGATCTCCCTGATACCAGCCAGCATCAGCGTGGAAAGGGGATAATAGATCATCGGCTTGTCGTACACCGGCATTAGCTGTTTGCTGACTGAAAGCGTCAGCGGATGAAGGCGGGTTCCGGATCCACCTGCCAAAATAATTCCCTTCACTCTCTCCCCCTTTCATAGATACCCGTAAGCAGGCGCGATGCGACATTTTCATAATCTGCCCTGAAAAACCCGTGATACATGACACGATTACACCCTTCAGCATTGCCCGGGCAGATGCAAACCCTACGGAGTATAGCAGAGTTTCTCCATCAGTTTACGACTTCGTCGTCGAAATAAATTGCAGATATTTTCTGACGCCAGAAGAGATGGAACAAGACGCCTTTGACCTGCAGGCAAATTCAGACAAGATTCATTGCATGTCTCGACCAGCTATTGCCCGCATCAACATTGGCCACCTACAACACAACTACAGGCTTCTAAGCAATCTGGCTGGCCATGCAAGCATCATGGCCATCGTCAAAGCCAACGCCTATGGCCACGGCCAGAATCTTGTTGCCCCCGCCCTTCTGGAGGCGGGGTGCCGCAGCTTTGGAGTCACCGATGCGACGGAAGGCGCGGAATTGCGCTCAATCCCCTCCTTCAATCAAGACCATGTCGAAATCACGCTGCTCTCCGGCATCTTCGATGAAGAGGATGCAAAATTATGCGTGCAACACCACCTGACCCCGGCGGCCACGGAGCCCTTCCAGCTAAGCCTGCTGGCAAAAAGCGGCCACAGAGGAAAGGTATGGTTGAAATTCGACTCCGGCATGAACCGGCTAGGGGCAGAAACACCATCCGAGCTTTACGCCATGGCTGGCGAAACCGGCATCGACATCAGGGGATTCATGTCGCATCTGGCATGTGCCGATGAACCGGATCACCCGCTCAACCGCATACAGGCCGAGCGCTTTATCACTATCTGCGACCAGCTTTCACCAAACACGCCAAAATCGCTGCTCAACAGTGCCGGCATCATCGCCATGCCCCAATATGCCTTTGACGTGGTTCGTCCCGGCATCGCCCTCTACGGGGCCGAACCGGTTCCGGATAGGCCCGTCGGCCTGAAGCCGGTCATGAGCCTGAACGGCGAGGTGATGCAGGTTCGCCAAATCCATACTGGCGCTTCGGTCTCCTACGGCGCCACGTTTACAGCAGACAAAACGATGGATATTGCGGTTGTCAGCATGGGGTATGCAGACGGCATTCCCCGCTCGCTCTCCAATATTGGAGACGTCCATATCCGGGGGCAAAAATATCAAATGATTGGACGCATCTGCATGGATTATACTATGGTTGATGTTACCGGCAGCGGAGTTCGGGCGGGGGATAGCGTGGAGTTCTGGGGAGAACATATTTCAGCCAACCAGGTGGCGGCAGAGATCGATACGATCAGCTACACACTCTTTACCGGCGTGGGTGAGCGGGTCAGGAGAATAGCGGTGTGATCAATGCGCTGACAGCCACCGGAATGCTTGTGGAGCGCCTCTGCGTGAGGCTTGGGCTCTACGCGCACACCTTCGGTCGTGCCGTCAGCAGGATGGGGTCAAGACCCTGGCATCTGCGCATGCTGCTCCAGCAGGCCGAGCAGGTCGGGGTGCAGTCGCTGCCTGTTGTGCTGCTGACAGCACTGTTCACCGGCATGGTTCTCGCACTTCAATCCTATATCGTATTTCACCGCTTTGCCGCAGAGAGCCTGACCGGGCTGGTGGTATCGATGTCGGTGGTGCGCGAACTCGGACCCGTACTGGTCGGACTGATGGTGGCAGGACGCATCGGCGCTTCCTTTGCTGCAGAGCTCGGCACCATGCGCGTCACCGAGCAGATCGATGCACTCTGGACCCTCTCCACCGATCCTATCCGCTATCTGGTCGTTCCTCGCATTCTTGCCGTCACCCTGATGATGCCGCTGCTGGCCGTGATCGCCGACTACGTCGGTATCTATGGCGGCTATGCCATCAGCGTTTTCCTTCTCGATCAGAACCCGGCAGTCTATATTGAGAACACAACCCTCTACATGGAGCTCAACGACTTCTACTCAGGGCTGGTCAAGGCGGGCTTCTTCGGCCTCCTGATCGGCATTGTCGGCTGCACCGAGGGCTTTAACTGCCAGGGTGGGGCCGAAGGGGTCGGCAGTGCCACCACCCGCGCGGTGGTCGTCTCCTGCATGAGCATCCTGATCGCCGACTACTTCCTCACCGCATGGATGTTCCAGTGAACGAAGTCCCGACTCCACGCATCAGCATCAGGGGGCTCAGCAAGCGCTTTGGTGACAAGGTCATTCTCGACGATGTCACTCTGGACATTATGCCCGGACGCTCCACCTGCGTCATCGGCATGTCCGGCACCGGCAAGAGCGTACTGATCAAGTGTATTCTCGGCATCCTCAAGCCCGATGCAGGCGAGATTCTCGTCGATGGGGAGAACTGGCTGACCCTGTCGGAGGATGAGCATCTCCGGCGCATGCAGCGCATCGGCATGCTCTTTCAGGGCGCAGCCCTGTTTGATTCGCTCTCTGTATGGGAGAATGTGGCATTCACCCTGCTTCGCCACGGCATGGACAAACACAAAGCGAGGGAGCGCGCCAGCGAGATGCTGCACTGGGTCGGCCTCTACGACATAGAGGATAAGATGCCATCCGAGATTTCCGGCGGCATGGCCAAGCGCGTCGGCCTTGCCCGTTCGATCTGCCACAAACCGGACATTGTCTTTCTCGACGAACCGACCACGGGGCTCGATCCGATCATGTCCGATGTGATTAATCGCCTGATTGCCCGCCTGCATCAGGAGTCCGGTACGACCATTCTGAGTATCACGCATGACATGAAAAGTGCGGCCATTATCAGCGATCAGATTGCACTGCTCTGCCATGGCAAGGTTCATGTGCAGATCCCATCAGGGCAGCTGCACACAAATCAGAACCCGATGTTGCGTCAGCTGGTCGAGGGTCATGCCGAGGGACCAGTCAACTGCAGTATCTGGGGCAAACAGATGGAGGAGGCCGTTAAATCATGAATCCACATGCACGTCTGGGGGCATTTGTCCTGATCGCACTGTTACTACTCGCCTTCGCCACCGGCAAGGTCGGCGATATCACCTGGAGCAAGCAGGAGACAAACATCGTCAGGGCAGAATTCGATGACATTCTCGGCCTTGACCTGCAGTCACCGGTACGCATGTCCGGCGTCAAGGTCGGCGTTGTCCAGGAGATCAGCTTAAGCGACGGCAAGGCACTGGTCACCATCGCACTTAATCCGGATGTGAAGCTGCCTGCCTCAACCCGTGCCAGCATTATCGGTCGCGGGCTGGTCGGTGAAAAAAACCTGGCCCTCACGGCAAACCCTGGTGATACGGAACCACTTCCAGATGGAGCCATTATCCCCTCCGATCCAGGTGGAGACATCAACAGCTTCATTGCCAAGGCATCGAGTATCACCGATGATATCCAGTCCCTGACCAGGGCCCTCTCCTCCGGCATGGGTGATGGAGAGGGTAAGCAGAACCTGCAACAGATGATCAAAAACAGTGGCCAGGCCGCTGAAGATCTCGCAGCCATGATCAGGGAGAACCGGCAACAACTCCGCAGCACAACTGAATCAATGCACAGAACCATGCGCACCCTTGAGGTTGAACTTCCAGCCGTACTGAAAGAGCTGCGCCAGGCCAGCCGCAATATCAATCAGCTGGTCAGCACCCATCGCAACGATCTCGATACCTTTGTTTCTGAACTCCCCAAAGCAGCCAAAGCCGGGCGAACGTTTTTTGAAAAAGGGGCAGAGACCACCGAATTGCTGAACAACTCCCTGATCGACAACCGGGAAAACCTTTATCGCACACTGTTCGAACTTCGCAAAGCATCTGAAAACCTGGAGGCCTTCTCCAGCGATATTCGACGCAATCCATGGAAGCTGATGAAGGAGAAGCCGGAGATCAAAGCGGATCGACGGGCACGTCAGGAGAAGATGGAAGAGATGCTGATGACCACAGGCAGGATGGGCATTGCGCCGACACACAAATAATACTGCTTCAATTCATTTTTTTGCAGCAGCATGTTCTGCTGCCATCCTGCTGTCGCCTGTTCTGACCCATGCTGAGACTCCGTTTGAAGCTTCAAGGCAGTTTATCGAAACAGGGCAGATCACCGAAGCTCGCCGCGCGCTGGAGTCCGAACTTCGCATGCGTCCGGATAATATTGAAGCACGTTACAATCTGGCCGTACTTCTGGAAGAGGGCGGCCATCAGAGCGATGCCATGCAGCTGTACGAAAAGAACCTCTCCATCACATGGCACCTGCCAAGCCTGGTGAATCTGGCATCAGCACTTGAACGCAAAGGGGATACATCGCGGGTAATCCAGTGGCTTGAGAAGGGGACTCGGCATATGAAACACGAGGCCACCCCGTGGTACCTGCTGGCCTCAATCTCCGAAAAGCGAGGCGACACGGTCAGCGCCACCATACAGTACAACCAGGCAATAAAGGCCGATCCACTCAACGGATTTGCCTACCTTAACCATGCCTCCTTCCAGTCTCGCCAGCAGCTTGGTGACATGGGCCTTAAGCATGGAGCCAAAGCCATCCGGCTTCTTCCACAATGCGCTCCATGCTGGAAAAGCTACGCCTCTATTCTCAAGCATGCCGGAAAAGGTGAAGCATCCATTGAGGCCTACCAGCACAGTCTCGCCCTTAATCCGGATATCAATACACGCAGAGAACTTGTCGGATTACTGAGAAAACTTGGATACCTCGACAGGGCCGAACAAATGCAACGCGGAATCAATAGCCGGGACAGAAGCCGCGCAAAGTAGAAGGCTGCCGCAAGCGGCGCGACTTGCAGATCAATATGCAGTGGACTCTTCTTTGGTTATGTAAACAACAGAAATCCCAGATATGATAGAGGGCTCTTTCGTCAAGATGCAGTCACTCAGAACTGCAGTTTTCTCTTTGATATGCTAAGCTAATAATAGATTTGTTGAGACTCTGTATATTTATCGTTTATAAACGGACAGGAGCTAATGCAGTCAACTCAATCGCAGAAAGCCCGGATAGAGCGGCATAAAAGTAAGAGTGGCGCCATATTGCTCAAAAGCTTCGGCAATTGGACGATTGATGCCCTCAGGGATGTCTCCGACAAACTGGACAGCTATTCCGGAGAATATCGAAACACCTCGATTCAATGGGATCTGTCCAATATCGGAGAGATCGATTCTGCGGGCATGCTGCTTTTTATCCACCATTACGATCTACTGAAGTCGAACAACTGCCCGATTGAACTCACCGGCATCAAGAGTGAGCATGATAAGCTCTACGCCTTGCTGCGCAAATTTACAGCCGGAAAATCAGTCCTCCCCGAAGCGGCTTTATCATCACGACTCCTGAAACCCTTTAACACTGTCGGCAGAAAGTGTATCGCATTTGTGCTGGATACCATGGAGTTCTTCACCTTTATTGGCGAGCATTTCACAAGCCTGTTCAACTCACTTCTGCATCCGCGCTCCATCCGCATTGGCGCCATCGTGAAGAACATTGAGGATGCAGGCGTACATGCCATGCCCATCGTCGCCCTGACAAGCTTTCTGATCGGCGTGGTGATTGCCTATCAGGGGGCCGTGCAGCTTGAAAAGTTCGGCGCCAACATATTTATCGTGGACATGATCGGTATCTCCGTCACCCGGGAACTTGCCCCGCTCATCACGGCCATCGTCGTGGCTGGCCGGACAGGCTCCTTTTATACCGCCCAGCTTGGCGTCATGAAAATCACCGAAGAGATTGATGCCATGCGTACCATGGGATTTGATCCGCACTGCTTTCTGGTGTTACCGCGCATCTTGGCGCTGATGATTATTCTGCCTCTGATGATCTTTTTTGCTGATCTGGTTGGTATCGCCGGCGGCATGTTTATTTCACACGTTCATCTGAACCTCTCCTATGCAGAATTTCTTAACCGCCTGCAAAACGTCCTTGAGATCAAGCACCTGTGGATCGGCATTGCCAAAGGCCCGTTCTTTGCATGGCTTATTGCAGCAGTCGGGTGCTTTCGCGGATTCCAGGTCTCCAAAAACACGGAAAGCATCGGTCGCTACACCACCATCAGCGTCGTCAACGCCATCTTTCTGGTCATTGCATGCGATGCACTTTTCTCGGTGCTGCTCACGGAGCTGGGACTATGAACCGGACCGCTATCTCGGTATCGAATGTTGTCACCCGGTTTGGCAAAAATCTGGTTCATGATGGTATAAGCCTGAATGTGCGTCATGGTGAGATTTACGGCCTGCTCGGCAGTAGCGGCTGCGGCAAGTCAACATTGCTGAAAGAGATGATCATGCTGCTGAAACCCGACGCTGGAGAGATCAGGATACTTGAGCACAACCTTTCGACGATCAGTCATGACAATGCCGCCACACTGCGACGAAACTGGGGTGTACTCTTTCAGGGCGGTGCGCTCTACTCATCTCTCACTGTCGGAGACAATATCAGCATCAAACTCAGAGAACATACCGATCTCCCCTTAAAGCTGATTCGGGATATCATACGCATCAAACTTAAAATGGTAGGCCTTTCTGAAACAGTAGCCGACCTGTATCCGGGCGAGCTCAGTGGCGGCATGGTCAAACGAGCCTCGCTGGCACGGGCCTTAGCCATGGACCCTAAGCTGCTGTTTCTTGATGAGCCCACCTCGGGGCTGGATCCGATCGGCGCCGAGGCCTTTGATAATCTGATTCTTGAACTTCGGGATATCCTTGATTTAACGATTGTGATGGTCACTCACGATCTTGATTCCATCTGGACGGTCGTTGACCGCTTTGCCGTGCTGGGCGAAAGCAAAATCCTTGCAGACGGAACCCTCAACGAAGTGATAGAAAACCCCAACCCCATCGTCAGACAGTTCTTCTGGGGTGCGCGAGGAAGCATACGGAGCCGGAATGGAAAGCAAAATTAATTATACGCTTGTAGGAGCCTTTGTTTCTCTGCTATTGGCTGGGCTGCTCACCTTCGCGTTTTGGCTGGGAAAATATGGCGGCGAAGAGGAGTATGACCACTACTATGTCTACTTTTCAGAATCTGTCGCCGGATTGAGTAACGATACCTCCGTCAAATACAACGGCGTTGATGTTGGTTCCGTCGAACATATGGGCATCAACATGGAAAACCCCGAAGAGGCGGAGCTCCTCCTGAGAATCAAACACGGTACTCCCGTCAAGGTGGACACCAAGGCAAAGCTGAAGTCTTTCGGCATCACAGGCCTGGTATTTATAGAACTGACAGAAAGCAGCAAAGAGGCGCCACTACTGCTGAAAACGGGTGATAATATTCCCGTCATCCAGACAAGCCCATCAACCTTTGCCCAGATAGATAAATCGCTCGATCTGCTTGCCGAAAAATTCGACCGTCTGCTCAGCGAGGAAAACCTGAACAATATCACAGCCCTGCTCTCTGAAACGACCCTGTTTGCCAAAGAGATCAGGGGGCAACTGCAAGGATTCAGGCAGGTTATCGATAACGGCATTGTAATGGAAAAGCGTATGACCGAGGCCTTCGGAAAGGTGGAGGCCGCCTCTGTCAGTGTGAAGAAACTGGCTGATAGCCTTGATAAGAACTATGCTGGTTCCGGTAGCAACATGCAGCAGGATGTAAGGAGGAGTCTTGAATATCTGAATCAGCTGCTTTACGAACTGGATATTCTGGCAGGTGATATGCAACGAACTATCCGGGCTACCGAAGCCAGTCCGAGTGACCTACTGTTCAAGCAGAGCCAACCGAGACCGGGTCCTGGTGAGGAGGGATACCATGAGAAATAGCATTTCTGTCACCTTGATCCTGCTCTCGCTCTGCCTGCTCAGTGGCTGCGCAACCAGAAACGTTCCTCCTGCCGATATCTACACGATATCGCCTGAACGGGCTGAGAACAGCCAGCATCCGGAACCGGGGCAACTTATCATTAAACTGGCCCCAATGCGTACAACACGCGCCTTCTCCGGTACCGAGATTCTATACAGCGATGCTGAACATGCCCTGAACAGCTATGCATACAGCCGCTGGAGCGATGCGCCGGTAAGGTTGTTGCAAGTCCTCTTCCAACTGGCATTGGAAGAAAGCGGCAGGTTTGCGGCTGTTATTCCGGCCACCTCCGCTTCAGAAGCCCACCTGTTACTTGAGAGCACACTGTACGATTTCAGCCACCATATCCATGCTGACGGAACATCCAGTGGCGTGATCCGGGCTCGATTTTATCTGATCGACTATGCGAACAAAACGGTCATCGCCACCAAAGAGTTTATATCCACTGTGCCCGCCGCCTCAAAGAATGCACAGAGTGCCACAGCTGCCCTGAATAGAGCTGCGACCAATGTTGCACGCGATTATGTGGCCTGGCTTACTGAGCATGACAGGATCAGGTAGTAAACACTCGATGGCGCGCACCACTTCTCAGATACCCTTCGGGCACCCCTGAGGTTTCCATCTGGGCTTCTTATATAGCGGAGCGGGCGGAACCATTCCGGAGCCCCTGCCCTTCACCCTTCGGGGCGTTAATTTTTTCAACGTTTAAACTACCAGGACAGCCAATTCATCGGCCCCTATCGGGCTCTCGTCGTCGTCCGCAGTTCCGATGCCTCAAATCACACACAACAAAAAAGCCCCCGATGTTTCCATCAGGGGCTTCATATGTGGCGGAGCGGACGGGACTCGAACCCGCGACCTCCGGCGTGACAGGCCGGCATTCTAACCAACTGAACTACCGCTCCAGCGGTGCGGGGCGCAAGTTAATAATCTTCACCCCTAAAATCAACTAAAATTAAGCTGACTGAAAAAGGCTCTGCATATAAAACACAGAGCCTTTGATAATGGTGGGCGCTGCAGGGTTCGAACCTGCGACCTACGGCTTGTAAGGCCGTTGCTCTCCCAGCTGAGCTAAGCGCCCGAAAAAAACAAGGGCGTATAGCCCTTGTTCAGAGAACCGTGTTACCAGTTCTCAGGTCGTTATTTTACTGCGTCTTTAAGAGCCTTACCAGCTTTGAATTTAGGCGCCTTAGATGCGGCCACCTGAATGGTGTCGCCAGTACGTGGATTGCGTGCGGTACGTGCTGCACGTTCTGCCACTGAGAATGTTCCAAAACCTACGAGGCTTACGGAGTTACCGCCAGCAAGAGCGCCGCTGATACCGCCCAGCACAGCTTCAACTGCTGCGCCTGCTGCTGCCTTGCTGAGGTCCGCCGATGCGGCCACGTGGTTTACCAAATCTGCTTTATTCATTATTCCTCCCGCTGCGTTCAATGGGCCGCAACTATAAGCAATAGACCCCATATCCTGTCAACCGATTTTTTTGATTTTCTTTACTTCAATGCGCCACCGTTGAGCTGTCATCCAGATAGATATCGCCAACGCCCCCCGGCACAAAATTCCCGGACATACTCATACCTGCTGGCAACCGAGTCAAGGCGTGTTCTAGCACTTTATCCATATTTGATACAGTATGAATGGACAATCCCTGTAAAATATCCTCATGGATGTCTTTCAGGTCCTTGGCATTCTCTTCAGGAATAATCGCATCGGTCAAACCACCACGGTGGGCCGCCAGCAGCTTCTCTTTCAATCCGCCGATCGGAAGTGCTTTTCCACGCAGTGTAATCTCACCTGTCATGCAGACATCGCGCCTGACAGGTATGCCTGTAAGCGCCGACACAATGGATGTTGCCATGGCCAGACCTGCTGAGGGTCCATCCTTCGGAATCGCCCCCTCCGGAACATGCACATGGATATCCACCTTCTGATGGAAGTCCGGCTTCAGACCCAGCTCTGCTGCACGCGATCGCACATAGGTCAGTGCCGCCTGAATAGACTCCTGCATCACATCACCAAGCTGCCCTGTCACCGTGAGCTTACCTTTTCCTGGCATCAGTGCGGTTTCGATCTGCAGCAGTTCCCCGCCAACCTCGGTCCATGCCAGACCGGTCACAACGCCGATCTGGTCCTGTTCTTCAGCCAACCCGAAACGATGCTTGCGAACGCCAAGGAACTGCTCAATATCGGCCGCACAGACATGAATCTGCTCATTGCCCCCTGACTGCACCAGCTTGCGCGCCACCTTACGGCAGAGCTTGGCAAGTTCACGGGAGAGACTGCGCACACCGGCTTCACGGGTGTAGTAACGAATAATCTCAACCAGAGCATCGTCCGCAATGACCAACTGGTTCGCTTTCAACCCGTGGTTATTGCGCTGCTTCTCAAGCAGATAACGGCGACCGATTTCAAGCTTCTCATGCTCGGTATAACCGGAGATCGGGATAATCTCCATACGGTCCAGAAGCGGACCTGGAATGTTATAACTGTTGGCCGTGGTAATAAACATCACATCAGAGAGATCGTAGTCGACCTCAAGGTAGTGATCATTAAACGTATTATTCTGCTCGGGATCAAGCACCTCAAGCAGTGCAGATGATGGATCACCGCGGAAATCTGCCCCCAGCTTGTCTATCTCATCCAGAAGAAACAGCGGGTTCTTCGTGCCGGCCTTCTTCATCGACTGGATTACCTTGCCCGGCATCGATCCGATATAGGTGCGGCGATGACCCCGGATCTCAGCCTCATCACGCACACCGCCCAGACTCATACGAATATATTCGCGCCTGGTTGCACGAGCGATCGACTTGGCCAGAGAGGTTTTTCCCACTCCAGGAGGGCCCACGAAGCAGAGGATCGGCCCCTTCATCTTGCGCACCAGATGCAGAACTGCAAGATGCTCGAGAATACGCTCTTTCACCTTCTCCAGGCCATAGTGGTCAGCCTCAAGAACCTTCTCGGCAGCACTGATATCCTTGCTTACCCTGGAGCGTTTTTTCCACGGGATCTCAATCAGCCAGTCGAGATAGTTTCGAACTACTGTTGCCTCTGCACTCATTGCAGGCATCATCTTCAGGCGCTTGAGTTCCGACTCGGCCTTCTCTTTTGCCTCTTTGGAAAGCCCCAGCTTCTGAATTTTCTCTTCAAGCTTGAGCAGGTCGCCTTCAGCATCCTCATCGCCCAGCTCTTTCTGAATCGCCTTCATCTGTTCGGAGAGGTAGTACTCGCGCTGACTCTTCTCCATCTGGCGTTTCACGCGGCTGCGGATGCGCTTATCCACCTGCAGCAGCTCCATCTCATCTTCCATATGGGCGTAGAGCCGCTCCAGGCGAGCAGTGACGCTTTGCAGTTCAAGCAGCTCCTGCTTATCCTCAATTTTCAGATTCAGGTGGGCGGCAATTGTATCAGCCAGCTTATCCGCCTCCTCTACCGCGGAGACGGAAACCATCACCTCCGGAGGCAGCTTCTTGTTCAGCTTCACATAGGATTCGAATTTATTGACCAGCGAACGGGCAACAGCATCAAGCTCCTGCTCATCCTCAATCACAGCCTGCATTGGAGAGAAGCGAGCACGCAGAAACGGCCCTTCGACCAGCAGCTCATCAATCTGAATACGCTCCCCGCCCTCGACCAGAACCTTGATCGTGCCATCCGGCAACTTGAGCAGCTGCAGAATATTGCCAATGGTAGCAATCTGATAGAGATCATCCGCTCCGGGATCATCGTGGCCGGCATCTTTCTGAGCAAGCAGAATCACCCGCTTGCCGGAGCCCATCACCTCTTCCAGCGCCTTGACCGATTTATCGCGCCCGACAAAAAGCGGCACGATCATATGAGGAAATACAACAATATCCCTGAGCGGCAGAACCGGAAGCAAATCTTCTGACCCCATCGACTCTTCACCACTTTTCTCTTTAGATAACTCAGCCACCAATTACTCCTTAAACCAGAAACGGTAAGCCTGCGGTAAGCCGCATGAAATGAAAACCATTCTCAAATAATTTAAATTGATTCAGGAAGCCGCTTCCGCAGCCTGCATCTCCTGATCACCCTTGAGAACCAGAACGGGTTTACCCTTACCTTCAACAGCATCGCGGTTCACCACGCATTTCTCGACATTCGACATGGTCGGGATGTCATACATCACATCCAGCATCACCGTCTCCATTATGGCACGCAGACCACGCGCACCGGTTTTGCGCTCGATCGCCCTCTTGGCAATTGCAACCAGTGCATCATCGGTAAACGACAGTTCGACACCATCATAGTTCATCAGCGCAGCATACTGTTTGACCAGTGCATTTTTCGGCTCGGTCAGAATGCGGAACAGCGCATCTTTATCAAGCTGGTTCAGCGTCGCCACGGCGGGGAGTCTTCCGACCAGCTCCGGAATCAATCCGAACTTGATCAGGTCCTCGGGCTCAACCTGGCTCAGAATAGCGCCGATATCCTTCTCATCATCCGACTGCACCTGCGCACCAAAACCGATGGATCGTGGCTTTGCTTTCGCTTCAATCAACTTCTCAAGCCCGGCAAAAGCGCCGCCCAGAATAAACAGAATATTGGTCGTATCGACCTGCATAAACTCCTGCTGCGGGTGCTTGCGCCCCCCCTGCGGTGGCACGGAGGCTACGGTGCCCTCGATCAGCTTGAGTAGCGCCTGCTGCACACCTTCACCGGAAACATCGCGTGTGATGGATGGCCCTTCCGCCTTACGGGAAAGTTTATCTACCTCATCGATATAGACGATACCACGCTGTGCTTTCTCAATATCGTAGTCGGCAGCCTGCAACAGCTTGAGGATAATATTCTCGACATCCTCACCCACATATCCGGCCTCGGTCAGGGTTGTCGCATCAGACATCACAAACGGCACATCGAATACACGCGCCAGTGTCTGCGCCAGCAGAGTCTTGCCGCAGCCGGTCGGACCAAGCAGCAGTACGTTCGATTTGGAAATCTCAACGTCACTCTTCTCATTATGTGCAATACGCTTGTAATGATTATAAACAGCGACGGACAGCAGGCGCTTTGGCCCCTCCTGACCAATCACATAATCATCAAGATATGCCTTGATTTCTGCAGGCTTGGGGAGGCCGCTCTCCTGCTTGCTCTCCTTCTGCTCTCCGGAAAGCTCCTCCACAATAATCTCATTGCAGAGCTCAATGCATTCGTCACAGATAAATACGGTTGGGCCGGCAATCAGCTTCTTCACATCGTGCTGCGATTTGCCGCAAAACGAACAGTATAGGGTATTGTCCCCCCCGTTATTCTGTGTCGCCATTAACACCTCCGTTCTTCACTTCTTCGCGGGACGTCAGCACGCTATCTATCAAACCGTAGTCTTTTGCTTCCTGCGCGGTCAAGAAATAATCGCGCTCCACATCGTCAGCCAGCTTCTCCAGCGGCTGTCCTGTGTTGTTAGCCATCATCTCATTCAGCCGCTCTTTCAGCTTGAGAATCTCGCGCGCATGGATCTCGATATCGGTCGCCTGCCCCTGGAATCCGCCCAGTGGCTGGTGGATCATGATACGGGCATTGGGCAGCGCGAAACGCTTACCTTTGGTGCCCGATGAAAGCAGGTGGGCGCCCATACTTGCAGCCTGCCCGACACAGAGCGTCGACACATCGCAGCGGATATAGTTCATGGTGTCGTAAATCGCCAGACCAGCCGTCACCAGGCCGCCGGGACTGTTGATGTAGAGGTAGATATCCTTGTCCGGCCCTTCGGACTCAAGAAACAGCAACTGGGCAATAACCAGGTTGGCGACATGATCATCAACCGGCCCATTGAGGAAAACAATGCGCTCTTTGAGCAGCCTAGAGTAGATATCGTAGGAGCGCTCTCCACGTGCAGTATGTTCTACAACTACCGGAACCAGATTCATGAACTCTCCTTTTTTCTTTTCAGATCAATAAACAATTGCGGCCCAGCATAAAGAGTCCTGAGGCAATTTCCATACTAAGGTATAAAGCAAGCAGGTTAAGTGCCACTTCCCTACATCAGCCGGCAATGATACTGCTGTGAAAAAAGAGAGCCCTGAGCTTTCAGGACCCTCCCGGTCAGCTTTACTGTTCCTGTTCTGCCTGCCACACCGAAAGCGGCTTGGTCACACTCTTGGTCTTGGCCTTAGAGACAATATGTTCAACACACTGGCGCTCAAGCAGTCTGTCGCGAATGGCTGCCATCTGCTCCTTCTGCTCTTTAATATAGTTTTTGAACTGGTCGCGCTGCGCTTCAGGATACTGCATGGACTGGCGATCAAGCTCCGCATCAACCAGCGCCTCATCAAGTGTGATGCCTGCCGCTTCACGAACCGCCTGAATCAGCACAGAGAGCTTCAATCCACGCTCTGAGCGCTCGCGAACCTCTTGTCTGAACTCATCGTTATCGAGCATGTCCGGAGTCACTTCCACGCCCTGCTGTTTCATGTTCTGCAGCACGCGCTGAGTGGTCTCCCGGATATCCTGAGCAATCAGTGCTTCAGGAAGATCCACCGGATTGGCCTCAAGCAGTGCATCCAGTGCAGCTTCACGAGTAGTCTCGAAAGAGGCGTAGTCAGCCTCCTCACTCAGGCGCACCCGTGCATCTTCTCGCAATGCTGCCCCATCTTCAAAACCGAGCATCTTCGCCAGGTCATCTTCATTCTCAGCATTGACCGGCTTGCCAACAGATTTAACAGTCGAGGCAAAAGTTGCCGCTTTGCCTGCCAGATGTGCTGCCTGATAATTTTCAGGGAAAGTCACCTCGATGGCCACATCATCTCCGGCTTTCTTGCCAACCAGCTGCTCTTCGAAGCCAGGGATAAAGCGTCCTTCGCCCAGCACCAGCGGCACATCCTCACCCTTGCCGCCTGCAAACTCTTCACCATCGATAGAGCCGACAAAATCGATATGCAGCTGATCGCCGTTCTCGGCTGCGCGACCGGCTTCAATCTCAAACTTAACCTGAGACTTCTCCAAACGCTCGATGACCTGGTCAATATCCTGATCTTCGACCTCAACCGCGGTCTCGTCGAAACTCAGCTTATTCAGCCCCTTCACCTCAACCTTCGGCCAAGTAGTCACCTTCATTGTAAACTCAAAACCCTCTGCAGGCTGTGTTGCAGGAATATCGAGATTCGGCTGAACGGCAGGTGTCAGTCCTGACGATTCAATCGCGGTGACATAATGCGCCTGAAGAAGCTCAGAGATGGTGTCCTCATGAAGTTTAGAGCCAAACTGCTTCTTGATAACATTATTCGGAGTTTTACCAGGACGAAAACCCGGAAGCTTGGCCTGCGTGGTCAGTTTCTTCATCTGGTCAGCATAGATACGGTCATACTCGCTCTGTGCCACAGTGACATGCACCAGATGTTCGTTATTTCCAAGGGACTTTACTTCAGTCTGAATCATCAATTATCTCCAAATATACAGGCAGCTTCTGCTGCAGGTCGCTGAGAGGAAGAAGAAATAGACACCTTCTACAGCTTAGTAAATGGTACGAGAGGGGGGAGTCGAACCCCCACACCAAAGGTACTGGAACCTAAATCCAGCGCGTCTACCAGTTCCGCCACCCTCGCACTTCGTTTTAACAAAAAAGGAGCAAGACCGAGTCTTACCCCCTGTAAAACGGTCGCGAATAATGCCACCGCCCTAATCGAAATCAAGAAACAGCGTAACAACATAACTGGGTGCCGCCAAAGATGCCTTTGGAAATGCGCCGTATAGCGTGTACATTTCGCCACCATACAGACTGCGCCTTTGATGCTTTCGATTTATTATCTACTGGAGTTCCCATGCAGGTATCACCTCTTACAGCCCTATCCCCGCTGGACGGCCGCTATGCTGGCAAAACCGCCAGCCTTCGTCCGATATTCAGTGAGTACGGCCTGATCAAGGCCCGCGTCACCGTTGAAGTACGTTGGCTGCAGATGCTGGCAGCCAATCCGGATATTGCCGAGGTGCCAGCATTTTCAGCTGATGCTCAGGCCTTTCTCAACGCCATTGTCACCGATTTCTCAGAAGCGGATGCCAGCCGGGTCAAAGAGATCGAAGCGACAACCAACCATGATGTGAAAGCGGTCGAGTACCTGCTGAAAGAGAAAGTGGCCGATAACGCAGAGTTGGCAGCAATCTCTGAATTTTTCCATTTCGCCTGCACCAGCGAGGACATCAACAACCTCTCCTACGCACTGATGCTCAACGAAGCACGTGAGACTGTACTGATTCCTGAGATGAGAGCAGTTGTCGATGCAATTACCAAAGGTGCGATTCAGTATGCGGAGCAGCCTCTTCTTGCCCGCACCCACGGTCAGACTGCAAGCCCGACCACCATGGGCAAGGAGTGGGCCAATGTAGCCTACCGGCTCTCCCGTCAACTTAAACAGGTCGAAAACAACGAAATACTCGGTAAAATCAATGGCGCGGTTGGCAACTACAACGCCCACCTCGCCGCATACCCTGATCTGGACTGGCCAGCAATCGCCAAAGACTTTGTCGAATCACTCGGCATCAACTGGAATCCGTACACCATACAGATCGAGCCGCATGACTACATTGCCGAACTCAACAATGCTGCAGCTCGCTTTAATACCATACTGATCGATTTCAGCCGCGATATCTGGGGCTATATTTCCCTCGGCTACTTCAAGCAGAAAGTGATAGCCGGCGAAGTCGGATCATCAACCATGCCGCATAAGGTGAATCCAATCGATTTCGAGAATGCAGAGGGTAACCTCGGCCTTGCCAATGCAGTTCTCGCCCATCTGGCAGAGAAGCTACCCATCTCCCGCTGGCAGCGTGACCTCACCGATTCGACCGTGCTGCGCAACCTCGGCGTCGGCTTTGGATACTCAACACTTGCTTACAGCTCAGCCCTGAAAGGTTTCAGCAAGCTTGAGATCAATGCGGAACGCATCAATGCAGACCTTGATGCCAGCTGGGAAGTGCTCGGCGAAGCGGTTCAGACCGTCATGCGCCGCTATGGGCTGGAGAATCCATACGAGCAGATGAAGGCCCTCACCCGCGGCAAAGGAATCACCCCGGATGCACTCAGGGCGTTTGTCAAAGACCTTGATATTCCGGCTGATGCAAAACAGCAGCTGATGGAAATGACTCCTGCCAGCTACATCGGCAATGCTGCCGAGCAGGCGCGCAACATCACCCGGAACAATTAAGTAAACAGGCCGCCTGTTTTGCGCGGCCTGTTTTCAGCATTCAGATTCCTGTTATTGAAGCTCTTTGATAACCAGATGATCGAGCTTGACCAGTGCGTACGGAAAGTCCTCATTGCCACTGGCAAAGAGAGCCGGCTTCAGCTTGGTGCTGAAGAACGGTACGGCCCCAATCTCATACCAGGTATTCCCGTCGAGGCTTGCATGCGCAGTATAGGTATAGCCCACTTTATCAATCTTGAGGTACACCGAGAAACGGGTGGCCATCGAAGTTGATTTCGGCTTTTGCCAGGCTACCCAGTACGGGCTGTTGATCTGTACACGCTCACCATCAAGTGCCTTGACAAAACGGGCACTGACAACCTGCCTGCAATCCCGACCTTCACACTTGCTGAAGTTCGCCTCATCTTCCACGCCAACAATCAGCCCTATGTGGTCGCTGCCGCTGCGATAGAGAAGCAGCCCCGCCTGCTGTTCTGCCCGACCGTTCTTACCGGCAGTAAACTCAGAATCCACCCTCACGGAAACCGAATAATCTCCATTCAGACTACTGCCGTTATAGACCAGAACGTTAGGCACAAGCCCTTTTGAGAGGGAAGATTTGTTCGTCATCAAGATCAGGCTCTCACCATCAGAGTTCATCAACTCAGACCTTGGATTGAGCACCTGCCACACTTCAGAGAGGTAACCACCATCAAACTCATCCCGGTATATAATACCCGGCTCATAGGCAGTCGTTTCACGATCCCATAGATCCACAAATGGTTTTTTCTCAGCTGCAGGCGGACTCTTTTCAACAACCACATCAGCCGGAGCATCCTCTATAGCGCCAGCCTCGGCAGCAGCCCTTTCAGCAGCAGCCCTTTCAGCAGCAGCCCTTTCAGCAGCAGCCCTTTCAGCAGCAGCCCTTTCGGCAGCAGCCCTTTCAGCAGCAGCCCTTTCGGCAGCAGTCCTTTCAGCAGCAGCTCTTTCGGCAGCAGCTCTTTCGGCAGCAGCTCTTTCGGCAGCAGCTCTTTCGGCAGCCAGCTTGTCCGCAACAGCCTTCTCGGCGGCTGCAATCGCTTCGGCCTTTTCCACCGCCAGCTTCTCGGCCGCAATTCTCTCAGCCTCCATCTTCTCTGCTGCGACTTTCTCTGCTGTACGCTTTACAGCAAGCAACTCTGCGTTGCTCTTTTCACCAGCCAGATGCTTACTCATTTCCAGCAATTGCTTCTGATAATTCTGAAGTGAAGCCACTGCCACCTTGGCGGCAGCCTCCCTTGCTGCGGCCTTCTCTGCTGCGGCCTTCTCTGCAGCAGCCTTCTCTGCAGCAGCTTTCTCTGCAGCAGCCTTCTCTGCAGCAGCTTTCTCAGCAGCAGCCTTCTCTGCAGCAGCCTTCTCTGCAGCGGCCTTCTCAGCAGCGGCTTTCTCAGCAGCGGCTTTCTCAGCTGCGGCCTTCTCTGCTGCGGCCTTCTCTGCTGCGGCCTTCTCTGCTGCGGCCTTCTCTGCTGCGGCCTTCTCTGCTGCGGCCTTCTCTGCTGCGGCTTTCTCTGCTGCGGCCTTCTCAGCTGCGGCTTTCTCTGCTGCGGATTTCTCTGCTGCGGCTTTCTCTGCTGCGGCCTTCTCTGCTGCGGCCTTCTCTGCTGCGGCTTTCTCAGCAGCAGCTTTCTCTGCAGCGGCTTTCTCTGCTGCGGCTTTCTCTGCAGCAGCCTTCTCTGCAGCGGCCTTCTCAGCAGCGGCCTTCTCAGCAGCGGCCTTCTCAGCAGCGGCCTTCTCAGCAGCGGCCTTCTCAGCAGCAGCCTTCTCAGCGGCAGCCTTCTCAGCGGCAAGAGCTGCGGCAGTCACCTTCAACTGTTGCTGATAATCCTGACCAGCAGATTCGGCACTCGTTTCGGCGACACTCTTCTCACCGGCGGTCAATTTATTAACTGTGCCGACCGAATCGACGTTCGGATTTGCTGCGAACAACGCAACTGGCACCAGTAGCGTCAGCGCCATAATATGTACTTTAATTACACGGTTCAGCAACGTTTCCTCCCGGCTGCAAGCAGCAACAGACCATATCTATCTGTTGTCGTGCGCCCCTCTTAAGTAGCACACTAACCCCCAATGTGCAATTTGAGAGCCACATCAATCGTTAGCAGAATAGTATACAACACTCTGCCCGCGACATAAAACTTCCCTTCATCAACAATCTTAACGCCTCAACCTCGGTCAGACCACTATTCCCGGTCCACCTCAAATCCGACCGGATTCAGCATTTGCGAAGTTCGACCGGCAAACTGAAGGTGACATTCTCCTCGCACACCTTAAGAACCTCCGGTTCAGCAAACCCCCGCTCTCTGAGCCAGCAGGTCACCTGCTCCACGAGCACTTCAGGTGCCGAAGCACCGGCTGAAATACCGATACGATCACCACTTCCGAACCAGATCGGATTGATATCATCCGGGCCATCGATCAGATAAGCAGCGCAACCTGAGCGCTCGGCCACCTCACGCAGGCGATTGGAATTGGACGAATTTTTCGATCCGATTACAAGCACTACATCTGACTTGAGTGACAGCTCTTTTACCGCCGACTGTCGGTTACTGGTTGCGTAACAGATATCCTCGCGTTTCGGCCCCTGAATATGGGGGAAGCGTAATTTCAATGCATCAATAATATCCACAGTATCGTCGACGCTCAGGGTGGTCTGGGTGACATATGCAAGCTTGCCGGGATCGTTGACCTCCAGCGATGCAACATCGTCAACCGTCGAAATAAGCAACACAGCCCCATCCGGGGCCTGGCCCATGGTACCCTCAACCTCCGGGTGCCCCGCATGCCCGATCAGGATCACCTGGTCACCATTCTGGTGGTGGCGAAGAAGCTCCAGATGCACCTTGGTAACCAGTGGGCAGGTGGCATCGATAACGCGCAGGCCACGCTCATCTGCTCGCTGGCGAACCCCTTTACTTACACCGTGAGCAGAGAATATCAGCAGGGATCCGTCAGGAGCATCATCCACTTCGGAAATAAAGACAGCCCCTTTCTTCTTCAGCCCCTCAACTACAAACTTGTTGTGCACGATCTCATGACGCACATAGACCGGCGCACCGTAAACCTCAAGCGCCTTCTCAACAATTTCGATAGCTCGATCCACGCCTGCACAAAACCCGCGCGGCTCGGCTAACAGCACCTGACTCATATCCACCTCTCCAGAACTGGCATGTGGCGGAGCATAGCATCGTACCCTATGCTTTGGCATCCATGATTCCCGTATATTCAGAAGGAGCTGCTAATGAGTAACTATTCCATCAACCCCGGTGATGCCGCACCTGTCAGCATTGAGCTTGAGACCTGGCCCGAAGGAAGACTGAAACTCGCTGACCTGCAAGGGAAATGGGTCATACTCTACTTCTACCCCAAAGACAGCACATCCGGCTGCACTACTGAATCATGCGCATTTCGCGATGCCCTTCCTGACTTCTCAACCGCAGATGCCGTCATCGTCGGCGTCAGCCGCGATTCGGTGAAATCGCATGAGAACTTCACCACAAAGCAGAACCTCAACTTCCCGCTGATTTCTGATCCTGATGAGGCGCTTTGCAAAGCTTTTGACGTCATGCAGATCAAGAAAAACTACGGCAAGGAGTATCTTGGGGTGGAGCGCTCAACCTTTATCATCAACCCTGAAGGTGTCATCACGCATGTCTGGCGCAAGGTGAAGGTGGCCGGCCATGTTGACGAAGTGTTGAGCACCCTGAAGGAAGCGCAAAGCTAGGATGCTAGCCGGCAAGAGGATCCTGATCGGCATCGGAGGCGGTATTGCAGTCTACCGTGTGGCCGAACTTGTACGCCTGCTGATCAAGGCAGGCGCAGAGGTTCGTTGTGTCATGACCCGGTCGGCCTGCCAGTTTGTATCCCCTCTCACCTTTGAGGCACTGACCGGCAAAGAGGTGCATACCGAGCTTTTTGATCTTACCACCGAACGCAATATGGGGCATATCCAGCTTGCGCGATGGGCCGATGCTGTGGTGATCGCACCGGCTACAGCCAATATTCTTGCCCGCCTGGCATACGGCATTGCCGATGACCTGCTGACCACCATGATGCAGGTAAACAAGGCACCAACCCTGCTGGCGCCGGCCATGAACAGCTCGATGTGGGAATCCGATGCCACCCGTCGAAATGTCGAAGCACTGACAACACGGGGCATCCGTTTCATCGGCCCTGAATCGGGGCAACTGGCTTGCGGCGAAGAGGGCTCCGGTCGCCTCTCCGAACCTGAGAATATTGTTTCCGCCCTGCTTCCACTGCTCACCGAACAGACTCTTCAAGATCAGCGCTGGGTGATCAATGCAGGTCCAACAGCAGAGGCATGGGATGCTGTGCGCCTGCTTACCAACCGTGCCAGCGGGAAACTGGGGGCCCTGCTCGCATCTGCCGCTGCAGTCATGGGAGCCGAAGTCGCGCTGATTGCCGGCCCCGGCACACCCGATGCGCATCCGCTGGTCAAACGCATCAATGTCACATCAGCGGATGAGATGCTGGCTGCCTGCATTGATACTGCCAAAGATGCGAACACCTTTATCGCAACCGCTGCCGTCAGTGATTTTCGGTTTCAGGAGACCCACTCCGGGAAGCTGAAACGTAACGACACCAAATCAATGAACGTCGAACTTATCGCCAACCCTGATATTGTAGCTGAGGTCGCAGCAATGTATCAGCGCCCCTCTCACGTGATTGCTTTTGCTGCAGAATCATCGAACCACACCGGATATGCCCGCAGTAAACTGGAACAGAAGGGTGTCGATGCAATTGTCGCCAACGATATCGGCAACATGGGCTCGGAACGTGCTGGCGGCTGGTGGGTGACCGCAGAGCGTGAGGTGCCGATCGACAGTGAATCCAAACAGGCTTTTGCCGAACAGATTATTCAACACATCATGGAGCTGGAATCATGAGTAACCCGATTGTACATATTCAGAAACTGCCGCATGGCGATGGAATCGACCTCCCCTTCTACGCAACAACACACGCAGCCGGCGCCGACCTGCGCGCAGCAATTGATGAAATTGTGGTGATTCAACCGGGGGAACATCAACTGATCAAAACCGGATTTGCCATGGCTCTGCCGGACAACTTCGAGGCCCAGATCCGCCCCCGCTCAGGCCTTGCCCTGAAACATGGCATTACCGTACTCAATAGCCCGGGCACGATCGATGCAGACTACCGTGGCGAGGTTGGCGTGATCCTGATCAATCACGGCAAAGAACCATTTATCGTCAATCGCGGTGATCGTATTGCCCAGATGATTATTGCGCCGTTCGTGCAGGCCGACTTTCATGAGGTTTCCGGGCTTTCTGAGACAGAACGCGGCGCCGGCGGTTTTGGAAGCTCTGGCAGAACGTAGATTGAAAGAGACCGCATTCAGCGCCGCTCTCCGGACATTTGGACTCGAACCGGTGTCGCAGATTCTGAGAATTGCTTTGCATCGCATTGATTTTACTGCTCTAATTACACTCGCTCGCAGTTTTACTGCCTGTTTTACTGCGCTATGGAGGAGACCATGAGGCTTTGGTCAGGGCTGATAGTGATCTGCATGACCGGTGCTTTTACGGCATCGGCGGAAACGGCTGCAATGGCGGAAGGTGATGCAATCCCTGATGCTATGAGCCGCCAGGTTAATGCGCCCGAAATCGATTTCACCAACCTGCGCGACCCCTTCTCCTCCTATCTGGTGCGTATGGCCACACGCGGACAGGCAGCACTCATGGAAACCCAGATGCGCCTCTCCGACCGCAAACGCGAAAAACTCGAGGAGTTCGACCTCGCCACCTTGCGACTGGTCGCCATCTTCAAAATGGCCGGTGAGCATGTGGCTATGGTGGAGGATAGCACCACCAAGGGATATATCGTCCGCCGCGGCAACTACATCGGCCAGAACAATGGCAAGATTGAGAAGATCACCGATGACACCATCTTCCTGGTTGAGCAGGTGCTTAATCCGGCCGGAGAAATCATTGACCGTCAGGTGAGCCTGACCATGAAAGAAGTCAACGAGTAGATCAGCAACTGAACATGACCAAACGCATGAGTGCCGCTCAGGTGCGCTCCTTTTTTGAACAGCTGCAGGCCATTGACCCGGAACCGGTCACCGAACTCAACTACAGTAATGAATTTGAGCTGCTTGCAGCAGTCATGCTTTCGGCCCAATCCACCGATGTGGGAGTCAACAAAGCGACCGCCAAGCTCTACCCTGTCGCCAACACCCCGCAGGCGATCCTCGATCTGGGCGAGACCAAACTGAAAAAATATATCTCCACTCTGGGCCTCTATAACAGCAAGGCAAAGCACCTGATCGGCACCTGCCAGATGTTGGTTTCAAGACATGATGGAAAAGTGCCAAAAACCCGCAAAGAGCTTGAGGCACTGCCCGGTGTCGGCCGCAAGACTGCCAATGTGGTACTCAATGTTCTTTTTGGGGAACCGACCATGGCGGTGGATACCCATATCTTCCGCGTAGGTAACCGCACAGGGCTGGCTCCTGGCAAAACGCCACTCGATGTCGAAAAAGGATTGTTAAAGGTGATTCCGAAAGCGTTTATGCAGCACGCCCATCATTGGCTGATCCTGCATGGCCGCTACACCTGCACAGCGCGCAAGCCGAAATGCCCGCAATGCCCCGTCTCCGCCGAATGCAATTGGCCGGAGAAGATCAGTGCACTGTAACTGGGGAATCAGGCCAATGCGAAGAATCATTCACTATGGTGCAGCAGCGGTCATAATCCCTATCTACGGCGTCCAGGTATGCCCCTTTGTCGAAGGGCTGCCAGCGTTCTCGGTAATTATCCCTATCGTCACTCTGTTTGCCGTTCAATATCTGGCCGGGAAACTATTGTGGGACAGCCTTGTTAACAAAAAACCACTGAACAGCCAGGTGCGCTCCGCTTTCAGGGTGGAACTTCTACTCTTCCTTGCTACCGGCATTTCCCTGACGATCTTCAACACCGTCACATTCTCCTTTCCACTTGAGAGCGGCCTTAAACTGATTGTCGGCATCGCAGGCCTCGGCTTCTTTGCTGCCATCGATATTGCGCTGCAGGTGGAACGAAACGTTGCCGCAACTGTTCTTGCCAACCACACAGAAATTGAGCCAGAGGAGGATTACTTTCCGATTACGACACGCATGGTGATCTTTGCCACCATCAGCGTCCTCCTTATTGTCGGCATCTTCATTCTCCTGGTCATCAAGGATCTCGACTGGCTGGTAAAAGTTGGAAACGACATACCTCTGGCAGATGGCCGCGTCTCTATCATCAAGGAGTTCCTCTTTGTGCTTTCTGTTACGCTACCCCACACGCTCAATGTAATTTTCTCCTTTGCGCGCAATATCCGTAGCTCGTTCGATGCCCAGAATGCCCTGCTTCTGCAGACCACGCTCGGTGACTATAGTGGCTCTATCCCTGTCGCTTCTGCTGATGAGTTTGGAGTTATGGCCAAGCACACCAATCGCATGGTCGATACCATTCGAGAACGCACAGAGGAACTCGGGCGCACGCGTGATATCACCATCATGTCGCTTGCATCGCTGGCAGAGACACGGGACAACGAGACCGGCGCTCACCTGCTTCGCACCCAACGCTATGTTCGCGCACTGGCCAAAAAGCTGAAGGATCATCCAAGGTTCTGCGATTTCCTTGATATTGAGACCATCGATCTGCTCTTCAAGTCAGCTCCATTACACGATATCGGCAAGGTGGGCATCCCCGATGCAATCCTGCTCAAGCCGGGAAAACTCACCGATGATGAGTTTGAAATCATGAAGGGACACCCGGCCATAGGTGCTGAAGCACTGGCAGTTGCCCAGAAGGGTCTTGGGCCAAATTCATTCCTGATCCTTGCCAGCGACATCTCGCTTACCCATCACGAAAAGTGGGATGGAAGCGGTTATCCTGCCGGATTAAAAGGGGATGAGATCCCCTTCTCCGGACGCCTTATGGCCGTTGCAGATGTCTACGACGCCCTAATTTCTAAACGGGTTTACAAGCCGGCCTTCAGCCATGAAAAGGCGTGCAAGATTATCATTGAGGGAAAAGGAACCCACTTCGATCCCGACATCGTTGATGCCTTTGTCGCCATAGAAGATGAGTTCTGCGACATCGCCCGCCAATACGGAGATGAGAACACTAATTAGCCGATCCGCATCACCGCTACACCTGCACAGCGCGCAAACCCAAGTGCCATGCCTGTCCTGTCTCATCCGAATGCCAATGGCCGGAGAAGCCGACGGCCATGTAAAGGTACTCCCGAGCACTCTGTTTCCCTGAAGGGCAAACCCGGCTGCATGCCTGCTCATTGAACCGGGGCATTAACACATAAGCAACAGGAGCCAATAACCGGACCACTCTGATGAACCCGCCTTTAACATGGCAGGTAGAGGCACCATGATTAATGCAAAGTGATTACGAGTCGATATACTCTATGTTATACTGTTTGATCGGAGGGACTCTCGTTGAGAGCAGTGTAGAGATCGTTGATTTATCCCCCTTCGGGGCAGGAACTGGAAGGTGCAACCCAAAGGCATACTGGAAAAAAGGAGCGGTGGTTATTCGGTGAGTAAGTTGAACCCTTACGAAGAAAAACTTCGGGCACTTTATGATGCCTCTCCAGATACCATTATGTTTCTTAATGAACATGGGATTCTCGATTGTAACCCGGCTACTTTGAAAATGTTCGCCTGTACCTCATCAGAAGAGTTCCTCGGCCGCCATCTCAGCGAACACTCCCCTCCGATCCAACCGGATGGCAGAGACTCGCGGACAGCGGCAGATGAACAAATTGCCGCAGCCTACAGATCCGGCTCAAACATCTTTGAATGGACGCATCAGAAAACCAATGGAGAGGTTTTTCCTGCTGAAGTTCACCTCACCCTGCTGAAGTTGAAAGACGGGGACATTCTTCACGCTACTACGAAGGAGATTTCTGACCGGAAAAAAACAGCGACCCAGTTCAACCAGTCACAAAAGATGGAGGCGCTGGGCACCCTCGTGGGCGGGATTGCGCATGACTTCAACAACATTCTTGGAGGCATAGTAGGAAACCTCTTTCTGGCGATGCGGAAGCTCCAGGATCAGCCCAGGGCGCTTGCCAACCTGAATAACATAGAGAAACTCTCCGATCGGGCAGCTGACATGATCCAGCAACTACTGACATTTGCCAGGACAAATGAAGTTGAAAAAGAGCACTTCAGCCTGACCTCATTTCTTAAAGAGGCGGTGAAACTGACTGAGGCCGCCATCCCCGAAAGCACCATCGTGACCTATGAGTTCTGCAACCAGGAGTTGACCATCAATGCTGATGCCACACAACTGCATCAGGTGCTGCTGAATCTGATCATCAATGCGCAAGACGCTGTGGCAGAGAGGCCCGAACCCAGGATTATAATCCGCCTTGATGAGTTCGAAGTGGATGAACATTTCATCAATACACACCCTGATGCATCATCTGATTATTATGCCCATGTGAGAGTAAGCGACAACGGCACTGGCATCAGGCAGGAGGATATCGCCCATGTCCTTGACCCCTTCTTCACCACCAAGGAGGTGGGTAAAGGGACCGGACTGGGGCTTGCCATGGTACACAGGGCTATTCAGGAGCATAACGGTATCCTGAATATTGAGAGCAAGGAGAATCAGGGAACAACCATTCATCTGTATCTGCCACTTATAGCTGAAGAAGAGCAGGCCATGGCAGCATATAACGAAACAGAGATCGAAGAGGGAGAAGGGGAGACCATCCTGCTTGTAGATGACGAAGCTGACCTTCTAGAAACAACCCAGGGGGTTCTTGAAAACCTGGGCTACCATGTTCTTACTGCAGCAGACGGGCTGGAAGCCGTCGACATCTTTTCAAACAATCAGGGTATCGCCCTGGTCATCATGGATGTTGTCATGCCCAGGCTGGGAGGATCCAGAGCCGCCCTTCGCATGCGGGAAATCAATCCTGATATCCCGATCATATTCGCTACCGGTTATGACAAAAAAGAGGCTTTAAGGCCTGAAGAGCGAATTGAGAGGAGTCTTGTCATGAGAAAACCTCTGGATATTGATACGCTTAGTCATCGCATCAAAGAGATCATCCGATAAAGCGTGCCGGAGCATAGCGGGTGAGCAGAGTAAACGATGGGAAATCAAGCAGACGCATCAACAAGCTCTGTTGATTCCGGGAGGAAGTATGAAAGTTAGCAAATGGCGTGATGAACCCCTATTGGAGACACCGATGATTGAGCCGGCTTATGATCGTGAATCAACACTCGAGTTACTCTCTTTATGCAAAGAACTTCCTTCGTTGCCAGACCGTTTTGTGAAGATCCAGAAAATCATCAAGGACTCTGATTCAGACGCGCACGATCTGGCAGAGGTTATTCGCAGCGACCAGGCAACCTCGACCATGATCCTCAAGGTTGCCAATTCAGCTGCGTTCAATCCTGCAAACACTCCAGTCGGCGAACTCAGCAAGGCCATTACCCGCCTGGGTTCACGTGAGACCGCCCATATCGCCTCCACGATGTCACTCATGTATGGCCTCTGCTTGTCCACGGACATGGCAATTATCCGTGCATTCTGGGCGCATGCTTTTGGAGTGGCCATATTAACGGAACATCTGGCAAAGCAGATCGATCCAGATCAGAACAACATCAGTCATGAACTCGCATTCATGACCGGCCTTTTACACGATATTGGCCGGGTGGCCCTTGGATTAAACGTGGACTTCTCATATTTTGAGCAGGAGACCGGACATCTTCATGGTGATGCCCTGATCGAGATGGAGGAGGCGTGCTATGGCGTCAACCATGATGAGGCAGGCATGCGTCTGTTACGCATGTGGAATTGTCCCGAGGATATGTGCCTGGCCATCGGCGAATGCCACAAGCCGGAATCATCCCTTCTGGCCAGGCTCTGTCATACAGCAGATATGTATGCGACAGCACATCTGTCCGATTGCGCTGCTCTCGAATGCATGCATGAAAAAATTTCCGATTCGCTGGCGCAAAACCCTATCGATATCTCATCATTTCAACTGCATACATAAGCTGGCTCGCCGGGGCACAAATCAACGGATAACCTTCAATGCAACCATTCACCGCCGCGCGCTCCGGCATCCGGCATCCGGCATCAGATAGCGGATGGTCGTTAAATCTGTTTCTCTGGAAGCTCAGTCATGACTCTGGGATCATCAGAGACACCCTCAAGTACGACACGAACATCCTCGCCCAAGAGCATGTCGATGAATGCCTGGCGGGTGACATCAGATGCGTCATGAAACTGATTAAAAGGTGTATGTTTTTGCTGATCGGAGAGATCCAGTTCAATGCCCCAGATCGGCTTTGCAGAGGTTGGAAGCATCGAGTAGCGGATATCTCCGATAATTGACACATCATCACTCTGGTGCAGGGCAATATATCCGTCGGAGAAGAAATCGAAACGCTTGATGTCCTCGGCTACAACCGAGTCCCTGGATAGCTGCGGCAAGTCCGCCAGCTCGAAACGCTTGGTCGACTCGCCCTGATAGATTTTCTCTTCATCCAGACCAGCGCGAAAAGCATCAACATAGAAATGGCCATCCGCCTCATAGATCGAGCGCCAGAGAATAAGGTTGCCCATTGTCGGCTTAATCTCGATGCGTTCCACATGATGGCCGCGGGCTTCAGCTGCAGCCATCGCCATCGCCTCAACCCGTTCATGCTGTGCAAAACCAACCAAAAGGTATGAGATGGCAAAGCAGATTCCGAAAACTGCATAGCGGGGTGTTCTTTTTACAGCTGCAAACAGAATCGCAGCAATCAGAGCGATCGAGAAGAGCGGGTCAAGAATCGAGATGATGTTCCAGGAAATCCGTTCATCGGAGAGGGGCCATAAAAGCGAGGTTCCGTAAGATGTGCAGGCATCGATCAGGCCGGAGGTTCCGTATCCCGCTGTAGTGAAAACCAGCAGCCGTTTGAATGGCAGGTGTTTTTTCAGCACTGGCCACATCAATAGAGCAGCGATCAGCCCGCCAGCCGGAATGAAAAACAGTGAGTGGGTAAAGTGGCGGTGGAAATCGAGCTGCAGCAGAGGGTCAGTCTCGGACTGGGTAAAAAGCGCATCGATATCGGCAAGTAAGCCAGCAAGAAAACCGATCCCCATTGCCATGCGCGTTTCATGTTGCTTCGAAAAGCTCTGAGCCAGCACAGCTCCAGCCAAACCCTGCGTCACAATATCCATGGAGGGAATCGTGCCCTTTCATGCCGAACAGCTCAACCCTGACCCTCATTCCGACCGGCTGTTTTATTTTCCCGCGAAGCGATAGAGTTCTGCCATGCAGATTTTTCACTCATGGGATGAGGCAAATGCCTCTGAGATTCGTGGCGGCGCGATTACTGTCGGCAACTTTGACGGCGTGCATATGGGCCATGAGCAGGTGCTGGCTGAAACACGCGGCCACGCGCTGTGTGCCGGCGGCCCCACTATCGTTGTCACCTTTGAACCACACCCGCGTGCGGTGCTCTACCCTGAAGAGGCGCCACGCCGTTTGTGCCATCTGCAGGAGAAGCTGCACTATCTTGAAGCGGAGGGCGTGGATGCAGTGTTGCTGCTGGAGTTCACCAAAGAGCTTGCTACCTGGCCTGCCGAAAAGTTCTCGCGCACGCTTTTTGAAACCTTCGGATTCAACCATATCCATGTCGGCTATGATTTTGCCTTCGGTCATGACCGTGAAGGCCATGTTGATGACCTGCGTACCCTCGGTGACGAAGTAGGATTTACCGTATCCGAGGCCGCCGCCTTTGAGATGCTCGGCGCTGTAGTCTCATCATCACGCATTCGCTCGGCGGTTGAGGCGGCCGATTTCGAGCTGGCGAAAAACCTGCTCGGGCGTGACTACTCGATCGCCGGTACTGTCTTGCACGGTGATAAACGCGGCCGCCAGATGAACTTCCCCACTGCCAATATCGATGTTGCCGATCTCGCCCATCCACCTGTCGGCATTTACGCAGTTCTGGCCAACACATGTGATCGTGAGTGGAAGGGTGCCGCCTATCTCGGTTACCGCCCCACCTTCAATGGCCGTACGCTGCTGCTGGAGACCCATCTGCTGGATGACTCCCCGGATCTTTATGATCAGTGCCTGAACGTGAAATTCGTAAAGCGTATCCGCGAAGATCGCAAGTTTACCGGCCATGCAGATCTGGCCACACAGATTGCCAGAGACTGCGACGATGCAAGGGGTATCCTCTCCTGACCGGAAGTGTTTTCTGCAGCGACCGCTTCCAGTCACCTGCTATTTCAGATCAATGAGACAAATGCATTGCTTTTGCCTATCATGCGCAACCTTTGAACCCATGCAACGGAGCTAGATGTGGCCAACGATAACCAGACGCAAGAATCTTTCGATTACCGACCGACCGTTTTCCTGCCGAAAACCGATTTCCCGATGCGCGGCAACCTGCCGCAGAATGAGCCGAAACGGCTGGCATACTGGGAAGCGGAAAACATCTACGCCAAACTTCGTGAAACCCGCAAAGATTCTCCGAAATTCCATCTGCATGACGGCCCTCCCTATGCAAACGGCAACATCCATATCGGACATGCCGTCAATAAGGTTCTCAAGGATATCGTTGTCCGCTCCCGCTCCATGATGGGATTTGATGCCCCCTATGTTCCCGGCTGGGATTGCCACGGCCTGCCGATCGAACTGAAGGTGGAGGAGAAGTTCAAAAAGAAGAAGCGCAAAAAAGAAGATATCAGCGACTCCGAGTTCCGCGCCGAGTGCCGTGAATATGCACAGGGTCAGGTTGATGTGCAGCGTGAGGAGTTCAAGCGTCTAGGCGTTATTGGCGACTGGGACAACCCGTACATCACCATGGATTATCATTTTGAGGCCAACACCGTTCGCGAGATTGGCCGTTTCCTCTCCAATGGCGGCCTCTACAAGGGCGCCAAGCCGGTACACTGGTGCGTCTCATGCGCCACGGCACTGGCCGAGGCCGAAGTGGAGTATGAAGATCACACATCCCACTCGATCTATGTGAAGTTCGCTGCCATCGACGACCTGAACGACATCGCACCGGAACTGAAAGGTGACGTATCGATCGTAATCTGGACCACCACGCCGTGGACCATCCCTGCGAATCTCGCCGTTTCTGTCGGCCCGGAGATCGAATACTCTGCCGTGAAGATTACGGACTGTGGCGAGAACTGTAACCTCAAGGCGGGAGAGATTCTTATCCTGGCCGAGGAGCTGCGCGAAGGCGTGATGGCCGAGATCGGCGGCACAGGCGATGTGGTTGCCCGTTTCACCGGCAGCCAGCTGGATAACCGCAAATTTTGCCACCCCTACCTTGAGCAGGAGGCACCGATCCTTGTCGGAGACCATGTCACCCTAGAAGCCGGCACCGGCAGCGTGCATACCGCGCCGGGCCACGGCCAGGAAGATTACGAAATCGGCATGAAGTACGGCCTGAAGGCCTTTAATCCGGTCGGAGATACCGGCATCTTCGATGAAGCGACCCCTGTGGTTGCCGGCCGCCATGTCTATCAGGCCAACGGCATCGTGATCGATCACCTGCGCGACTGCGGTGCGTTGCTTGAAACCAGCGAGGTGAAACACTCCTATCCGCACTGCTGGCGCTGCCACAACCCGCTGATCTTCCGCGCTACGCCGCAGTGGTTTATCTCTATGGATACCAACGACCTGCGCAACAAGGCGCTTGTTGAAATCGGCAAAACGAAATGGACCCCTGAATGGGGCGAGAATCGCATCCGCGGGATGGTCGAACAGCGGCCGGACTGGTGTGTTTCACGCCAGCGCAACTGGGGCGTTCCGATTACAGCCATCCGCTGCAATGGCTGTTCATCGCATGCGGTCACCACAGCCGATGTCCTCGAAGGTATTGCACTGCAGGTTGAAGAGGGTGGTGCCGATGTCTGGTTCGCCAAAGATGTTTCGGCATTCCTGCCGAAAGATTCGGTTTGCCCCGATTGCGGCGGCAGCGAATTCACGAAAGAGACCGACATCCTCGATGTATGGTTTGATTCCGGCAGCACCCACGCCTGCGTACTGGAACAGCGGCCCGAACTGGACAGCCCGGCCGACCTCTATCTGGAGGGGAGCGACCAGCATCGCGGCTGGTTCCAGTCCTCCCTGCTTGAGAGCGTAGGCACCCGTGGCGTGGCGCCGTTCAAAGGCGTGCTGACACATGGGTTCGTTGTCGACAAGAACGGCAACAAGATGTCCAAATCAAAAGGCAATGTGATCGCGCCGCAGAAGGTGATCCAGCAGATGGGAGCCGATATCCTGCGCATGTGGATCGCATCAAGCGACTACTCGGCAGATATCCGCATCTCCGATGATATTCTGAAACAGCTTGCCGAAGCCTATCGTCGTATCCGCAACACCGTTCGTTTCCTGCTTGGCAATATCGACGGGTTCAATCCTGAAACCGACAGTGTCCCACTTGCCGAGCGCATGCCACTTGACCAGTGGGCCTCACACCGCCTCTCGGTGGTAGCCCGAAACGTCGATGAGGCCTACCAGAACTACGCCTTCCACCGTATCCATCAGGAGGTGCATAACTTCTGCTCGGTCGACCTCGGCGGCTTCTACCTCGATGTGATCAAGGATCGCCTCTACTGCGACAGCGCAGACTCCAAACGCCGCGCTTCAGCCCGCGCCACGATCTATGATCTGGCCGACACCCTGATACGCCTTGTCGCTCCGATCCTTCCGTTCACGGCCGAAGAGGCATGGGAGTTCCTGCCCGGTTCACCAGCAAACTCGATTCACATGCACCACTTCCATCCGGTTGCAGATATCAAGGTGGATGAGGCTGCATGGGATCGCTTCTTCGATATCCGTGAACAGGTGAACATGGCACTCGATCAGGCCAAGAAAGAGAAGATTGTCGGCTCATCCATTGCCGCAACCGTTACCATTCCAAATCTGGAGGGTTCATTTGCAGCATCGCTGAATGAGAGCTGGGAACAGCTGTTCATCGTGGCCAGAGTTGAGGAAGGACACAACCTGTCTGTGCGCCCAGCAGAGGGCATTAAATGCCCTCGCTGCTGGAATGTGGGCAGCCCCGCGGATGCGTCTCATGACATCCATGATGGGCTCTGTCCGCGCTGTTTCGAGGCAGTTGCAGGCTAGTATTCGTCACCCCGGCTGAAGCCGGGGTGCTTATTTTCAAATAAGGTCACGGACCGCTCTGTTTCCAATCCCGCATAACATCATCTATATTGTTGCAATAAGGAGACTGTATGCAGTCAGAGCATTCGCCAGTTGAACACCGTGAAGATGTAATAAGCCACAAGCTTGCCGGCATGCATCCTGTCTCCTGGCAGGAGGCACTTGAAGGTAAGCAAACACTGCTTCGTCTGGCCAATCCATCGGATGAGATTCTTGACGCTATCCAGGAGCGTTTTTCTCTGGACGACCTGCATATCAAGGATATTCGCAACCCGAACCACCCCCCCCACTTTACCCGGATGGCAGGCGAAACAGTTCATATTATTCTTCGTTTTCCCATCGACAAAAAGAGCGATGAGGAAGAGAGCCTGACCACCAGCGTATCGATCCTGGCCGATAAAGAGATGGTCTGCCTGATCTGGCCTGAAGAGCGACACCACCGTTTTTCCAGCAAGGAGATGGTGGATCTCACTGTTGCCGAGTGCGTCTCCAGAATTATTCACAAACTTGTTGATCACCTGTTGCAGCGCGTTTATATCCTCCGTGAAGATATTGATGAGTTCGAGGATGAGTGCCTTGCAGATGTCAGCAAGGCTGACCTCTCTCACCTTCTGAGCATGCGCAAAGAGCTCTCTGCTCTGGCTAGGCTTGGAATAACTAACGCAGCAGTCATTGAAAAGCTGAAGATCGACGAAACGTATCACAGCAGCGTCGTTCTCGCTGATGCCCTTGAGCATATGCACCGGGCTGCCGCGCTTGCCGAATCGAAAGCTGAGCATGCACTTAATGTGATGCAGGCTGTTCAGTCGCTGCTCAGCCAGCGGCTGAATGATGTGATGAAGTTCCTTGCGGTTATAACTGTCGTGATGACCCCGATGGGTATTATCGCCGGCATCTTCGGCATGAACTTCACCCACATGGAGATACTGAGTCACCCGAACGGGTTTACCCTCTCTGTCTGGAGCATGCTTCTGCTGGCTATCGTGCTGGCCATCATCTTCAAGGTTCGCAAGTGGTGGTAATTACAGTTGAGACATTGCGGCACCCTTCTACAGGAACAGGTCTTTAATCATGGATAAAATCACGCTTGGATGGCGCGAATGGGGATCTCTGCCGGAGCTCGGCATCGATGCGATCAAGATGAAGGTGGATACCGGTGCCCGCACTTCCGCGCTGCACACATTCGAACTGGAAAGATTCGAAAAGCGTGGGGTCGCATATGTGCGTTTCAGCATTCACCCCTTTCAGCACGACGCATCTGTCGTGAAAAAGTGCACTGCCCCCCTTCTCGACGAGCGCAATGTCACCGATTCCGGCGGCCACCGGGAACTACGTCCGGTCATTTCCACCACACTGCAGCTAGGTGACTGCAAAAAAACGGTAGAGATCACGCTTACCAACCGAGAAAACATGAAGTTTCGAATGCTGCTCGGACGAACCGCAATGCATGGCACATTCACAGTAGATCCGCAGGAGTCGTACCTGCTTGGCAAGCCCAAATCATAAACAGTTTATCATCTAGGAGATAAAGCTTGAAAATTGCTATCCTGTCCCGCAACCCGAAACTCTACTCCACCAGGAGACTCGCAGATGCTGCCAAAGAGCGCGGACATGAGGTGCAGGTTCTTGATCATCTGCGCTGCTATATGAACATCACCTCGATGCGGCCATCCATTCATTATAAAGGTGAGACGCTAGACGGGTTTGATGCTGTCATTCCCCGTATTGGCGCCTCGGTAACCTTTTACGGTACTGCCGTGCTCAGGCAGTTTGAGATGATGGGCGTGTATCCGCTAAATGAGTCCGTTGCCATCTCACGTTCGCGCGACAAACTTCGCTCGATACAGCTGCTGGCACGCAAAGGAATCGGCCTGCCGGTGACCGGTTTTGCCCGCAATCCCGATGATATTGATGACCTGCTGAACTCTGTCGGTGGCGAACAGTTTGTGATTAAACTTCTTGAAGGTACACAGGGCATTGGCGTGGTTCTGGCAGAGAACAAGAAGGCTGCAGAAAGTGTGATCGAGGCATTCTTCGGATTGAATGCCAACATCCTGGTACAGGAGTTTATCAAGGAGGCTGGCGGTTCGGATATCCGCTGCCTTGTTGTTGACGGAAAAGTTGTAGCAGCCATGAAGCGTCAGGGTAAAGAGGGGGAGTTCCGCTCCAACCTGCATCGCGGCGGCAGTGCCGAAGTTGTACGCATCACCCCGGAAGAACGCTCCACGGCTGTACGGGCAGCTGCCATCATGGGACTTAATGTGGCCGGTGTGGACCTGCTCCGCTCCAACCATGGCCCGCTTGTCATGGAGGTGAACTCTTCACCTGGACTTGAAGGCATTGAACGGGCAACCGGCAAGGATGTGGCAGGCATGATCATCGGATGTATTGAAAAGAATGCCAAATCAGGACGCACAAAAACACGGGGCAGAGGATGAGTAACGGCCTGATGATTGCCGGCACCCGGATCGCTCCGGGAGACCGGGCGATTGTTGAGTTTCCGCTTCCACCGCTCTCCACCCACTCCGACCTGCACATGCCGGTGCATGTCATCCGCGGCAAGAGAAACGGCCCCACACTGCTGGTGTGTGGTGCGATTCACGGCGATGAAATTAACGGGGTAGAGATCATCCGGCGGCTGATCGGCCTGAAGACGCTGTCACGCATTCGTGGCACCCTGATCGCCATTCCCATTGTGAATGTCTACGGCTTTATCCATATGAGCCGCTACCTGCCCGACCGACGTGACTTGAACCGCTGTTTCCCGGGTTCAGAAATCGGATCGCTGGCAGGGCGTCTTGCCAGCCTGTTCATGAAAGAGATCGTTGAAAAATCGACGCATGGCATCGATCTGCATACGGCAGCAATCCACCGTGATAATTTCCCTCAGATCAGGGCCAACCTCGACTGCCCCGAAACGCTTCGCATGGCCGAAGCATTTCGCGCACCGATCATTATTGATGCGGGACTGCGCCCGGGAACGATTCGCGAGGCCGCTGTAAACAGGAATATCCCCTGGCTGGTTTATGAGGGGGGAGAGGCACTGCGCTTTGATGAGATCAGTATCCGGGCGGGTGTGCGCGGCGTAGTCAATGTAATGCGGGAGATCGGGATGCTCTCCAGGTCGACTGCAAGCAAGAGCTTCCAGCCACGATTTGTTAAATCAAATTTCTGGATTCGCTCTCCTCAGAGCGGCATTCTGAGAATGACTGTTCCTCTCGGCGCCTCAGTTCAAAAGGGTGACATGCTTGGTTATGTGGGTGATCCGTTTGGTGCGAACGAGGTCTGCCTTACCGCACCCGGCAACGGCATCGTTATCGGGCGCACAAATCTGCCGCTGGTCTATGAGGGGGATGCCCTGATTCATCTCGCCAGGTTCAGAAACAGTACCAATGCCGCTGAGTCCGTTGAGGTGTTCCAGTCCGAACTGGATCCCGCCGAACATGAAGGTCTGGCCAGTCAGGACGCGATAATTTAATTAGGCCTGCGCAAAAACAGAAACGCCCGGCATTGCCGGGCGTTTCTGTTTAACGCTTAATCTTTCATATCCTCCGGATCTTTTGAGAGCACCTTACGGCCTGAGATCATGGCAGAAACAAGCCCGCCTCCCTCTTTGATTTCGGTGCGTACAACAACAAAGATGTGCAGCAAAATGAGAAACATCAGGAAATAGGATGTGTAGATATGAATTTCCCCAAACGGCTCCTTGAAGGCGCCCAGCTCTTTCATCTTGGCTGCATCAACACCGGTCTTGTCATACGGCTTCAGTGATGCCGGATCGACCCCTTCAGCAGCCACACTGGCAGCGAAGTAGGAGCCGAAAGGCGGGTAGTAGATATCTGTACCGGCCCGTGTCAGACCCGTTATCGCCATCACGATCAGAGAGAGCATGATAACGGTCACAGCCAGCCTGCCGAGCGGGTTATGGCCAAGAAACTGCTGCGGATCACCCTTTTTGATACTGTTGAGATAACCGGAAAGCAGGGTTCCGAAACCACTGCCCGGAAGAATGGAACTCCAGCGCGCAAAACGGTTGCCGACAAAACCCCAGACAAGCCTGACCAGCAGATTCAACACAAACACATAACCGATCAGTACATGAATGGTTTTCAGCGTGATTTTTGCTTCAAGGCTGGTGATACCCATATCCTTTTTAAAGAGCATCATCAGTCCCATAAAGATCAGAAGGAGAACCGTGGTAAAGTTCACCCAGTGGAAAATCCGGGTTGGCGCATCCCACACCCGATACTGATTTAATAGTGCAGTCTTCAAATCAAGCCCCCATACCTTTTATTAACTCAACCGTATCATTTAAACAAAGAACCCTCCTCCGATAAAGGAGAAGGGCTCAAATATTATTTGCGAATTATGACAAAATGATGAAACAAATGCGATTCATCACTGATCAGGAATTACTGCTTCGCAGCTTCCTGCGCAGCTTCTGCTGTTTTCTGGGTCGCTTCTGCAGCTGCGGCAGCCGCTTCGGCCTCCGCCTTCTCATCTACGATAGCCAGCAGTTCCACCTCAAAAATCAGTACGCTGTTCGGGCCAATCGTGTTGCCGGCCCCACGCTCACCATATGCCAGCTCCGATGGCAGCACGAAGCGGTATTTGGAGCCGACGTTCATCAGCTGAACACCCTCCTGCCAACCAGCTATTACACCGCCCAGCGGGAAGCTGATGGGCTCACCACGGCTGTATGAAGAATCGAATTCGGTACCATCGATCAATGTTCCCTTATAGTGGACGCGAACACTGTCTTCGAGAGTCGGTTTGGCGCCATCTGCCTCGCGGATCACCTGATAGTGAAGTCCGCTCTCGGTTACGGTCACACCCTCTTTCTTGGCATGCTCGGTCAGAAAGGCTGCGCCCTCCGCGGCATTCTTCTCGCCGGCAGCTTTACGCTCAGCTTCCTTGATCTGTGCCTGTTTTACGAAAAACTCCTGTTTTACCTTTCCCGCCTCTTCCTGGGAAAGTTTTGTGTCGACACCATCCAGACGGTCGTTTATCGCTGCAATCATCACAGCGCGATCAAGGTTGGTATCCAGTGTTTTCAGTGACATGCCGATATCCATGCCGATGGCATAGCTCAGTCTGGCGTTTTCACTATCAAGATTGACCGATGTGGCCTTTTTGTCTTCCGCCTGCTGTCCGCAGGCAGCCAGCATTGCCAGACAGGCAAGCGCAATAATCTTTTTCATGTTGTGTACTCCTTGAGTTCATTCAGGATAAATAATAGCTGCACGGCCATGATGCCACGAACGTATGGCCAGATTGAGTTATTAAAGCCGGGAACCGATTACTTTCCCGCAGCAGGCACAGCCTTCTCAGCAGCGGCCTTCTCAGCGGCAGCCTTCTCAGCGGCAGCCTTCTCAGCGGCAGCCTTCTCAGCAGCGGCCTTCTCAGCAGCGGCCTTCTCAGCAGCGGCCTTCTCAGCAGCAGCCTTCTCAGCGGCAGCCTTCTCAGCGGCAGCCTTCTCAGCAGCGGCCTTCTCAGCGGCAGCCTTCTCAGCGGCAGCCTTCTCAGCGGCAGCCTTCTCAGCAGCAGCCTTCTCAGCGGCAGCCTTCTCAGCGGCAGCCTTCTCAGCGGCAGCCTTCTCAGCAGCAGCCTTCTCAGCAACAGCCTTCTCAACAGCGGCCTTCTCAGCAGCGGCCTTCTCAGCAGCGGCCTTCTCAGCAGCAGCCTTCTCAGCAGCAGCCTTCTCAGCGGCAGCCTTCTCAGCAGCAGCCTTCTCAGCAGCAGCCTTCTCAGCAGCAGCCTTCTCAGCAGCAGCCTTCTCAGCGGCAGCCTTCTCAGCAGCGGCCTTCTCGGCAGCAATCCTCTCCGCCTCAGCCTTTTCTGCCGCTGCTTTTTCGGCAGCAGCACGTTTGATGGCCTGATCAATCAGGTACTCCTGCTTGATCGTCGCTGCCTCATCCTGAGTCAGCTTGCTCTCCTTACCGGCCAGATGGTCGGCAATCGCCAATGCAAGGACTTTGCTATCGATCTCCACACCCAACTGGGCCACCGAGGTGCTGATATCCATACCTATTGCATAGCTGAAACGCGCCTGATCACTATCCAGAGAGATTGCCTGAACCGGCGGCGGTGCCACAGGCGCCTTTTTCTGCTCTGCAGGCTGGCTGCAAGCTGCCAGCATCGCCACACAGGCCATGATAAAGATTTTTTTCATGGTGAATCTCCCCTCTCGAAAAAAATGAATATTGATATTCAAGTCATACTTTAGGCAGATCAGTGCGAATGTGCAATGAACCGCCCCATATAATCAGCGTGAAAACAGAACAGCGCAAGGCTGCGCCTGCAGTTACTCCCACTCAATGGTTGCGGGAGGCTTGCCAGACACATCGTAAACCACCCGATTGATGCCACGCACCTCATTAATGATGCGGTTGGACACTTTGGCAAGCAGGGCATGAGGAAGCTCTGCCCAGTGGGCGGTCATGAAATCCTGCGTTTCAACGGCACGCAGTGCCACAACCCACTCGTAAGTGCGGCCATCGCCCATCACGCCCACCGATTTCACCGGCAGGAACACCACGAAGGCCTGGCTTGTCTTCTCATACCAGCCGGAGGCACGCAGTTCATCGATAAAGATGGCATCGGCCCGACGCAGCAGATCGGCATACTCTTTTTTGACTTCGCCGAGTATGCGTACGCCGAGACCCGGACCCGGGAACGGATGGCGGTAGACCATGTCGTGCGGCAACCCGAGCGCCACACCCAACTCACGCACCTCATCCTTGAAGAGATCGCGCAGCGGTTCAAGCAGCTTCAGATGCAGCGTATCCGGCAGGCCGCCAACGTTATGGTGACTCTTAATTGTATGCGCCTTCTTGGTTTTTGAACCGGCCGATTCGATCACGTCGGGATAGATGGTACCCTGTGCGAGCCATTTGGCCTGAGGCATGCTTTCCGCCTCTTTCTGGAACACATGCACGAACTCGCGACCGATAATCTTGCGCTTGGCTTCAGGGTCGGAGACGCCCGCCAGCTCGCTCATGAACTTCTCGGATGCATCAACATGGTCCACCTTTACACCGAGGTTGTGGGCGAACATCTCCATTACCTGCTCAGCCTCATTCAGGCGAAGCAGGCCGTTATCAACAAAGATGCAGGTGAGCTGATCACCAATGGCGCGCTGCAACAGGGCTGCCGCCACCGATGAATCAACACCGCCGGACAGACCGAGAATCACCTCTTCATCGCCTACCTGCTCACGGATTTTCGCAACCGCCTCGTCAATATAGTGCGGCATGGTCCACTCACGGCCGCAACCGCAGATGTCGTGTACAAAACGTGACAGCATCGCCTTGCCCTGATGGGTATGGGTTACTTCAGGGTGGAACTGCAGCGCATAGAAACGACGGCTCTCATCCGCCATGCCGGCAATCGGGGTGGAGTCGTTGTAACAGATCACCTCAAAGCCGTCCGGCAACGCAGCCACCTTATCACCGTGACTCATCCAGACGTCAAGAACACCCCCCTCCTTATCTTCAATGCCGCGCAGCAGCGGGGAGTCTCCGGTCCTTTTCAGCTCGGCATAGCCGAATTCCCGCACATGCCCGGTTTCAACAGCGCCGCCCAGCTGAGCAGCCATCGTCTGCATACCGTAGCAGATACCAAGTACAGGTACGCCAAGCTCGAACACCACCTGCGGCGCCTTCGGAGTCTCCTCCTCGTAAACAGAGTTCGGTCCACCTGAAAGAATGATACCGGAGGGGTTAAAGTCGCGAATCTCCTGTTCGCTCATATCCCAGGGGTGCAACTCGGAGTAAACCTGAGCTTCACGAACACGTCGTGCGATCAGCTGCGTGTACTGTGAACCAAAATCCAGAATCAGAATCTTTTCCATTATATACTCACCATAAAATCAGAGAGGCACAAAGAGATGCTAAGGTTGCTTAGCCTCTTTGTGCCTCTTCGGTTAATAACCCGACAATTAACTGTCGAGGCGATAGTTCGGCGCTTCCTCGGTAATCGTTACGTCATGCACATGCGATTCACGCAAGCCTGCTCCGGTGATGCGCACAAACTTGGCACGTGCATGCATCTCGGCAAGCGTTGCCGCACCGGTATAACCCATCGCCGCGCGCAAGCCGCCGACCAGCTGGTGCAGGATGTCGCCGACTGAGCCCTTGTAAGCCACACGCCCCTCAATACCCTCGGGCACCAGCTTCATCGCCTCATCGACATCACCCTGGAAGTAACGGTCCTTGCTTCCCTGTTTCATCGCGCCGATCGAACCCATGCCGCGATACGCCTTGTAGGTGCGTCCCTTGTAGAGAATCTTCTCACCCGGTGCCTCTTCAGTGCCGGCAAACATCGAGCCGAACATGCAGGTCGAGGCACCTGCAGCCATCGCCTTGGCGAAATCGCCTGAGAACTTGATACCGCCATCGGCAATGATCGGCACGCCCAGCTCGCGGCCTGCCAGGGCACACTGCATTACAGCTGTCAGCTGTGGTACACCGACACCTGCGACAATACGGGTGGTACAGATCGAGCCCGGGCCGATCCCCACCTTGACGGCATCAGCACCTGCATTGGCCAGATCACGAACTGCTTCGGCTGTGGCCACATTACCACCCACTACCTGAATCTTGTCACCATACTGGCGCTTGATTTCGCGCACCTGTTCAATGACGCCACTGGAGTGGCCATGCGCCGTATCCACGATAATGGCATCGACACCGGCAGCGTAGAGTGCCTCGAAACGCTCCAGCTCCTTCTCTCCAACGCCAATCGCAGCCGCCGCAAGCAGGCGACCAAGATCATCGCGTACCGCATTCGGAAATGCTTTGGACTTCTCAATGTCGCGTACGGTCATCATGCCGCGCAGCACGCCCGAGTCATCAACGACCGGTAGCTTTTCGATACGGTGCTGGCGGAACAGCTCTTTGCACGCATCGAGATCCACACCCTGATGTACGGAAACCAGGCGCTCCTTCGGTGTCATCATATCTGCCACTTTGGTCAGCGGATCACGTTCAAAACGGATATCACGATTGGTAACAATGCCGCACACCTTGCCGTCGTTGTCGAGAACCGGGAATCCGGAGAAACCGTTCTCCTTCGCCAGGCGGTGTACTTCAGCCAGCGTGGTTTCCGGCGACACAGTCAGAGGCTCCTGGACCACGCCAGCCTCATAACGCTTCACACGCCTCACCTCTGCAGCCTGCTCAGCTGCGGTCAGGTTTTTGTGAATCACACCGATCCCGCCCTCCTGCGCCAGAGCAATGGCTGTTCCGGATTCGGTTACCGTGTCCATGGCGGCGGAAACCACCGGGATATTCAGGCGAATATTTTTTGTAAACTGTGCCGAGGTGTCTGCCGTTCTGGGCATAACACTGCTTGCCTGCGGCACCAGCAGCACATCATCAAAGGTCAGCCCCTCACCTAGCAGTTGCTCGTTCATGCGGATATTACCTCCAAAATCGATAAAAAGAGGTCGGCATAATAGCGGAACTGCCGCCTTCCCGAAAGAAGCGATAAACCACCCCGCGGCAGGCAGGCGCCTCCGTCCAGATGCAGCCCCCTTCACCGGCCTCACAATATCACATGGCGCTGCCATCAGGGGCTGTTTTCGGGTTTTCTGATATGGCGCTACCAATTATATAGATAGTGGATGATGAGAATTGCAAAATGCGGCCTGATGTCCGCAGGCTGAAGAATCACAGAACCACCTGATTAATGCGTAATGGCATTTGACATCAACCACCCCCAACTTATAATGCGCCGCCCTTGCATGGCAGACCCTGTTGAAAAAGGTCGCCATAACAAACGCAAACATGGAGAAAAATATGCGTACTTGGACTGTTCGCCCCGGCGATGTTGAACGCAAATGGTATATTGTAGATGCCTCTGATCTCGTACTTGGCCGACTGGCAACTCAGGTAGCAACTGTTCTGCGCGGCAAACATCGTCCGCAGTACACCCCGCATGCTGATTGTGGTGACCATGTTATCGTCATCAACGCTGAAAAAGTTGCTGTAACCGGCAACAAAGAGAGCGACAAAGTTTATTACCGCCACACTGGTTTTGCCGGCGGTCTGAAGAGCATCACGCTGGGTAAACAGCGTGCACAGCATCCTGAGCGCATCATTGAAGCAGCCGTCAAAGGCATGATGCCGAAAGGTCCTCTGGGCCGTTCCATGCTGAAAAAGCTGAAGGTTTACGCTGGCAGCGATCATCCGCACACCGCACAGCAGCCTGAAGCACTGAAACTGAATTAAGCGTTAGACGCATAGAGGAAACGATAAGATGGCAGAGACAATGTACCGCGGCACTGGCCGCCGCAAACGTAGCGTAGCCCGAGTAATCATCCAGTCCGGCAGTGGCAAGGTTCTGGTGAACGGTCGCGAAGTGGAAAACTACTTCCCGGTTGAGATCGTACGTCAGCAGGCACTTCTGCCACTGACCGAGACCCAGCTCTCCGGTCGCATTGATGTTCGCGTTAACGTAAACGGTGGCGGCATCTCCGGTCAGGCAGGCGCCATTCGTCACGGTCTGGCCCGTGCTCTGCTCGAATATGATGCGGGCCTTCGTCCAACCCTGAAATCTGCAGGCTTCCTGACCCGCGACTCACGTAAGGTTGAGCGTAAGAAAGCCGGTCTTAAAAAGGCCCGTCGCGCTCCACAGTTCTCCAAACGCTAAGTTTCGGAAGCAGCTGTTTCAAAAGGGAAGGCATTTTGCCTTCCCTTTTTTTTGGCCTACGCTTAGCAGGTAGTTGGCAAGCCGTGGGCAGACGATAGGCTAGGCCGCGGCCTATACAGGATTGCCACACCACCCGACCCATCATAGTGCCCATGGAGCATTCAACTTGACTACAGCCGTTTACGAACCTGAACGATTCAGAAGCCCCGAATATCTCGACATCATCGACGCGGCTGAATCATCAAACCGACTCCGTATTGCTGATGATTGCCTGAAGGCAATCAAAGAACAGGGCGAGTCAGGCTATCCGCACGAGATCTGCGGCCTTTTGATCGGCAGGCTGGATGCAGAGGGGTGGCAAATCAGCGAAGTCCGGCAGGTGGATAACCTGAACAGTGAACGGGCGGCAGACCGCTTTGAGCTCGATCCTGCTGCCTATCAGCGCATCGACCGCGAGCTGCGCGGCAGCGGCCTTGAGATCGTGGGTGTCTATCACTCGCATCCGGACTGCCCCGCCAAACCATCGCCAACAGATCTCGGCAGCGCGTGGGAGGGGTTCGCCTATCCGATTGTCAGCATCTGTGATGGAAAAGCGGCATCTCTGCGCTGCTGGTCCGTCAACGACAGTGGCAACCGGTTTCAGGAAATCCGCATTCAGGAGCCTGCATGATCCGCTACCCGGGCGTGATCACCGCCCTGATCTCCTCCCTCCTTCTGCTGCAGGCATGTGCGACACAGATGCCTGCGGATCAGGATGAAAGCAGCAGCAAGACAGAGATGGCACAGCAGCAACTGGCAGAACAGATGCAGCAGATGGAGCCGGAGTTTCTATACCTGGCAGCCCAGAATGCTATCAAGGATGGCAATACGGAACTGGCCGCCGAATTCCTTACCGCACTGGTAGTCAGGGATCCCGATTCGATCGAACCACACGTCCAGCTGGCCGGCCTGCTGCTGCAGCTGGATCGAAGTGATGAGGCCGAGATGCAGATTGAGACGCTGCTGAAAAAGCCGCTCCAGGAGGGGGACCACGAAAAGCTGCTGATTACCCAGGCGCGACTGAAAGTGGGCAGCAACAAGCAGGAAGAGGCACTTCAGCTGCTTGATGCACTGTTTGAGAAGAATCCGGTTCATATCCAGGGACGCGACCTGCAGGCGCGCATCCTTGCCGACCAGAACCGTCTTGATGACGCCCTTGCCGCCATTGATAAGGCCATCCTTATTGAAGAGCTTCCGCAGTTCCGCCTGTTACAGGCCCAGCTCCTGCTCAAGCAGCAGGAGTACCGGGCGGCAGAAATATCCCTAAACCGCCTGAGAAAACTCGCCCCTGAAAATGATGCAGCTGTTCTGATGCTGAGCAATATAGCCCTGAAGGAGAACAAGCTTGCCAAGGCCGAGAAGATCCTGCGCGACTTCCTGCAGGCCAATCCGGACGCCATTCTGGTAGGTCATGCGCTCGGGAAAGTGATGATTCAGGACAAGCGCATCCCGGAAGCGATTATGGTCTACAGGGATCTTGCATCCCGTACCGGTGACAATCCGGAGATTCTGCGAACGCTGGGCATGCTCTATTTCCGCTATCACGACTTTGAAAAAGCGGAACAGACTTTCCGGAAGCTGTACCAGGGGAACCCGGACGATGAAAGCAGGTTTTACCTGGCCTCCAGCCTCGAAGTGTTACAACGACCTGCGGAGGCGAGAGAGCTTTATGAAGCTGTCGACCCCGAAGGCAAGGCAGGCCCCGATGCACAGGTGCGCCTGGCAGGGCTGGATTTTGCCGACAAACAGTTCAAAAAGGCTATGGCACGCCTCGAAAGGGTTCTGAAGTCGGATCCGCAACATGTCGATGCACAACTTCTGCGCTCGGCGATCCGGCTGGCCCATAAGCAGTACAGGCTCCTGCTTGAAGAGACTGAGGTCGCCCTGTCGATGGAGACTGTTCACCCGCAGATACTCTTCAACCGCGCAGTCGCCTATGAGAATCTGAATAAGCATGAAGAGCTCGAAAAGACCCTGATACAGCTACTTGCAGCTGATCCGAAGCACTCCGAAGCCATGAACTTCCTGGGCTACAGCTATGCGGTCAGGGGTGTTCAGCTGAATAAGGCTGAGATGCTTATTCAGCAGGCGCTGGGCATTAAACCGGATGATGGCTACTACCTCGACTCACTGGCCTGGGTTTACTATAAGCGCGGCGAATACGGAAAGGCACTGGAGACCCAGCAGAGAGCCATAAAACAGGTCGAAGACGACCCGGTCATGCATGAGCACCTCGGCGATATTCTCTGGAGGGCCGGGGAGCAGGAAGCGGCACGAACTGCCTGGCAGAAGGCCATTGATGCCAATACGGAGAGCCCGGAGAAACTCAGGAAGAAAATTGCCGGCGGGCTGCAGGAAGGCGAGTGAAGAGAATCCCCGCGCCCCCTCTTGTTGCGCTATTGCTCATGATCGGCATGGCGTTAACGGCCGGATGCGCCAAACAGCCGCCGCAACAATCCACGACGATCGGCCCCTACAGCAACTTCTCGGGGCGCCTTATTGTGATGGAGCCAACACGGCGCTGGCAGGTGGTGATACAGTGGCGTGCCGAGAGGGCAGATCGCGGTGATGTACGGTTGACCCATGCCGCCACCGGCACGGTAGTGGAGTTCCGCTGGGCCGGCCGCCAGATGCAGGTCCGCGACAGCAATGACCACTTCTGGAGGGCGATCAGTGCAGATCAGCTTGGCAGCCACGGCATTGTCATGCCGCCGCAACAGCTTGCCCTGATCCTTCTCGGCAAGATGCCTTCCCACTTCACTGAGGCCAAACCGGATCTGTGGGAGAGCCGGAACTCCGGTCACGCCATCCGCCTGCAGTGGTACGCAGAGTCCAAGAAACTGGTGATGACCGACATCAAGCAGGGGCGCCAGGCCACGCTGATCATTACGCCATGAAACGCTCACTGCCCGCTCCCGCAAAAATCAACCTGCACCTGTTCGTCACCGCCATCCGCGATGACGGCATGCACGAGCTGGATACCAGCTTCGCCTACACCGATATCTGCGACGAAGTGATTATCGAGGATTGCGCCGAACTGAAAGTCACATGCTCCAACCCCTCCCTGTCGGGAGAGCGCAACCTGGTCTATCGGCTGCTGGAGGCATTCAGGGCTCGCCACGGGATAAGCGACGGGCTCGCACTGCATATCGTCAAACATATCCCTGAACAGGCAGGCCTTGGCGGCGGCTCATCCGATGCGGCAACTGCACTTCTGGCCGCCAACAGGCTCTGGAAGGCAGGATGCTCCCTGCAGGAGCTTATTGCGTTTGCCGCGCCGTTCGGGGCCGATATCCCCTGTTTTCTTTACGGCAGGACAAGCTGGGCGCACGGTATCGGCGAAAGGCTTAACGACTATCCGGAAGTTTTGCCCGAGAAAACCCTGCTGCTGGTCTGGCCCGGCAGCGGACTTTCTACCGCCGAGGTGTTCCGTCACTTCGATCATGAAGTGGATAGCGGCCGTCGTTCATTGACCCCGTATGGGGGGGTGGATACCATCCGGCCCAATTCAGCCAACCTCGGAAGAAATGACCTCGAAGGCAGCGCCTGCAGCCTGAGCAATGGAGTGTCGCAACTACTGAGCAGCTTGCGAAAAGAGTCGGTTTTGGCATGGATGAGCGGTAGCGGATCTACATGCATCGCCCTGTTCAGCGATAGCGGACAGGCCGGCAAAGTAGCAGCGCAACTCAAGGCGCAGAATCCGAGCTTCTGGACGCATGTCGGAAGTATGCGGGAGAGGCACCCGCTGGATAGAAAATATTGGGACGTAGCCAAGCGGTAAGGCAGCGGGTTTTGATCCCGTCATGCGCAGGTTCGAATCCTGCCGTCCCAGCCAGTTACACAGCAGAACCTTGATAGAAGCGGTTGATGAGGCCTGCTCTATCGAACAGAGGAGTGATCACACCATGGTCCACGAGAAACTTCGGCTTTTTTCCGGCACATCCAATCCGCCGCTTGCACAAGATATCTGTGAACACATCGGAAAGCCTCTGGGCGAGATCTACATGCAGCGTTTTTCAGATGGTGAAATCTTCCTTCAGGTTCAGGAGACCATCCGCGGCCTGGATGCCTTCTTTATCCAGAGCACCAGCAAACCGTGCAACTCCAACCTGATGGAACTGCTGATTTTTATCGATGCGGCCAAACGCGCCTCGGCCCGCAACATCTGTGCCGTAATTCCATATTTCGGCTATGCCCGACAGGATCGTAAAAGTGCCGGACGCACCCCCATCTCGGCCAAGCTGGTTGCCGACCTGATCAGTCGCGCCGGTGCCACGCGGATTCTCACCCTCGACCTCCACGCCACCCAGATTCAGGGCTTTTTCGACATTCCAGTAGATAATATCTTCGCCATTCCGCTGTTTGCCAAAGATATCGAAGCCAGAAATGATATGGAAAATACCATCATCGTATCTCCGGATGTTGGCGGCGTGGTTCGCGCCCGCGCTCTGGCTAACCGCCTGCACGTGGACATGGCCATCGTCGACAAACGTCGCCCCGCACCCAATGTGGCCAAGGTGATGAACATTATCGGTGAGGTCAAAGGCAAACACTGCATCCTCATAGACGACATGGTTGATACGGCAGGCACCCTGTGCGGTGCAGTGGATGCGCTGCTTGAAAAGGGCGCCACCAAGGTCAGCGCCTACGCCTCACACGGTGTTCTTTCCGGCCCGGCGTCCGAGCGCCTCGCCAATTCCGGCCTGCACGAACTGGTGGTAACAGACAGCATCAAGCAACCGAAAAAGATCATGAAAACCGGAAAAGTGCGCATTATTACAATTGCCCAGCTGATGGGTGAAGCGATTACGCGCATCTACGACGCACGTTCGATCAGCAGCCTCTACGGCTGATCTCTGCGCATCGTCGCCAAAGCGACGGATTGCTCACATGAACTCTATCCGCATTCATCCTGAGGCGATCGAGCGGCGATATGCCCCGCTCAATGCCACGGGAGCCATTGACGGCAATGCGGCAAACGGATTCCTGCGCCCCCCCTACTCCGATCCGGAGAGCGCGGCCATGGCCCTTCTCGAACAGGCCGCATCCGGCCGCGGTCTTAATTGCCGCTACGATGCCGCCGGCAACCTTATCATTGAATCAGCCGGCAACTATTCCGAATGGATCGAGACCGGCTCGCATATCGACACCGTACCGGGCGGCGGCAATTTCGACGGCACAGCGGGTGTTGTTGCCGGGCTTGAAGCGCTGCTTGCGATTCAGCAGTCAGAATCGGTATTAACACGGGGGGTTCGCCTGCGCGTCTGGCGCGGCGAGGAGTCTGCCACCTTCGGGGTGACATCCATTGGCTCCCGGGCTGCATTCGCCACACTTGAACCGCAAGCGCTGGAAAAAACATGGCAGGGAGTGACGCTTGCAGATGCGATGCTCAGCCAGGGCGTGGATCCGGTATGTATCAAGCGCAGCCAGCCGGCCATCAGCAGTGCCGAGCGCGACTCGATTGCCGCCTTTATTGAACTGCATATCGAGCAGGGAAAAGTTCTCGAAACCGGAAATCTGGATATTGGCATCGTGACAGCGATTCGCGGTTCAAAACGCAGCTGGATCAGGATTCGCGGCACATTCGACCACTCCGGCGCCACCCCGATGGGCAGTGAATTCAGGCAGGATGCCAACCTGGCTATGGCATACATGCAGGTGGAACTTGATCACCTGATGCAGCGCACAAACAGCAACGGCGCCGATCTCGTACAGACTGTCGGCATGATCAACCCGCACATACACGACTCCGCCCGACTTCCGCTCAATGACAACGCCGTCACCAAGGTGAGCGGCGCGGCCTGCTTCTCGTTCGAGGTGCGGGGAGCGGATGCCGAAGTGGTGAACAGTTACTGTGAAAAGGCATTCGCCCTGATTCAAAATACAGCCGTGCGGTTCGGCGTGACTGTCGAAATCGACACATTTTCAGATCAGCCGGGCATCGCCGAACTGGACCCCGACATTCAGGCCTTACTTGCTGACGGGTGCGACGAACTCAATCTCAGCCAGATGCGGCTGCCGAGCGGCGCATGGCATGATGCGGGCACAGTCGCCTCTCAGATGCGCCACGACGGCTCCCGGATTCCGGTCGGCATGATCTTTATCCCCTGCCGTGCCGGCATCAGTCACTCCCGCGACGAATACAGCTCCCCTGCACAGATTGCCGCCGGCGCATCACTGCTCGCCACGGCAATGGCAAAGCTGGCAACCATGTAGTCGGGAGTGGTTACTGCCCTCCGAAGTTTTCGTTGTAGTCGTTGATTGCCGCTTCGATCACCACCCTGGCATGCTCATAGCCGTACGGCTCTCCGATCGACACCTGATGCTCCTTGCCCGGCACATACTTGTAGGTGAGGAAATAGTGCATCAGGCGGTCAATCAGCGCCGGTGGCAACTCAGCAATATCATCCACCTTCGCCCATAACGGATCGTCCTCGATGACAGCGATGATCTTGTCATCCGCCTCGCCATTGTCGCACATCGGCAGGCCGCCGACCACGCGGGCATTGAGAATAATCTCGGTCTTGGAGATCGGGCGTTCGGTAATCACGCAGATATCGAGCGGATCGCCATCGCCGCGGCTGGCCTCTTCCATCAGCTTGCCGACACGTTCGCCACAGTATGTCCTCGGAATAAAACCGTAGAGGGTCGGATGCTGCGAAGATGAACGCACCGAACGGTCCACACGCAGGTAACCAGTCGCTTTATCCACCTCATATTTCACCATATCGAAGGGGCATATTTCGATAAATGCCTGCACGCGTCTGGGTGGTTCAGGGCCCACCTCCAGTCCGTGCCACGGGTGTGGACGCCAACGGAAAAACGGTGATGGAAATTGATTCATACACACCCCTGTTTCGGTTATTTATCGTAAACTTATGCTGACACTATAGAAGCCCGACAGGGATTGCACTGGCGTTTTTCCGTGATGGCCAGGAGCTCTAAACCTGCACTCCGCTGCAATATGATGACTGGCTTAGAACGGCCAATGCCTGCCGATCTCCAGGGGGCAATAACGGCCACTTTCAGACATTCAGCAAATCAGCACTTGCTCCAAGAGAGAGCTTTTTAGCAATTAATACCTTAGCTAATTTCTCCAAGGATGAAGCTTGGAATGGTTTATCCACATGCTGAAATACATGTATTTCATTCACATTTCCTCTTTCTGCATGAGCAGAGAGAACCACAATTAAACGATTGGGATATCTTCCGATGACTTTTTCTATCATCTCATACCCATCCATTACAGGCATATCTATGTCAGTAAATACAGCTACAGGGCAAGCAGCTTCCTCATCTTCGATGTATTCTAAATATTTAAGCCCGTTGCTAAACGAAATGATTTCATGTCCGAACAACCTCATTATTTCCGAAAATAATTCGCATAGTGGCTTTGAGTCTTCGACATGATGAAAAAGCGCCATATGATACACCTCGCATATCTAAGTATATCACATGCGGATGATTTGCGTTGATAAATTGCAACGCGCTATTTCTGAATGGCCGGGGTTGGCCGTGAGTCGCCTGTCGTGATCGGCAACAGTCGGCCAACAACGGGCACTCAGAGTGTGTCGAGTAAATCAGTGGCGGTTTAATTTATATCTATCGCCATGCTTAGGTATAGCCTAGACATCTTGATCAGAATTTCAGCCTGATCTAGTGGAGTCACAAATGACCAGAAAAATAAAAGTTTCAAATCGGGGTGCTAAAAATAATCCCGAACAGATCAGGGAAAGAATCTCTAATGCTGCTTATTTCCTTTCTGAAAAACGCGGCTTTGAAGGAGACTGTCAGCTACACGATTGGTTAGAAGCGGAGGCCCAAATCCACCACTGCCATGGAACGGGTAACTAACAACGCCATAAATTGAGCGCATTTTATTGCTGCGCATGCAATTTTGCCGCGAATGGCAGACATTAGTTGAAAGTGTAGTTGTCCAAACTTGGACGTTCTAAGCCAGTCGTCTATTGCAGCAGGGTATCGTTTTGGATTGCACTGGCATGCTGATCTGGGAGCAACCTGCAAGAAAGTCAGTCGTCAGGAGAAGTAACTGTCCGCCTTTTGCTGGACCTCATCCATCGCCTGCTGAACACGCTTTAGTGACTCCTGATCATCCGCATCTTCAGCGATAGATACCGGCTCACCATAGACGAACACGCCCCGACTGAACGGCTTGGGAATATAGAAGTGATCCCACGATGAGGTGATGCGCCACTGTCTTCTGCTCGCATAACAGACCGGACGGATTGGCAGCCCGGTTTTCTTCGCCAGCTGCACCGTTCCGATCTTCACCTTCTCACGCGGCCCCTTCGGCCCGTCCGGTGTAATGCCGAAATCGCACCGCTCCTTCTCAAAGGTGCGCACCATCTGCAGCAGGGCCCTGGCGCCTCCGCGCGTCGATGAACCACGGATTGTCCTGAACCCCTGCAGATGCAGAGCATCGGCGATCAGGGCGCCGTCGCGATGCTCGGAGATCAGCGTGTAACCGCGACACCCCTTCAGCCCGGTTCCCATCATCAGCAGGCGAGCGTGCCAGAAAGCAAAGATATGGCGGGCAGGATCGGCAGGGTCATAGCGGTCGCCGACATATTGCCAGCGGACCGTATGCGACAGAAAGGCGATCACCACTTTGATCAGTCGCGGCAGCAGCCATGCAATCAATCGATCTTTCATCCGTTTTTGCACGCCTCCAGAGTCGGGTTAAACAACTGTCGTAAAGTTAGCATCAATGCATGGCATGCGTTAGCCGCCAGTTTCGTGTGGAAGATCAACCCTTATTGCGTTTGATTTTATAAATCCATCTGCCAAGCATGTAGAAAACCATAAACATGAGTGTCCAGACCAGCGCCTGCACGATCGCGAAACCAAGCTGCTCTGAGCCACCGCTGACGAGTGTAATGCCGATGGCTGCAAACCAGATCATCACGACTACAGCCCTGGCGCCATCATCAAGTTTTTTAAGATCAATATCCATGCCGCCTCCTCACCCATAAACACTGCGCCCTATTGTGAGAGTGCGGGGCGACAGTTCAACCCGAATTTCCGACCTGTTTCGCCGCCTGCCTGCCCCCCGCTCCCAGTAAAGCATCGGGAGAGATGATCTGCAGCTGTTGCGCCCGAAGGGTGCAGGCCATTTACATATCAACGTCTCAATGAGTGCTATCCGGCAGGGCTGCACATGACACGCAAAAGCAAACTAAAGCCGAACCGACCTGTTGCGATATAAATAATAGATATCAGGAGATGTAAGTGTGAACCCTTGGGTCCTGGCACCCAAGTGAACAAATGCATTACCGCCCTGCAATGATGGCAAACCCAGGGCGGCAGGAGAGTGACAATGGGCCAGGTAATTCCGTTCCCGGCGAGTAAATCGCGAACAGCGACAATCGTTGACGATTTCATTCAGGAGCTTGCTGTGCAGATCGGCGCAGAGGGTGCTGAATCGTTCAGCTTTATGCGTGCCGAAGCCGAAAAGGTACTGGACAGATATATTAAAGGCATCAATCTGGAGATGAATCTGATGCTGCCGCCGACGGCAACCAGCCATGAGGTAGAAGCAGTGGCGAATCAGGCAAACAGCGCCATGACGAAAATAAGAGAGGAGTTATCGACTGAACTGTTTGGAATGATGGCTGAAATAGTTACCCTGAAAGAGCAACTGCGGATATTAAAAAGAGCAGGCGGACACTGAACCTCCGCCTGGTGATCGGAACATAGGGCTGAAGCTGTTCCAGGCTCCCGGTAAGGGGGTCGGGCCCTGCCGGATTGGTGCGTTTGATCAGCAGCGGCCTAAAGGTTGCGATAAAGCTCGGAGATCAGCAGCAGCGAAGCGGAAGCGCTGGCATAGGTAAGAAGCGCAATTCTCCGGCCTAACGGGTTGAGCATTTTCATTGGCGGCACAGCATCCTCGAAGCGGGCATACTCATCTTCACGCATGGCAATCATCACCTCTTCACGAGGGCAACAGCGGATATAGACATAGAAGCCGAACGTCGCATTCATGCAGACCAGCAGGATTAAAATCATTACCGCCTGGAGGCTCATCCGCGCAACCGTGTCCTGCAATCACAATCCGTCAATCCAGCTCCCTCCGCCATCGTCCTCTCCCCATATATACCAACCTCTACACCCCACACTGTGACTATACAACAATTGGACTTTTACGCTGCAGTGCATAGAGTGCGCGCCCGCGTTGAAAACCACTATCGACGCGACTCCGTCACGGGACAACCCGACGGTGTTATTTTTGGAGGATATACGATGAGTGATTATATTGTAGAAGCTGAGCTTCGTGAAGAGACCGGCCGTGGCGCAACCCGCCGCCTGCGCCGTGCAGGCAAACTGCCTGGCATTATCTATGGCGGCGACAAACCTGACCTGCCGATCAGCATGGACTACAACACAGTTTCCAAGCTGCTGAATGAAGAGCATTTCCACACTTCCATGCTTGAAGTGAAGGTGAAAGGCTCACGCGGCAAGAACACCGTACTGCTGAAGGACTCCCAGTACGACCCACTGATGGACACCGCGACCCATCTTGATTTTATGCGTGTATCCGCCAAAGACAGCATCACCATGGATGTCCCTGTTGTGGCCATCAACTTCGAAAAATGCCCGGGCGTTGCCAAGGGCGGCATGGTTGCACTGATCCGTCACTCGCTGGAAGTTTCCTGCCGTGCGGACTCCATTCCTGAGCACATCGAGATCGACTGCTCTGAACTCGACATGAACGACACCGTTCACATCGAAGACGTTGCGCTGCCTAAGGGTGTTGAGATTCACCACGACACCAACTTCACCGTGCTCAACATCTCGGCTCCGAAGGGTGCCGGTGGTGGCGAAAGTGAAGAAGGCGAGGCTGCTGAAGCCGCTGAAGAGTCCGCTGAGGACTAAGTTTCAGTGAAGCTGCTTGTCGGCCTGGGTAATCCCGGCAGCAAATACGAGCAGACGCGCCACAACATCGGCTTTCGTTTTCTCGACCTGCTGGCAAAATCGGAGGGGCTGCGCTTTGACGCAGCCCCTCGTTTTCATGCCGAAACATCAATCTGGAACCGCTCGCCAAGCCAGCGCGTTTTGCTGATTAAACCGCAAACATTCATGAATCACAGCGGTGAAGCCGTCGGGGCCCTGGCCCGCTACTATCAGGTGGATGTCGAGGATATCTTTGTGGTTTACGATGATCTCGACCTGCCAAGCGGGAAACTCAGGATCAAAAGCGGTGGCGGCCACGGCGGCCATAACGGGCTGAAGTCCCTCAACGCCCATCTGGAAACAGCGAACTATACCCGCATCAAGATCGGCATCGGGCGCCCGCCCCACGACGATGTTTCGGCCTGGGTTCTGGGCAAAGCGGATGAGGGCGATCGCGCGGATGAAAACCGTATCTTTGCAGCGCTGATGGATGAAATCGGCACGCTGCTCGACGGCAGGGCCGACACTGCAGCCAACCGCATCCACCTCTCTTTGAACAATTAATATGGAAGCAAATTTCAGGAGCAATCCATGGCATTAAGTATCGGCATTGTCGGTCTCCCCAATGTAGGTAAATCCACCCTGTTCAATGCGCTGAACGGCGGCGGAGCAGAAGCGGCCAACTACCCCTTCTGCACGATCGACCCGAACGTTGGAATCGTTCCGGTTCCAGACCGGCGCATCGATGAACTGGCCAAAATCGTCAACCCGCAAGCGATCCAGCATGCCGTGGTAGAATTTGTCGACATTGCCGGACTGGTTGCAGGCGCCTCATCCGGTGAGGGGCTGGGGAACAAATTCCTTGCCAACATCCGCGAGTGTGCGGCCATCGCCCATGTGGTCCGCTGCTTCGAGGATGAGAATGTCACCCATGTGGCTGGCAAGGTCGATCCGATCTCCGATATTGAGATCATCGATACCGAACTGATGCTCAAGGATATGGAGACCGTTCAGAAGGCGAACATCCGCGTTGAGAAGCTCACAAAAACCGGCGACAAGGATGCCAGGGCGCAGCTTGAGCTGCAGCAGCGGGTTCTGAAGGCGCTTGAGGATGGAACACCCGTTCGCAGGCAGGGGCTGAGCGACGACGAGAAGAAGAAACTCAGAGAGCTGTGGCTGCTGACCGACAAACCGGTTCTTTACGTCACCAATGTCGATGATGGCTCGCTGCCCGATGGCAATGCATATGTGGAGAAGGTGCGCGAGTATGCCGCCCAGGAGGGGGCACGCGTGGCCGTGGTGTCGGCGCAAATCGAATCTGAACTTGTTGAGATGGATGCAGATTCAAGAGATGAGTTCCTTGCCGATCTGGGGCTCGCCGAACCGGGCCTGAACACCGTCATTCGCGAGGCGTATACGCTGCTCGACCTGATCTCCTACTTTACTGCCGGAGTCAAAGAGGTGCGTGCCTGGACCATCCATCGCGGCGACACTGCGCCGAAAGCGGCGGCTGTGATCCATAACGATTTTGAAAAAGGCTTTATCCGTGCCGAGACGATCGCCTATGAAGATTTCGTGACACTGGGTGGCGAAGCCAAGGCCAAAGAGGCGGGCAAGATGCGCCTGGAAGGTAAGGAGTATATCGTCAAAGATGGCGATGTGATGCATTTCCGTTTCAACGTATAACAGAAAAAGTCAGTGCAGACAGAGCGATTCGCATCTACACTATCGAAAAAACATCAGGGGGAGTAAATCTTGGATATTTCTAAAATTCCTGTAGGGGCCAATGCGCCCGAGGATATCAATGTCGTGATCGAAGTGCCGCAGCACGCCGATCCGATCAAGTACGAACTGGATAAAGAGTCCGGCGCCGTATTTGTTGACCGTTTCATGCACACCGCCATGCACTACCCATGCAACTACGGCTTTGTGCCGAATACGCTCTCCGATGATGGTGATCCGGTTGATGTACTGGTCGTGAGCCAGTATCCACTGATTCCCGGCTGTGTGATTCCATGCCGCCCGGTTGGCGTTCTGCAGATGGAGGATGAGGCGGGGCTGGATGCGAAGATTCTGGCTGTCCCTGCTTCCAGGCTCAAGCCGTACTACTGCGATGTGAAGGGGCCTGAAGACCTTCCTGCATTCCTGATCGATCAGATCAAACACTTCTTCGAGCACTACAAGGATCTGGAGAAGAACAAGTGGGTGAGGGTGACCGGCTGGGGCAATGCAGAGGAAGCCAAAAAAGAGATCATGGATTCAGCAGCGCGCTATCAGGCAGAAGCTTGACGGTTCAGGTTTAAAACTTCATAAAGGCGGTTGAGCAATCAACCGCCTTTTTTTTGGCTTGCAGCAAACGATAACAGTTCGTGTTAGGGGAGGATTTCATGATCACAAACCTGATTCCGGTCATACTCGGCATTCTTGGCCTGTCGGCAGCATGGTATATCTATCAGACCATCAAAAAATATCCGGCAGGTGAAGGCAAGGTGAGCGCCATTGCTGAAGCGATTCACCTCGGCGCCATGGTGTTCATGAAGCGTGAATACACGATTCTCTCCATCTTCGTGGCCATCGTCGCATTTGCTCTCGGTGTCAGCCTTGGTATCAATACGACAATTGCATTTCTCGTCGGTGCGGCATGTTCCGCCCTTGCCGGCTATTGCGGCATGTTTGCCGCCACCAAGGCCAATGTCCGCACCGCCATGGCCGCACGCGATCAGGGTGCGGGCCAGGCTTTGACCATCGCTTTCTTCGGCGGCTCTGTTATGGGGCTGACCATTGCCTCTGTCGGTCTGCTGGGGCTCGGCACCCTCTATCTCTTTTTCGGCGGCGACCCTGAAACCGCGCACGCCATCCACGGCTTCGGCATGGGAGCATCTTCCGTTGCCCTCTTCTCTCGTGTCGGCGGCGGCATTTTCACCAAGAGTGCGGATGTCGGCGCCGATCTGGTGGGCAAGGTAGAGGCAGGTATCCCCGAAGATGATCCGCGCAATCCGGGCGTAATCGCTGATAATGTGGGCGATAATGTGGGCGATGTTGCCGGCATGGGGTCCGATATCTTCGAGTCCTACTGCGGTGCAATCATCGCGACGATCGCCATGGCTTCCACACTTACTGCGGATGTGCTCGACCCGCTGGGAGCGCAGCAGACGCTGATGTTCCTGCCCCTGGCTTTGGCCTCGGCGGGGCTGATCTGCTCCATGATCGGCATTGCCATTGTCAAAATGCTCTCAGCCCATCAGCCGAAGGCCGCGCTGCGTGCCGGCACCATCGGCGCTTCGCTGCTATTTATCGCCGCCGCCTACTTCGTCATTACGTTAAGTGAGATCTCTTCCCATGTCTGGGGCGCGGTGCTTTCCGGCGCCATTGGCGGCATCATTATCGGCCTGATCACCGAGTATTATACCGGCGACAAGCCGGTACGTGATATTGCCAAGGCGGGTGAAACAGGCCCTGCCACGGTGATCATATCAGGCCTCGCTGTCGGCATGCAGTCCGTGATTATTCCCGTGCTGACCATCGCCGCTATTATATTTATCTCCACCAAGTTGTGCGGCCTCTACGGCGTGGGCATTGCGGCAGTTGGCATGCTGGCCACCGTCGGCATGACCATGGCAATCGATGCCTACGGCCCGGTTGCAGATAATGCCGGCGGCATCGCCGAGATGGCCGGCCTTGGCAAAAAGACCCGTGCCATCACCGACTCGCTTGATGAGCTGGGGAACACCACTGCCGCTATCGGCAAAGGCTTCGCCATCGGAGCCGCAGCGCTTGCTGCACTGGCCATTATCACCGCCTTTGTACAGACCGTGTCTATAAATATCCCTGGCTTCAGCCTTGAGTTATCCAAACCGATTGTACTGGTCGGCATGTTTATCGGCGGCCTGTTCCCTTTCTGGGTTGCTTCGCTGACCATGACCGCAGTTGGTGATGCGGCCTTTGCCATGATCAAGGAGATCCGCCGCCAGTTCAAAGATATCCCGGGACTGATGGAGGGGACGGCAGAGCCCGACCATGCCCGCTGCATCAGCATTGCCACCAATGCTGCCCTCAAGAAGATGGTGCTACCCGGTGTTCTGGCTGTCGTTGCCCCGGTTCTTGTCGGATTCGGACTCGGTGCTGAAGCCCTCGGAGGCATGCTTGGCGGCGCGCTCGTCGGCTGTGTTCTGCTGGCACTGACCATGGCAAATGCAGGCGGCGCCTGGGATAATGCCAAGAAGTATATTGAGAAGGGACACCTTGGCGGCAAGGGCTCAGATACGCATAAAGCGGCAGTCGTTGGTGACACGGTCGGCGATCCGTTCAAAGACACTTCAGGACCATCCATGAACATCCTGATTAATGTGATGGCTATCGTTTCTCTGGTGATCGCACCTCTGCTAGGATAACCGCATCGGTAAAACACCGGCCAATAATTCGAGGAGAGATTAACCATGAGCGATGAACTGAGAGAACACATTACAGACAGCAACATCTGGATGCGGCTGGTCTTCATGCTGCTGTTTGCCGTTATTTTCGGTGCAACCCGCCTGATCCTGGTACTTGCCGTTGCCGTGCAGTTTCTCTGGGTTCTTTTCAGCGGCAACAAAAACGAACAGCTGCTCTCTTTTTCAAGCCAGCTGGCCACCTACCTCTACCAGGCTTACCGCTATCTGACCTTCAACACCGAGAAACGCCCCTTCCCCTTTGACGCGTGGCCATCCGATGCAGCGCTGATTGACGATGCCGTAGCAGAGCCTGATGTTGATGAAGAGCCAGCTGCCCGGGCGAAAGAGAAAAAAGAGCCTGAGGTCATCAAGGCAGCTGAAGAGGAGACACCGGAGATTGATGATGCGGCAGATGTAGCTTCTGAAAGCGGCATCGAAATTGAAGAGAGTAAGAAGTAATTCGCAACCGTTGACTGCAATCAAAAAGGGCCTGCAAATGCAGGCCCTTTTTCATGTTGACCTGCTTAGCCGCCAAGCTCGCGGGTGGCAGCTTCGATATCGTTCTGCAATCGCTTCAGCAGTTCGTTACGGTGAATGGACTTGACCTCATCCGCCGGAATATAGGGGAGAAAGCGGAAGGTGATGGTGCCGGGCTTCTTGATAAAGCCGCGCTTCGGCCAGAGCGCGCCGGCATTATGCGCCAGGGGCAAAATCCCCACCTCAGCCTTGTGGGCGAGGATCACGCCGCCGGGCTGATAGTTGCCGGCAGTGCCAACTGCAGAACGGGTTCCTTCCGGGAAAATCACCACCCAGCGTCCCTCATCGAGTTTTTTCGAACCGTCACTGATCACCTGCTTGATCGCCTCACGCGGGCTTCCCCTGCGGATGCCGATCGTGCCCATCAGTGCCAGAGCCCAACCGAAAAACGGAATATTGAACAACTCGCGCTTGAGAATCCATGTATAGGGGGGTACGAGAATCGGCATGGCCACGGTTTCGGCGGCCGACTGGTGCTTGGCCACCACGACGCAGGCGTGTTCAGGCAGATGCTCCCTGCCTTCGATCTTAATACGAATAGCGCAGAGCAGCCTGAGCAGCACAAAAATGGTGTTTGACCACAGCTTTGCCCAGAACCATGAGGCGGAAAATCCGAACGGCCGAAACAGGATCACCAGCAGCGAAAAGAGCGGTGTCAGGATCATAAAACAGGCATTAAACAGGGCAGATCTTACGGCCAGCATCAGCTATCTCCCAACACGAAATCAACGGCCGATGCCAGATCGGCAAAGGCCCTGATCTCCGGCATCAGCTGACGGGATTTTTGCAGAATCGCATCGCTATCGCCATATCCGCTCTGCACCAGCATGGCGGGCACGCGCGCTGCAAAGGCCGCCTGCACATCACGGACGGAATCGCCGATAAACAGCGCCTGTTCAGGCGAATCGGGAATACCCAGTGCGGCAAGTGATTCAAAAACCATGCCAGGCAGTGGCTTACGGCAGCTGCAGCAGTCGTCCGGCCCGTGCGGGCAATAGGCGACATGCGAGATAAAGCCTCCCGCCTGCTCGATGGCCAGCATCATCTTGCCGTGAATCGCATTAAAGGTATCCCGGTCAACCATGCCACGCCCGAGAGCCGACTGATTGCTGACGATGGCGATCCTGATTCCTGCCGCATGCAGGCGCGCAATCGCCTCCAGACTTCCAGGAACCGGAAGCCACTGATCGGGGGTAAGGATATAGTCAGGAGAATCGAAATTGATCACACCATCTCGATCAAGAAGCACGGCTTTGGGGGTGAAATCGGGGCTATTCGTCATGCATGAACATTACGCAGCATGCACTGCATTGAAAAGGTGAAACAGCCTACGCGTCAATCAGATTGCGGATGACCTGGCTAAGGTATGCAACTTCAAACGGCTTATTCAGAAGCATGCTTTTGTCACCGCCGTGGCTGTCGGCCAGCGACTGCTCGCGATCATAGCCTGTGATAAAGATAACAGGGATATCCTCACGAATTTTTCGAGCCGCCTCGGCCAGTTCGACACCCCCCATCCTTGGCATGACGATATCGGTGATGAGCAGGGATATCTCCTTGCTGCTCTCGCGGAACAGTTGCAGGGCAGATTCGCCATCAGCCGCATCAATAACCCTGTAGCCGATATTCCGCAGCAGTTCAGCGGAGGTATTACGCAGCATATCCTCATCATCGACAAGAAGAATCAACTCATTTTGTCCGGCGGACAACTCATCAGCATGCCCTTCCTGAACATCCAGCACGTCACTCACAAGCGGCAGGTAGATGATGAACTCGGTTCCTGCTCCCTCGGTACTCTCTACATCAATTATGCCGTCATGCCTTTTAACCGCACCAAACACCATGGCCAGGCCAAGCCCAGTACCCTTGCCCACCCCTTTGGTGGTAAAGAACGGTTCAAAAATCTTTTGCAGATTCTTCTCGCCAATTCCGCAACCGTTATCTGCAACAGAGAGGCGCACCATCTGTTCCGTGGCGGCAGGGTAGTGCATCCTGAATGCCTCATCGGGAATAAAGGGATCGAGTCGAACCGTGATTCTGGGCTCAGCCACCCCTTCAACTGCATCGCGGGCATTGTTAATCAGGTTCATCACCATCTGCTGAATCTGAGTACTATCCCCGTGCACATGCAGCATCTCCTTACAGATATAGGAGGCAATCGAGATGTTTTCGGGGGTGGCGCTTCTGGAGAGCGAAATCGCCTCCTTAATGTAGGGACCGACAAGCAAACCACCCATGGAAACCGAATCCCTGCGGGCAAAGGTAAGCAGCTGCTTGACCATCTCGGCGGCCGAGAGGCTGATCCGCTCGACATTCTCAATCTTGTCCAGCGCCTCCTCCGGCACCTGCCTCTTCAGCCGCATCTTGGCCAGGTAGAGGTTCCCCTGTATCGCCGCCAGCATGTTGTTGAAATCGTGGGCGATACCGCCAACCAGCGTGCCGATGGACTCCATCTTCTGGGCCTGCAGGAACTGCTCCTCCATCTGTTTGTACTCGGTCATATCCTGCTGAAGCGATACGTAGTGCGATATCCGCCCATCGTCATCATGAATGGGAGAGATAGTCGTCAGGGCCGGATAGAAGGAGCCATCCTTGCGTCGGTCGATCAGTGTTCCCTGCCATATCCGGCCACTGCTGATCGTTGCCCACAGCTCCCTGTAGTAGTCCGGATCCTGCGCCTCACTTTTCAGTATTGAGGGGTTCCTGCCAATAACCTCTTCGCGCAAATATCCGGTGGTGCGACAGAATGCGGGGTTTACATACTCAATTTGCGCATCGCGGTTGGTGATCATAACCCCCTCGCCCGCCTCTTCCACTGCCTTGGAAATCTTACGTAGCGATAATGCTGTTTTCTCCTGCTCCAGCATGGCAAGTTTGAAATGCGTGATATCATGAACAGTGCCCACTGAGCGCAGGGGTGTTCCACTATCATCATAATAGGTGTTGCAGCGCTCATGGACCCACTTGACGGATCCATCAGGCATCAGCAGGCGATGATCGATATCATATAAGGTTCTGTTCGCCACGGATGAGCGGAAGGCGTCGTTGACGTGTGCCAGATCATCGGGGTGTACCGTTGCCAGGAAGGTCTCATAAGTATTCACAGTGCCGGGCTGCACCCCGAAAATGCGGTAGTTCTCATCCGACCAGCTCAATTCATTGCTGATCAGGTCAAGCTCCCAGTGGCCCAGATGAGCCACCTGCTGTGCCTCCTCATGCCTCTCCATCGTTCTCTTCAGAAGATCTTCAGCCTGTTTGCGCTGCTGATCGATATTGTATGCCGAGATGAGCTGGGCTGATGCCGAGATCAGTGGCTCCAGCTCCGCCTTGATAGCCTCATGATACCCCTCAGCCCTGTTGGCGACACCGACCATGCCGACAAACTGGGCGCCGATAGTAATCGGCAGCCCCATAAAACTGTTCAGAGGCGGGTGCCCGGCCGGAATACCACAGCCTCTCGGGTCATTGGCGGGATTGTTGGCGATGACCATCTCTCCGGACCGGATTGTCTCTCCGAACAGCGATTTCAGGTTCCGGAACTCCATGCCGGAATCTTTATACTTCTCATACAGCGCGTGCGTCTCTTCATTCCACGCAATATTGGTCAGGGCAAATACCTTGAGATAGGGCACGCCCTCATCCGTATGGAGAATGCGGCCGATAAAACCATATTCACTTGCTGTAATGGAGAGGTATTCATCCAGCAGTGTACTGAATATCTCCTGCGCTGGTGCCTCCCTGATAAACAGCTCCTGCGCCAGGTTTATGCTGTCCGTCATCTTCCTGTCGCGCGCTCTCTTCATCTCAAGCCGGGTACGTGAAGAGGTGTTTTCAAAGCTCACGCCGACACATTGATCCGGCAATGCGAAGGCCTTGAACGAGAAGCTGGATGGAGCAATCCGTTCATCACCATAGTGAACATCATCAAGGGTAAACGATTCGCCAGTGCACGCCACCCTGGCAAACTTTGCAGGCAGGTCTAACGCACGAAGCCCGGGAAACGCCTCATCAATGGTCTGCCCGACATGGCTGGAGATATCAGAACGGATAAGCTCAGAGGCAGCAGGATTTGCGCTTATAAGCCGCAGGGTGCGGTCGTTATCGACATTTTCAAGCTGGTATACCAGCAGGCCAACGTCCATGTTGTTGACGATATCATGGATATAGGTTTCGGACTTCCGCAGCCGACTTAACGCACCCCTGGTTTCCCGCCAGCGCCGCCAGGAGAACCAGGCAGCAGCGAAGGAGGCAAACAGCATGGCCATCAGCAGCTCATCAAGCTGAAACGCCTCATATGTATGGAGATAGTCATGAACGACCTCGAAAAGGTCGAGATAGAAGCCTGCTGTCCAGAATATCAGAAATGAAACAACGACGACGACAAGGTCGTTTCGGATACTCTCCCGCTGTTTCTTCATATTCATCGTCAAACAGTACGTCGTATTGCGTACTGATAAAAGTTTTTTAGCAGAGGCTGGCCCTGGCTCCGAGCATTGATCTCATCATCCGGCTAAGCTCAACGATGGCCACTGGCTTACTCATCAGCTTACAGTTATCGAACTGCTCCACCTCTTCTATGCTGCCTGAAGCGTCGTATCCGCTAATGAGGATTGCCGGAATCTTGCTGTTGAGCTGGCGGATCCGCCTGACCAGTTCGGGGCCACCCAGCTCCGGCATCACCATGTCCGAAATCACCATATCTATCTCATCACGATGTGTCATGAAATAGTCCAGCGCTTCCTGTCCATTGGCGATATCAACCACCTGATAGCCGAGGGTCCGCAGAACCTCACCGACAACGACACTCACGGTCTGCTCATCGTCCACCAGCAATACCGTCTCTCCCTCACCGGCAACGGCTTGATGTACGACCCTGCTCAGCTCTTCCCGGGGCTCATGCAGCAGCGGAAGGTAGATGTGAATGGCCGTGCCTTCACCCTCGCGGCTGACAATTTCAAGAATCCCCCCATGCGACTGGACGACTCCGTAAACCATGGCCAGCCCAAGTCCTGTACCCTTACCCGCCCCTTTGGTGGTAAAGAACGGATCATATACCTTGTCGATATACTCAGCGGGAATACCGCAACCATTATCGCTTACGGAAAGCTTCACAAGCTGGCCGCCACTGACTTCGGGATGCGCATTTTGAAACCGATGCGAAGGTTGATAGCGTTCAAGAGTGATTCGAATAGCCGGTTTTTCGACCCCGGCAACTGCATCGCGGGCATTGTTAAGCAGATTCATAAGCACCTGCTGCAGCTGTGTGGTATCGCCATTCACCATCACGCTCTGATCAGTAACATCTGTGATAAAGCTGATATTTTCAGGAATCGCACTCCGCCCCAGCTTAATCCCCTCTTTGATAAAGGCATCAAGCTCAATGGCATGCATCTCAACCCTGCCCTTGCGGGCAAACGTGAGCAGGTGATCCACCATTTCAGCAGCCTGAACACTCAGCAGTTCGATATTATCCAGCTTCTCGGACAGAGCATCCGGATTGTCCATCTTCATCTTGGCCAGGCAGACATTGCCCTGTAGTGCAGCCAGCATGTTATTGAAGTCGTGGGCAATGCCGCCAACCAGCGTGCCAAGCGCCTCCATTTTCTGTGCCTGCAGGAGCTGCTCCTCCAGCTTTCTCTGTTCTGTCATATCCTGTTGCAGAGAGACAAAGTGGGTAATTTCTCCGGCATCATTATGAACCGGTGAGATCCTGATCATGGCGGGATATTCACTTCCATCCTTGCGCTTTTCGATCAGTATGCCGCTCCACACTTCACCCCGGCCTATCTTCTCCCAGAGTGCCTTGTAATGTGCCGGGTCCTGCGTATCACTTTTCAGGATTGAGGGATCTTTGCCTATCACCTCATCAAGTGAATACCCCGTATTCCTGCAAAATGCCGGATTGGCATACTCGATGACGCCATTAATGTCGGTGATCAGAACAGCTTCGCCCGTCTCCTCAACTGTCTTGGAAACCTTTCTCAGAAATTCTAACGATGCATTCATCGCTCCGCTGCTCTGCTCCAACTCCTTCCAGCGGCGCCAGAAATACCAGGACAAGGCAACGGAGATCAGCAGCAGGGGGCCATTAAGATCCCACTGGCCGGAGATGCGAAGGTGGCTGCGCAGAGCGTCAAACAGACCAAAACCGAACCCTGCAAGGCAGACCACACCTGTGACAGCAGCAACAAGAATCAGGTCACTGCGGTACTTCTGGCCGGCTATGGAACCAGACGTACCCTTTTCCGGTCTTCCGATCAAGCCTTGCATGAGATCCTCCCCTTCCTGGGCGCTCTGTTCACCGCATACCGCTCCCACGGTAGAAACTCAGACTACGCCTAACGGCTAAAGCGCCAAACAGTTAAATTCTAAGCGATCACAGGCAAGTGCAGGCCGACCTTATACGAGCCGGCTGCAATACTACTCCTGAGAGGCCAACCAGCGCTCCACATCGAGGGCAGCCTTGCACCCCTCCCCGGCACTTGTAACAGCCTGGCGATAGACAGGATCAGCCACATCGCCAGCAGCAAACACGCCCTCTACCGAAGTGGCCGTACCCTTGCCTCTGGTGATGATATAACCGGTCTCATCCATCTCCAGTTGGCCGGCCAGGAAATCGGTGTTCGGCTTATGTCCGATTGCAATAAACACGCCGTGCACATCAATGTCACGCTGACTGCCATCGACAGTCGAATCCAGCCGGATACCGGTCACGCCCGAATCATCACCAAGGATTTCGTTGGTGGTGCTGTTCCAGGCCACATCAATATTCTCAGTTGCCAGCAGTTTGTCCTGCATGATCTTCTCGGCACGCAGTTCGTCGCGACGATGAATAAGGGTTACCTTGTTGCAGAGATTGGAGAGGTAGAGCGCCTCTTCCACAGCAGTGTCACCACCTCCCACCACGGCCACATCCTTACCACGATAAAAGAAACCGTCACAGGTGGCACAGGCGGAAACGCCACGGCCGGCAAAAGCCTCTTCGCTAGGCAGGCCGAGGTATTTCGCAGATGCGCCGGTGGCAACAATCAGGGCATCGCAGGTGTACGTTCCATCATCGCCTTTCAGGGTGAACGGGCGCGATGAGAGGTCAGCCTCATTGATATGATCCCATATCATCTCGGTGCCGAAACGCTCGGCCTGAGCTTTGAAGTCCTCCATCATCTCCGGACCCTGTACGCCATCCTTGTAACCCGGATAGTTATCGACATCGGTAGTGGTCGTCAGCTGACCACCCGCCTGATGCCCCTGAATCAGAACCGGGTTGAGATTGGCCCGGGCAGCATAGATTGCAGCGGTATAACCGGCAGGCCCCGAGCCGAGAATGATCAGAGAGTGATGAACAGCGTCAGACATTGAGAACTCCATAGAAAAAAATTGATAGTAAACCTAGCGCCACGCCTTTGAATGGCAATCGGCGACAGCTCAGATCAGGAACAGCGTAGCCAGGCCCAGAAACGAAAAGAATCCCACTACATCGGTAACCGTGGTCAGGATCGTTCCGGAAGCCAGTGCAGGGTCAACATTAAGACGCTGCAGCGTTAGTGGGATCACGGAGCCGGCAAGGGCTGCAGCAAAGAGGTTCACCATCATTGCCGCCGCAATAATCCATCCAAGCCGAATACCGAGATCGGGAAACCAGAACGATGCGATCGTACCGATCACGAGAGCGAACGCGAGTCCGGAAACCATGCCGACGGAGACCTCCTTGACCAGCGTCCTGCGCGCATTGTCGAATGTCACGCGCCCCAGTGCGATGCCGCGCACAATCACTGTAAGCGTCTGGGTGCCGGCAATACCGCCCATACTGGCCACAATCGGCATCAACACGGCAAGCGCCACAACCTTGGCAATTGTCGCCTCAAACTGGGCAATCACAAACGAGGCGGCAATGGCAGTCACAAGATTCAGAGCCAGCCATACGCCACGCCTGCGTGCTGTCGTTCCGACAGACTCTGCCAAGTCGTCATCATCCGAGAGAGCAGCCAGCCGGAACATATCCTCGGTAGCCTCGTCCTGAATCACATCAATCACATCATCGGCTGTAATGCGTCCGATCAGCACCCCCTGCTCATCGACAACCGGCAGCGCCAATACATCATACCTCTCAAAGATATGGGCCACCTCTTCCTGATCCTGTCCTGCAAGTGCCCGTGGAAAATCGGCCTTTGCGATCCCTGAAACGATCACCTCCGGTTCAGCGAAAAGGATAGCATGCAGTGAGAGAACACCCGTCAGCTTATCCTCGTCATCCACCACATAAACGTAGTTCAGGTTTTCAATTTCTCTGCCGAAGCGGCGCAGAACCTGCAGAACCTTCTCAACCGACCAGTTATGGCGCACCTTGAACAACTCGGCCTGCATCAGGCCACCGGCAGACTCCTCATCATGGGTCAACAGCTGCTCGATTTCACGCCGCTCAGAAGGGTCCAGCTGTTCGATGACCTCGCTGGCCACACCTTTATCAACAACCTGCAGAATATCGGCGGCATCATCGGAATTGAGATGCTCGACCATATCCTCAACTTCATCCGCCCTGAAATCGGCCAGCAGCTCTTCCTGCATACGCTCAGGCAGTTCGAGCAGCGCCTCTCCCAGCAACTCATCGGGAATATATTCGATCAGGGTCTGGCGCTCGCTGTCTTTGCGACAGGCCAGCAGCAGCTCGCCCAGTTCCGAGCCATGCATCGCTGCAAGCAACTCCTCCAGCCGAGACTCATCCCATTTGGCAAGGTGGAGCGCCTCTTTGCTGCTTAGCAAATTCTGGCTTTCATCATGGTTCTGCACAGGCGCCCTCCTTCTCGTTTGTCGAACAGCGCAAACCTACACCACTGCCCAGATGCTTGAAACGATCACTTCACTAGCCAGATGGGCAAGTACACACAGCCGTCACATTCGCCTAAGTTTAGCTCTTCCCGGGAGGAACAGGCACCATGAGAGGAACGCCCCTTATTCTTACTGTCGATGACGAGGAGATCATTCACATCATCCTCGACAAGATGATCCACCATCTCGGCTATTGCCCGATCCATGCCTCAGGCGTCAGCCATGCACTGCGGACCATCAGGGAGCTCAGGCCTGATGTGATCCTTCTCGATATCATCCTGCCCGGCGGCAACTGCGATGAAATTATTGAAGCGGTCAGAAGCACCCCGGAACTCCGCAATACCGGCATCATCCTGATCACCCACAGCGAAGACCATCGGGAGATCGCCAAACATATCGAGGCCGGCGCCGACGACTTCCTGCTCAAACCGTTCAATACCACCCTCTTCAAGGCACGCATCAACAACACCCTTGCGCTCATCTCGCATCGCAACATGTCAGCCCCGAGAGCAGCCTCAGCAGGCTGAGCCGGGCAGCACTGCTGACAGGTGGCTGCCCCTGCTGCTTTGAGGCAGTATGCGCCGCCCGATGACAGAGAGTAATACGACCGAGAAAACTCAGGCTTTATCAGCCCTGACAGGTCTTGCCTGGCAGCTGGCAGCGCTCGCCCGAAGCAACAGGCTGTCTGTATGGATTTGCCCTGATCTTCGCAGCTACCGGCAACTGGCAGAAGAGACCGCCTTCTTTCTACAGCATGAACCCGGACTGCTCTGGCGATTTCCGGCCTGGGAGGTGCTGCCGTACGATCGTGTATCACCGCACCACGGGATTGTCGGCGAGCGTTTTGCCACACTTGGCCGGCTGCTTGGAACGCCCAATCCGACGGGGCTGATTCTGACCCCCCTGCCCGCCTGGCTGCAGCGCATTGCACCACCTGAATCGGTCGCCTCGCATGTATGGCAACTGGAACAGGGGAGTCCGTTCGATATCACCACCCTTAAATCGCGCCTCTCGGAAGCCGGCATGATTGCAGCCGAGCGCGTGCTGGCACCCGGCGAGTTTGCCGCTCGCGGTGGCCTCTTCGACGTCTGGCCTGCAACCGAGTCAACGCCGCTTCGCATCGACCTGTTCGGCGACGAGATTGAATCCATCCGCCGTTTTGACCCTGAAACCCAGCGCAGCGGTGAGGCGTTAAAGTGTTTCACTTCGGTTCCCGTACGTGAAGTGATTCTCGATGAACCGGGACGAGAGCAGTTTGTCGCCGCATTCCGTTCCCGCTTCCCGCAGCTGCGTAAACATCCGATGCTGACTGCTGCCATGGCCGGACGTCCCCATCCCGGCATTGAAGCGCTGCTGCCATTGGCATACCAGAAAACATCCCGCCTGCTCGACTATCTGCCCGAAGATGTGGCGGTTTATGGGCCTGAAGGGCTTGATTCACAGCAGCTTGCTTTTGCCGGTCAGGTGCGCGCCCAGTTTGAAATGGTGAAGGCCAGTGCGGAGCCGAGCATCAGCCCGCAGGAACTCTATGCGGTAGAAACCCCGACACAGCCCCAACCCCTTGCCCGAACCGCCATCGAAGCAGCGCCATCGATCAGCGATTTCAGCAACCGCAGGCAGCCGCTGCATGCGATGCAGGAGACGTTACTGGATAGAGTCAACAGTGGCTGGCGCATCTCGCTGGTCGCGCATGGCCTTGGCCAGCAGGAGCGCATGCTTGAAGTCTGCAGCGACCTTGCCGGAGAGATCCCCGAACTGCATCCCCTGAGCATTGCCAAAAACCAGAAGTTCGCCAGCTGCATCGGCTACCTCGATACCGGCTTTGCCGTGCCTGATGAAAAACTACTGCTGCTCACTGGGCGTGAACTGCTGGGGCAGCGGCTGCCGCGCAAACGCGGCCGTGGCACTACCGTGCTTCGCGCCGACATTTTCAGTTCGCTCGCCGAACTGAAAATCGGCGACCCGGTGGTTCATGAGGACCACGGTGTCGGCCGCTACCAGGGCCTTGAAACCATGGGCGATGAGGAAGAGCTGGCTGACTTCATCAAGATCGAATATGCCGGCGGAGCCCATGTCTTCGTACCCGTCGAGGAGCTCTCCCGCCTGCACCGGTATAGCGGTGAGGAGTCGCCACAGCTCAATAAGCTGGGCTCGGAGAGGTGGAGACGCACCCGCGAGCGCGTCCAGCGCGACCTGCTGGCCATGGCCCATGAGTTGATTGATATCGAGGCCGAACGCACCTCTGCACGACGCCCGCCATGCAGGCTCGAGGGGCCGCTACTGGATGCCTACGAGGAGTTTGTGGCCCGCTTCCCGTTCGAAGAGACCGATGACCAGGCCGAAGCGATCGACGCAGTGATGGCGGATCTCGCACGGGAGCGTCCGATGGACCGCGTTATCTGCGGCGATGTCGGTTTCGGCAAGACTGAAGTTGCCATGCGCGCTGCTTTTGTGCTGGCCGAATCGGGACGCCAGGTGGCACTGCTTGCTCCCACCACAGTGCTGGCCAACCAGCACTTCAGCAGCTTCTCCGAACGTTTCTCAGGCACCGGACTAAAGGTGGCGATGATCTCGCGCCTGCAGGGGAAAAAAGAGGTCGAGCGTATCACCCGTGAACTGGCTTCCGGTGAGATCAGGGTGCTGGTCGGCACCCACCGGCTGCTCACCGACACATTTGAATTCGCCGATCTTGGTATGGTCATCGTCGATGAGGAGCAGCGTTTTGGTGTCAAACACAAGCAGAAGCTGAAGGCGCTCCATGCCGGCGTTGACCTTCTTACCCTCACCGCCACGCCGATTCCACGCACCCTGCACCAGACCCTTTCGGGACTCCGCTCCGTTTCAATCATCAGCACGCCACCTGCAGAGCGCGAGGCGATCCGCACCATGGTCTCCAGCTTCGATTCGCACATCGCGGCTGAAGCGATCCGGCGCGAACTCTATCGCGGCGGGCAGGTCTATTACCTGCATAACCACGTGAAAAGTATCGGGCGCATTGCCGACAGGTTGAGAGAGGAGGTGCCGGAGGCGGAGATCGGTATCGCCCACGGCCAGATGAGTCCGGCTGAGCTGGACCGCCAGATGATGGCCTTCTACGAAGGGCGACTGCACATCCTTGTCTGCACGACCATTGTTGAATCGGGGCTTGATGTGCCCAATGCCAACACGCTCATTATCGAGCGCGCCGACCTGCTCGGCCTCTCACAGCTACACCAGATTCGAGGCCGTGTCGGACGCAGCCACCGCCAGGCCTATGCCTACCTCTTCACACCGGATCCGCGCGCCATGACCGCCGATGCACGCGAACGGCTGCAGGCGATCGCCGAGCACACCGAGCTCGGGGCCGGTTTCCTGCTGGCCCGTCAGGACATGGAGATTCGCGGCGCAGGCAATCTGCTCGGTGCTGAACAGAGCGGCAGGATTGAAGAGATCGGTCTTGATATGTACATGGAGATGTTAACCGAGGCGGTCTCAGAGGCACGGGGTGAGAGCAGGAAGCCGAAGCAGCCTGTCGACATGCATCTCGGCCTGAATGCCATCCTGCCACCAGACTACGTGCCCCAACCGGGCGAACGGCTGAACCTCTATCGCCGCATTTCACGCGCAACGGATGATGCGCAGATTACTCTGCTCTTCGAGGAGATGAGCGACCGCTTCGGCCGGATGCCCGATGAAGCAAAATATTGCCTGGAGCAGCAACGAATCCGCTGGCGCTCAGAGCAACTGGCACTGGCATCGCTGCGCGGTTCAGCGCAGGGGATGCGACTGAACTTCACCGCCGATTCGCCAATTGAGCCGGTGGACCTGCTGATGCGGGTTCAGAAAGAACCGAACCGCTTCCGTCTCACACCTGATGGCAACCTGACACTACTGCAGGAATCGTCGAATTTTCGCGAACAGCTTAAAGGCTGCATTGCCTTTCTCGATTCACTGCTTGAGAGTTCATCATCGTAATCCCCACCCCTTGCAAGGAGCCGCCACATGCTGAGTAATTTTCTGCTGCCGCCTGACTACGAACTCCCGATCCGGTTAACCTCCCCGCTCTTTGCAACACCCGGAGGCGGCCAGCTGCTTCTCTGCAGCACCCATGATGCATGGCGGCTGCGCGACCATTACGGCTGCGACACACTGGAAGCGGTACAGATGCAGATCAGCCTTGGCGAAGGCAAACGCCTGGATATCTGGCAGTCCGAACTTGAAGCGGCGCACATGAACGCACATATCTTTGGCTGTGACAGTTTCGAGGCCTTCAAGGAGATCTGCGAATCACTGGCGCTTGAGCGTATCGGCATCCTGCAGGTGGCAACCCAGCCGGATTACTGCCGTCTGCTGCTGGCAGGTAGTGCTGATGCCAAAACGATGACCATGCGCCTTCGCCCGCTCTCCGAACGCCTGAAAGTCGATATTGCAGTCACAGACCTTAAACCATCACCCAGTCTATCAGAGCCGGGGCTGCTGCTGATGGATATGGATTCCACACTGATCCAGTGCGAATGCATCGATGAGATTGCCGATTTCATGGGCATCAAGGATCGTATTGCAGCGATCACCCAGCTCTCGATGGAGGGCAAACTCGATTTTGTCGCCTCCTTCACAGAGCGCGTAAAACTGCTCAAGGGGCTTGATGCGGGTGTGCTGCAGCGTGTTCTTGATGAACGCATCACTCTGACCGAAGGTGCGGAATCGCTGATCAGGGGACTGCAGGCACACGGCTGGAAAACCGGCCTCGTATCAGGTGGCTTCACCTTTTTCACCGGCCACTTTGAAGAGAAGCTCGGACTCGACTTCTCCATGGGCAATGAACTTGAGATTATTGGTGGCAAACTGACCGGCGGCTTTATCGGGGACATTGTCGATGCCTCCAGCAAACGTACCGCCTTGCTTACTAAAGCGAAGGAGTGGGATATCCCGATGTCGCAGACTATCGCCATCGGCGATGGCGCCAACGATCTGCCGATGATCGAGGCTGCCGGCATGGGCATCGCCTTCCACGCCAAGCCACGTGTGCGCGAACTCGCCCCCTATGCGCTCTCCTACGGCGGACTTAACCGGGCTCTCGACCTGCTATAGGTAACCCACAATTCCAGTCCTGTTTTGATAAACCCTCTTCTGTTGCTATAGTAGTAGCAACCAAGAAGAGGGCGAGACTATATGAATGTACGTCGAGACATGTTTGTCATTCTGGCGATCACCTTTGCCGCCTACTTTATTTTTTCCCGCTTCGATGCGCTGGAGCGGATCGTCCGATTTACCTCAACGCATGAAAGCCTGGAACTGGATGAACTGATCTCCGCCTCCATCGTCTTTTCCGTCTGCATGGCCATCGCCGCATTCAGATGGTGGCGCGAAATGAAACTGATCAATGATCAACTCAGCAGAAAGAACCGCCGAATCGAAAAGGCGATGCACGAGATCAGGGTACTGCGGGGAATCCTGCCCACCTGCTCCTACTGCAAGAAGATCAAGAATGAGGATGGCTCATGGATGCAGATGGAGAGCTACATCGACAATCACTCCGAAGCGCAATTCAGCCATGGCATCTGCCCCGACTGCTACGAGAAGATAAAAGATATGGGGGAGTTTAGTCCGCCAGCAGATTAATCACCTGACGCTCGGGCCTCCAGCAGCTGGGATACCACGCCATCGGCAAGCTTGGGTTCGAACCAGGTCGATTTCGGCGGCATCACATTGCCGGAATCTGCGACTGCCATGAGGTCATCCATTGAGGTGGGAAACATCGAAAAGGCAACGGCCATTTCGCCCGAATCAACACGCTTCTCAAGCTCGGAGAGACCGCGAATACCGCCGACGAAATCGATGCGCGAATCGCGGCGCGGATCGGAGATGCCCAGCAGTGGTTCAATCAGGTGATCTGCCAGCAGGGATACATCGAGACGGGCCACAGGATCATGCTGTGGAATCAGTTCATCGTGGATGGCGAGCGCATACCATGATCCGGCCAGATACATACCGAAGCTACCCGCCCTTTCAGGGTGAACAGGATCGTCAGCGATTTCAACATCAAACGATTCAGCCACTCTGGCAAGCAGCGCGTTCACATCCAGGCCGTTCAGGTCAGTCACCACGCGATTGTAGTCGAGGATATACATCTGGTCGTGCGGGAAGATCACACTCAGAAAATAGTTATACGCCTCTTCCCCGTTATGACCGGGGTTTTTCGCCTTGCGGGCTGCAGCCACGCGTGACGCGGCCGCCGATCGGTGATGGCCATCTGCAACATAGAGCGCATCCATCTCATCGAATACAGCGGTGATGGTATTGATCTGCTTCTGATCACGAACCACCCAGAGGGTATGCTGCACCCCGCTATCGGCCCTGACATCCATATCAGGCGCATGCCTGGCAACATCAGCAAGAATCCCGTCCACAACGGCATTGGCGCGATAGACAAGAAAGACAGGGCCGGTCTGGGCGCTCAACGCTTCGATCTGGCGTACACGGTCATCCTCCTTGGCAGGGCGGGTAAACTCATGCTTTTTGATGCGATCGGCGTCATAGGCATCCACCGATGCGGCGGCTGCAATGCCGGTCTGCACATGCTCACCCATCTGCAGGCGATAGACGTAGTAGAGGGGGGAATCATCCTGAACAAGAACGCCCTCAGCCAGCATGCGGCCGAAGTTCTCCTTCGACTTTGCATATACGGAGTCATCAAAAGGATCAGTGGATTCTGGCAAATCGATCTCAGCCTTGGAGACATGCAGGAAACTCCATGGTTTTCCTGCAGCTTGCTGGCGTGCTTCGCTGCTGCTCAACACATCATAGGGTGGCGCAACCACGGCATCGGCAAAATTGGCGGCAGGCCTCAGGCCAGCGAACGGACGGATTAATGACATGGGATCTCCAAGGAAAAAGAGACAGGCGTTTTCTTGCCCTGTCGCAGTATCGATTCTGCAATTCTGTTCTTATTGGCATAAATCGACAAGCAAGAAGCAGAAGATACCTGGCCGCCATATATGATCGCCATTTATGCCTGCACGGTAGGTAGCCAAAACAGAGAGAACGATGCTAAGCTCAAGCCATGGTAAGTTCGGACTCCAACGGACATCGTCAAAGTGCCGCCTTTTCCCTGTCAGGGAGAACCATCCGCTACTTTTTACTTACCTTCTTCCCCATTGCAATGCTAATTGCTGCTGTTGGTTTTTCGATCTACTACCTAGAGGCAAAAAACAGGGTAAAGGTTCTGATTGAGCAAAATCGCAGCATGATCGAACGGCAGAGGGAGGCGATCATCCATGACTTCGATTTAATCCTCTCGGATGTGGTCTATCTTGCTGCACAAAGTGAGTTATCAGACGCCTTTGGCGAAAGAGGGCCGGAAGCGCTTGAGGATATTGCCCATGAATACATGGTTTTTTCCCAGTCAAAGAAGATTTACGATCAGGTGCGGTTCATCGACAACGAGGGCATGGAGCGCATTCGTATTAATTTCAATGATGGTCTTGCGTCTGTTGTTCCTGCGGAACAGCTGCAATCCAAACAGAATCGATACTATTTCACTAAAGCGATAAACCTCAAGCCGGGCGAAGTCTATATTTCCAGGTTTGATCTCAATATGGAACATGGTGAGGTTGAGGTTCCGCACAAGCCGATGATCCGCTTTTCCGCACCGGTGTTCACAGAAGATGGCAGCCGCCTCGGAATTGTAGTGGTGAACTATCTGGGAAACCAATTGCTGGAACACTTCGTCAAAATCCATGCCCGCAATCCCCATCTCAGCCATCTGGTCGACAGCAACGGTTACTGGCTGCACAGTAATCCGCACGGTCTCGCATGGGGCTTTATGTTCAAGGATAGGCGTGATGTGCGCTTCCAGAGAGATCATCCCGAAGCGTGGCGTGAAATATCCAGTAAGCTTCGGGGTCACATTGAGAACAAGATGGGCGTCTACTGTTACTCCACCGTAGACATATTTTCCGATGAAGAAAAGAACCCCGAATCGCGCTACAAGTCTGATACCGGCAACTGGAAGATTATCGCCTATAACCCGACAGCCGAAATCGAGGCCATGCTTGCCAGCACGCGACATAGAACCTTTTTATGGGGTGGTGTTGCACTGCTGATAGCTGCATTTATCTCCTTGGCTCTTGCTAGGGCGGTGTCGAGAAGAATTGACGCCGAGAGAGCCGCTTACCTGTCTGAGATCAGGATAAACGAAGCTGTTCGCATAGCACTGGACAGCGTCATCTCTATCGACCATGAGGGGCGTATCATTGAGTTCAACAAGGCCGCTGAAGATACATTCGGCTACAGAAAAGAGGAGATCATCGGCCAAACCATACAGGAGAGTATTATTCCGGACCGCTTCAGAGCAAAACATCTGCGGGGTATGCGGAAACACCTTGATGCCGAGAAGCCATTGGCAATCAACAAGCGCATTGAAGCCATGGCCCAGCACAGGGATGGCCATGAGTTCCCGATTGAACTCTCAATCTCTCCCATTAAAACTGAAGATAGCCCCATATTCACAGCCTTTATCCGCGACCTGAGCGAAAAGAGGCAGAGTGAGGAAAAGATCCTCAAGCTGTCGAAAGCGATCGAGCATGCCGGTGAGTCGATCATGATTACCGACAAAGATGGAAGTATCGAGTATGTGAACCCGGCCTTCTGCAAGATAACCGGCTTCTCTGTAGATGAGGCGATCGGCAATAACCCAAGGATCCTGAACAGTGGCGAGCACCCTGCCGAATATTTTCAGGAGATGTGGGATACAATTCTGGGCAGGAAAACCTGGCAAAGAAGAATCGTGGTCAAACGCAAAGAGGGCAGCCAATTCCCGGCGATCCTGACCATCTCGCCGATTTTCGACAGTGAGGGCAACATCAGCCACTTCGTTGGCCTCCATCAAAGTATCGAGGATTATGAAGCACTGGAAGAGCGGTTCCATCAGGCGCAGAAAATGGAAGCGATCGGTACGCTGGTGGGTGGCATCGCCCACGACTTCAATAACACACTGGCAGGCATCACAGGCAATCTTTACCTGCTCAAGAAAAAGACGAAAGTGCAGCCTGAGATCATCAAACGGCTTGAAACCATCGAAAACCTCTCCTTCAGGGCCTCGGACATGATCCAGCAGTTGCTTTCGTTTTCGCGACGAACCATCGTACAGATGAAACCTCTGAACCTGCCGCCTTTTATCAAGGAGACGGCCAAGCTGCATAAAGTTTCGATCCCTGAAAACATCACCCTTGAATATCAGGTGGGCAGTGAGGCCATCTATGTCAGGGCGGATCTGAACCAGTTGCAACAGGTGATGGTTAACCTTCTCAACAATGCCCGTGATGCCGTTCAGGACAGGGATGATCCGCGAATCACCATCTCCCTGAAGAGATACTCTGCTTCAAAGGCTTTCAGACATGAGCACCCTGAAGTTGATACGCAGGATTTCGCGCTGATCTCTGTTGCCGATAACGGCTCCGGAATAAACGAGAATGATCTTGATCTCATCTTTGACCCCTTCTTTACCACCAAAGACGTTGGCAAAGGTACGGGCCTGGGACTGTCGATGGTCTATGGCACCGTTCAGACACATGGTGGCGTGATCACGGTCAAATCGAAGACCGGCAAAGGAAGCCGCTTTGACATCTATCTCCCGGTCGTTGATTCCGAACCGGCTGAACAGCATGCGCAAAGCGGCCACGAGCCCTCTATCGAAAAAGGTGAGGGTGAAACGATCCTGGTGGTCGATGACGACGAAGTGTTGATTACAACGGTGCAAGAAATAGTGGAGGGCATGGGCTACCGTGTTCTCACTGCGAACAATGGTATTGAAGCCGTTGAACTGTTCCGCTCCCATAACCGGACGATCAGACTGGTTGTTCTTGATCTGGTAATGCCGAGGCTTGGCGGCGTCGAAGCTCTGCTTGAGATGCGCAAGATTGATCCCGATATCCCATGCATATTCACCACCGGCTACGACCAACAGAAAGTGATGAATACTGAGAAAGTCAACGGTGTCGAGGTTCTGCGCAAGCCCTATGAGGTAACTGAACTAGGCCGTCTTATCAGTGAAAAACTCAAAAAAGGCCAGTGATAACAACCCTTATCCCCAGTTTATTGTTCGCCAATCAACATCGCCAGTTCGCTTTCAGAGAATCCCGCCCGCTCGCGTGCATCAATATTGAACGGGCCAAACAGACCCTTTGGATAGTGTTTCTCCAGCAGCTGTAAAAAGTATGGAACCGGCTCCAACCCCCGTTCCCGGCAGAGGTGGCGATACCAGCGATTGCCTATTGCCACATGGCCGATCTCATCACGCAGGATCACGTCGAGAATCGTGGCCGCATTCTCATCTCCGGCCTGGATCAGTTTCTCCTGAATGCCGGGGGTCACATCCAGTCCGCGTGCCTCAAGCACACGCGGCACCAGCGCCATGCGGGCCAATACATCGTAAGCCGTTTTTTCGCACATCTCCCACAGTCCTCCATGCGCGACAAAATCACCGTAATCGGCCCCCAGATGGCGCATATGGGCACGGATCAATTCGAAATGGTAGGCCTCTTCATGCGCCACGCGCAGCCAGTCGCTGTAGAACTCCTCTGGCATTCCGGCAAATCGCTGCACGGCATCAAGCGCCAGATTGATGGCGTTAAACTCGATGTGGGCAATGGCATGCATCATGATCGCACGACCCTGGGTGGTGCCGAAACCGCGCCGAGGCACCCTGCTCGCCTTGATCATCTCCGGACGTTCCGGCCTTCCGGGTGACTCCACTGCGGGAGCACTCCACAGCCGATCCAGCGCTATATCTTCAGACAACCACAGGCTATTCAGCTGCCTTACTGCAGAAAGTTTATCATCAACATTGCTTATCAGCAGGCAGTGTTGCGCCGCTGCTCTTAATTCATTCATCTCTTGAGAAACTCCGCTTCAAACTCCAGCATATCAAACCATGTCCACCGCAGCACATTCCACACACACGTCGCCAATGCATAACCGCGCCATCGCACTTGCAGCACTCACGCAGGCGGTCTATCTGGTCGACGCCATTGCCCGCAAAGGCCTGGCCGATGCGGAGGATAGCAGAGCATTGATCGAAAGTATTTTCATCAAAAGCGAGGAATACACCTCTCCTGCCGATATTTACGGCAGCCTGAACCAGCTGCGCACCGGCATCAGGGTAAGTCGTGAAATCCTCGTCGGCAGGGCCATCCCGCAAAGCAAAATTCTGATGAGCTACTGCGCCGGCCTTCTCACCATTGAACAGCGGCTGAACAAGGATAGTGCGCTACGGGGCAGGCTGGCCGAGGGTATGATACGCATTGACAAACAGAGGCACTATTTCGGAAGCGCCTCACACCCCAGCGTAATTGCTGCCATTGCCGACCTTTACGGGGAGACGATCAGTACGATGAAACCGCGCATTATCGTGCGCGGCAAAACCGAACATCTCAGCCAGAGCGAAAATACCCGCCGGGTACGTACCCTGCTGATGGCCGGATTGCGCGCAGCACACATCTGGCGTAACAATGGCGGCGGACATCTGACACTGCTGTTCAGAAGAAAGGGGCTGTTACGCGAACTGGATCAGCTGCAGGACTCCACTTCACGCATTTGACCCGTTTTTCTCCAGCAACGCGTATATTTTCCCCTTATGAAGATCAAATTATCTGCTAAGCTAGAGTTATCTCTGAAGGAGGAGGTTGAAATAATGAAAAAAATTCTACTCTTATTTTCACTGCTTGCTTTTGCTATGCCTGCACAGGCCGGCATGTTCACAAGCATCGAAGATCGGGCCCAGCAGCTGAGATCACAGCTGGAAGGAAACAACAGCTACCATGCGCATCTGGCACGGGAGCTGACCAAGGTGGCACTTGAAGAAAAAGCACAGCACGACACCAGTGTTGCCAAAGAGTTTATGCGGATGGCTGAAGATCATGCATCTCAGGCTGGGGGTGCACAATGATTATGCGTCTGACAATACTCATCGCGTCCATCTCACTGGCCGCGTGCGCGTCTCATACCAATGTTGATATCGATGAACTGGCTGAAGCAAGGGCTGCCATTGCTGCAGCCAAGGATGCCGGAGCCGAACAGTGCGCACCCGCACTGCAAGCCAAAGCAGTAGCCTATCTCTACTGGACAGCCCATGAAATCAACGAGCATGGATACCACCCGGAAGAGACTGCAGAGCTTAAGGCAAAAACGCTGTCGCTGGCCAACGAGGCACGCAAACAGAGCGGTGTAAACTGCGCTCCTCCTGCTCCAGTCGTTGTCGAAATCATCAAGCTGGACGGTATCAACTTTGAGCACAACAGTGCCGATCTGACTGCTGCATCGACTGCAACCCTCGATAAAGCAGTTGCAACACTGAACAGGCGCTCCGAGATCAATGTTGAAGTTGCGGCACATACCGACAGCTCAGGCAGTGATGCATACAACCAGGCGCTCTCTGATCGTCGTGCAGCCAGTGTGATGGATTATCTGGCAGGTCACGGCATCAGCACCAACAGGCTGAGTTCGAAAGGCTACGGTGAGTCCCAGCCGATTGTCGGCAACGACACAGCGGAAGGTCGGGCCAAAAACCGTCGTGTTGAACTGCGTGTCATGAAATAACCGATCTTATTTATAGTTCGGCAATATCTACGGGTCGCCTCTGGCGGCCCGTATTTTTTGCACTCCGGTTATTAGCGGCTAGAGTGCCGCTCCCCAAGGAGTCACCCCATGTTTCAGCTCTATTACGATCACGCCGCAAAAGCCAAGGATGATATCCTCTCCGGCCTTACCGTAGCCCTCGCTCTGGTTCCGGAAGCGGTCGCCTTTGCATTTGTTGCCGGTGTGCATCCGCTGGTAGGCCTTTATGCGGCGTTCATGGTCGGCCTGATCACTTCACTGATCGGTGGTCGCCCCGGCATGATCTCAGGTGCAACAGGCGCGCTGGCCGTGGTGATGGTAGCACTGGTTGCCCAGCACGGCGTTGAGTATCTCTTTGCCACGGTAGTACTGATGGGAGTGATCCAGATTGGTGCCGGCCTGCTGAAGCTGGGTAAATTTATCCGCATGGTTCCCTACCCCGTCCTGCTCGGATTCGTGAACGGTCTGGCCATTGTCATCTTTCTGGCTCAGCTCAAACAGTTCCAGACCCCTGAGGGCGAATGGATGAGCGGCTCCCCGCTCTACATCATGGCCGGGCTTATCCTGCTGACCATGTTGATCATGCATTTCCTGCCCAAGCTCACGCGCGCAGTGCCATCTGGCCTTGCCGCCATTGTGGTCATTTCAGTGATCGTGATCTTCGGAGGCCTGGACACGAAATCGGTCGGCGATATCGCCAGTATCGGAGGCGGATTTCCGCCGTTCCATATTCCGGAAATCCCGCTGAACTTCGAGACCCTGCAGATCATCTTCCCCTATGCCGTGATCCTTGCCGCCATCGGCCTGATCGAATCGCTGCTGACCATGAGTGTGATTGATGAGATGACCGGCACGCGCGGCCACGGTAATCGCGTCTGCATCGGTCAGGGCGCCTCCAACCTCGTCTCCGGATTCTTCGGCACCATGGGTGGCTGTGCGATGATCGGACAGAGCATGATCAACATCTCATCCGGCGGCCTGCGAAACCTTTCCGGCATCGCAGCGGCCCTGTTCCTGCTCAGCTTTATCCTCTTCGCATCACCTCTGATTGAGATGATCCCTGTAGCCGCACTTGTCGGCATCATGTTCATGGTGGTGATCGGCACTTTCGAGTGGGGCAGTTTCAACCTTCTGAACAAGATTCCGCGCGAGGACTCCTTTGTCGGCATTCTGGTTGCCGTGGTCACCGTTTTCACAGATCTGGCTATTGCCGTGGTCGTCGGTGTGATCGCTACCGCCCTGATCTTCGCATGGAAACAGGCGCGCCACATCTATGCCGACACCCATATCAACGAAGCAGGCAGCAAGATTTATGTCGTCCACGGCCCGCTCTTCTTCGCATCAGTCCATCGCTTCAATGAGCTCTTCGATATCAAAAACGATCCTGAAGATGTAATCATTGACTTCGCCTACTCCCGTGTTGCCGACCACTCGGCAATTGAGACGATCGATTCTCTGGCCGACAAATACACGCAAGAGGGCAAAACGCTTCACCTGCGCCATCTGAGCATCGAGTGCAAAGAGCTGCTGGAGAGAGCCGGTGACCTCGTCGAGGTGAACATCAAGGAAGATCCGCACTACCATGTCGCCGACGACAAACTGGCCTAGCCTGCCTCTGCGCCATATGACCTATTTCGGGTAGCGGTTAATCCAGGCATCTTTATAGGCGCTGTTACGACCCAGACTGGCACGCACCTCATCTGCAGCCTTCCTGCTCTCAAGGTTGGCGATGCGAACCCGGTGATAGAGCTGTTTTCCTACCATGATCTGTACGGTCTCGGCATCCAAGCCATTTGACTTTAACTGATCGACAAAAGCCTGAGCGGACAAAGGATCAGTCACTGAAACCAGATTAACCGCCCATGCAGCCTGATCGGACTGGTTGCCAGTTGTTTCGGCGGCCACGGGTTCAGCGGCCACGGGTTCAGCGGCCACGGGTTCAGCGGCCACGGGTTCAGCGGCCACGGGTTCAGCGGCCACGGGTTCGGCTGTCACAGGTTCGGCTGTCACAGGTTCGGCTGTCACAGGTTCGGCTGTCACAGGTTCGGCTGTCACAGGTTCGGCTGTCACAGGTTCGGCTGCCACGGCTTCGGCTGCCACGGCTTCGGCGGCCACGGATTCGGCTGCCACGGATTCGGCTGCCACGGGTTCGGCTGCCTCGGGTTCGGCGGTCACGGGTTCATCTGCCACGGGTTCAATGACTATCGCTTGATCTACGCCGGAAAAAGCAGGGGCAACCGGAGGATGATATGTTCGTTCAACCTCGCCAACCGAACCGGAAATGGGCCGCTTTGCCGGCTCTTCCTGAGTCATCCAGAGATAACCCGCTAATGCGGCCGCAATGACCAGAAAACCTATGGTCAGGTAGAGGTCCTTTTTGCGCTCCTGTTCATAATAGACCTTTTCAAGGTTCACAGTTTCTGTTGCGGACAGCTTGTCTTTCATGGCTTCACCCGTGTCATCAATGTGATTCAATGACTGAATCCCTTTCCCGGGAACAAGTTATAGATCATTAATATCATTTTCACAACATGACGGCATGAAAATGGGCGACCTGTTTTCGTCTGGATGAATTTATCCTGCAGGAACGATCTCGCCACCCTTGATTCTGAAGATGTCGAGCTGCTTCTGGCCGATGCCGGATTCATCAAAGCGGACATGGCCGGTCATGGCAGGAAAACCCTCTTCATTGTGCAGTTCACGGCCAAGTTCGGATTTTGACAGCCCCAGGCGACTGGTCATTACCACAGCGATACGCATCGTATCATAAGCCAGAGCCATCAGCTCCGAAGTACGGTCACTGCCCCAGGCTTCCCGGTGCGCGAAGCGGAACCGGCGAAGTGAGGCATCATCAGAACCCTGAAGCTCAGCAGATGTGGTTGAAGCTGCAAAACGGGCCCTGGAGAGATAGCGCCCGCGATCATCCATCAGGTGCCCATCCTGCCAACGGCTGCTGCCATAAATCGGCACACCGCTGATATCTGCATAGGCAAGCTGCCCGGCAAGCAGTGACACCTGCCTACCCTCAAGTGCCAGGTAGACTGCATCAAAACCGACCGGCACGCGCATCTCCATATCCATCTTTGGCAGGAACACGCTCAGCTCCTCATCCAGCTCGGCCAGGATCTGATCATCGTCAGTTGCAAGGCGAAGCTCCCTTAGCCTGCCGCGCTGGTCCATGACCCGCGTATCAAGTCGCAGGGTGTGGAGCACTTCGCCGCCCAGCGCCTCAAATGATGAACTGAACATCTCCGCTTCAGACTGCTCTGCAGAGGAGTCGGTAATCACCACCATGCGCCGTGCTTCATGCTGCCATGCATAGTTGGCCATCACATAGACCTGGGCGAGAGGTGAAAGGGTATGGATAAACAGGGAACCGGAGCGTTTGGCAAGGTCGATTCGGCCGGTCAGGCTGATGACAGGCAAGCCCGATTTCAGATGCGGCACCAGCGCCTCGGTGGTATCAGAGAGCAGCGGGCCGATAATCATATTTACAGATTCATCAGCCAGCCTTTTGTACGCCGCCACTGCGGCATCGGACTCCCCTTTCGTATCCTCAACCCGCAGGGTAATAAAGGCGTCTGATCCGACATCAGAAAGAGCAATTCGCAGGCCGCGCAGCGCCTCCTGACCGTATCGGGCATAGGGGCCGGAAAGTGGCAGTAGCACACCAATCGTTGCAGCCCGGAACTCGCCGGATGCCCATGCCCGCAATTGCGATACAACGGCGTGATTCGGCATGGTTGCCGAAAGAAGGTCGGCGATACGACTTACGCCTGCACGATCCCCTGTCATCAGATAAGCGCGTCCGGCATGAAGATCGAACAGCGGCATTAATTCAGCGGAGAGCGAGCCATCACGGTGCATCTCTTCAATCGTTTCCAGTGAAGCCCGTCGGGCTGCCATTCGCAGCCAGCTGTCCCGACCGCCCTGATCAACATCGGCAGCTATCAGGAACCAGCTTACCGCCACGCGCTCAGGCGCTTCCCGGGTAATGGACGGAGCTATATCGAAGATCTCATCTGCCAACTCGCGCGTCAGCCGCTTGTGCTGAAGCGACCACTTCATCCGCTCCAGTGCCCGTCCGGACTCATCCTGTGTGAGCCACCATTTTGCAACCCAAAACGATGCATAAGGAACAAGAGCATGTTCCGGATAGCGTTTCATAACAGCATGCAGTGCATCTGATGCGCCCGGCCTCTGTTTTTCGAGCATCAGCTGCACCTTGCGAAAGGCCGCCTCCTCGCGAATGGGTACTTCCGCATCACGACTGAGTCGATCGAGTTCGGCCAGAATGCGCTCAAGGTCTCCCCCTGCCCGGGCCTGCTGCATCAATGTCTGGATCTCGGCCGCACTCTGCGGCGCTTCAAGCAGCACCCTTGCAGCGGGTCGCTCCTTCATGACACCCCCCTGCTTCGGTCCACAGGCGCTGAGCAGAAGCAGTGTACAGGCAGCGGCAACCAACAGTTTAATCCATCCAGAGGATGAGGCCGCCATTGCAGCATCAGGGTGAGAGCGATAACGTTTCCAGAACATGGAATCGCAAACTAACCGTCAAACCGCTACAGGCCAACTATTCGTCGTTGCCACCCCTATCGGCAATCTGGGTGACATTACCTTCCGGGCTGTCGAAGTCCTGAAAAATGTTGATCTTATCGCAGCCGAGGATACCCGCACCAGCCGCAAACTGTTGCAGCACTGCGGCATCTCAACGCCGATGATGGCGCTGCACGAACACAACGAAGAACAGGCAGCAAAAAAGCTGCTGTCCCGGCTTCTGCAGGGTGAAAGCATTGCCCTGATCTCCGATGCCGGGACACCGCTGATCAGCGATCCGGGCTACCATCTGGTCCGCAAACTGCGCAGCGAAGGCATCCGCATCACGCCGATTCCAGGTGCCAGCAGTGTGTTGGCCGGGCTCTGTGCGGCTGGACTCCCCACCGACCATTTCCGCTTTGAAGGCTTTCTGCCGCGTAGCGGCTCATCGAGAACAACTGCACTACAGAGGCTTGCTGCGTCGAACGAAACCAATGTAATTCTTGAGTCCCCCCACCGCCTGCTAAAAAGCCTGAAGGATTTAATGCCTCTTCTGGAGGAGCAGCGCGAACTGGTAGTGGCCCGCGAACTGACCAAACTGCATGAGGAGTTTGTATCCGGCTCGGCAGGCAGGCTGATCGAACATTTTTCTGAACGTGCACCGCGCGGAGAGATTGTACTGATGATCGGTCCTGCCCTGCCGAAAAACCGGGGAGACATTACCGATTCCGAAATCCACAGCCTTCTGGAAACAGAAGCCATGCAGACCCTTGCACCCTCGGCCAGAGCCAAAGCTGTGGCCAGAGAGCTCGGCATAAGCAAATCCCGGGTCTATGACCTGATCACCGGACAATGAGCACAGCGCAGGGGCGATGTGGAGAAGATGCTGCGGCCCGCTATCTGGCCCGTCGCGGATACAAGATACTGGATCGCAACGTGCGCATCGGACGCGGCGAGCTCGACATTGTTGCAGGCTCAGAATCCCTGCTGCTGTTTGTAGAGGTAAAGGCGCACAAAACAAGAGAGTCAGGACTACTCGCGGTGGATGAGGACAAGTGCACACGCCTCTACTCTGCGGCTGAAGCCTGGCTGGTCCGGCATCCGCAATATTCCGGTTTGCAATGCCGCTTTGATTTAATGATCGTCACCCCTAGGATAGGCTTACCCGGCTGGGTGCCGCCACACATCGAGCACATGAAGGATATCATTAACTGATGAAACCAGAACTGATTAACCAGGCCATGACAGATGGCATCGCACTACGCAGGCAGTGTACGGAAACGTTGACCGAAGTACTGCTGGAAGCTGCCGGTGCGGTTGTCGATTGCCTCAAGAGCGGCGGCAAGATTCTCGCATGCGGCAATGGCGGCTCTGCAGCCGATGCCCAGCATTTCGCAGCAGAACTGGTCAACCGCTTTGAAATTAACCGGAAGGGGCTGCCGGCTGTTGCCCTGACCCATGATGCTTCGGTAATCACCAGTATTGCCAACGACTTTTCATTTGACCGTGTCTTCTCAAGGCAGGTAGAGGCGCTCGGCAAATCCGGCGACCTGCTTCTTGCCATCTCAACCAGTGGCACCTCAAACAACATTACAGCCGCAGCTGATGCCGCAGCCGCTATAGGCATGAAGACCATTGCCCTGACCGGGCGCGATGGCGGTGATCTGGGTCGCAGCAGCAGCGTAAACGTTCATATTAACATCCCGCACAGCGCCACACCACGAATCCAGGAGATGCATATCACCTGCCTTCACATTCTCTGCTCCCTCGTTGATGACCATATGTTCGGAGAAAAACCATGACCGTAAAACCGCTCTCGTTCGCCAAAATGAAACCCGTACCCATTGCCAAACGCAAAGTGGAGAGTGACGGCATGGATTTTGCCGCCCCATACCGTGCCGGGAGCGGATTTGAGAGCTTCCTGTGCAGCCTGCCGAATCTGGGCTGTGCTGCAGACCTGTTTCGGCTTCGTGATGCCATTGTAACCGCACACAGACACAAGAAGCAGGTGATCCTGGCTTGTGGCGGCCATGTGCTTGAATCCGGATTGGGGCCACTGATCTGCCGACTCATTGAGCAGCGCATCATCACTGGCCTTGCCCTTACCGGTGCGGCACTGGAGCAGGATGTCGAGATTGCCATACTCGGCCACACGGTTGCCCCGAGCGAACGCGAGCTCAATGATGGCCGTTACTGCCTGACCGAAGAGACCGGTTGCCTGATCAATGATGCCATCAACTACGGCACCACTGAGAACTGGGGAATTGGGAAAAGTGTCGGCAAACGGCTTCTCGAATCAGAGTTCGAACACCTTGAATACTCGGTGATTGCAACAGCTGAACGTTACGGTACCCCAGTCTCTGTTCACCCTGCGATTGGTGCCGATGCGTTCGGCATGCACCCTGCCTCGCATGGTGAATCGCTTGGCGCCTCGAGCTTCAGAGACTTCCGGCTGCTTGCCGGCATGCTTGCCGAATGCAGCAGCGGTGTAATCGTCAACATTGCCTCGAGCGTCGTCATGCCTCGTGTGCTGCTGCAGGCTCTCGATGCCGCCCGCAACGTCGGTAAAAGCGTTGGGAATGTAACCACAGCGATCATTGACCCGGCAGCCAGTTCATCCGCCATTACTGATGTCATTGAACGGCTGACCCGTCCCGATGGCGAGGGTTATTGGCTGACCGGACCTGATGAAATCATTGTACCCCTGCTCTTCGCCTCGGTGCTGGAAGCACTTGGTGATGAAGTCGGGTGACCACCTATATCCATAATCATATTTCAAGGAGTATACATGTTTAATCTGCGCCTTATTTTTACAGTAATAGTGATGTTTTCACTGACAGGTTGCTTTACAGCTGTTGTCGGAGGCACTGCCGTAGCAACCAATTCAATCCATGATGAGCGCAAGATTGGCACCCAGTTTGATGATGCCGCACTCACCGCCAAAATCGATGCGCGCCTGATTGCTGAAAAGGATATGCCGTCGCGCTGGGTCAGCGTGCAGGTGATTGAAGGCAATGCCACATTGACCGGCCATCTGCCCAGTCAGTCACATATTGACCGGGCCCTCTATATCACCAAGTCCATAGACGGTGTTCGCTCAGTGCGCTCAGAGTTGCTGATTGGAGAGCCTGCAATCAAAAGCATGGTGAGCGACACATGGATCACCACCAAGGTCAAGACGATGCTATTGAACGACGAGCAGGTTTCCGGCCTCACCATCAAGGTGGAAACAGTTGAGGGCAAGGTCTATCTGCAGGGCATTGTTGAGGACTTTGTACAGCGCCAACGTGCCAAGGATCTGACCAACGCGGTTGATGGCGTCACTGCCATTATCGACCTGATGCAAATCGCGCAGAAGTGAACCACGCTGTCGAATGGCAAGCGGCTCGCACCCTGGTTGAACAGTGGCATGCGACAGGCAAAACCGTCGTATTCACAAACGGCTGTTTCGACCTGCTTCATCCGGGCCATATCGACTATCTGAATAAAGCCAGGGCATTGGGTGATGCCCTGATTGTGGGTCTGAATGACGACGACTCCATCACCCGCCTGAAAGGCCCAACCCGCCCGATCAACCCGCTGGCCGACAGGCAGGTGATGCTTGCGGCATTAAAGGCAGTCGATCTGGTTGTGCCGTTTGAAGAGGATACCCCGCTTGAACTGATCAGGCTGCTTCTGCCGGACATGCTCGTAAAAGGCGGTGATTACCAGCCGGATGAGATCGTCGGCGCCAGAGAGGTGCGTGAGAACGGTGGCCATGTCACTGTCATCGATTTTGTCGATGGCCATTCAACCACAGCCCTGATCAGGCGCATTCAGCAGGTCGGATAAATCTGCACAGCAATCAGACGCCTTCAGCCCCTAAAAAATCACTTGATGCAACTCTCTTAACCGTCAGCCTTGATCCATGTCCAGTCCGCTGAAAATTGTCGCCGATGCTCACATCTGGGGGGTCAGGTCCGCCTTCACGCAACTGAACGGATTAAACAGCGAACTCACAGTTCTTGAGAACCGGGATATTACCCGCGAAAAGCTGCTGAACACCGACATCCTGCTCACCCGCTCCTCCACCAGAGTGAATGCGGAACTGCTGCAGGGAACACCTGTTCGCTTTGCCGCCACGGCAACCATAGGCGATGATCACTTCGATAAGAGATGGCTTGATGCCAACGGCATCACGTGGGCCAATGCAGCCGGCTCATCCACCGGCTCGGTTATCGAGTATATGGTGACACTCCTTCTCTACCTGCATCAACAAGGTCGCATCTCCATCCCATCAACCACCATTGGCATTGTCGGGGCAGGTCGAATCGGATCTGCTTTGGGCAAAGTATGCGAGGCAATCGGCATGAAGGTGCTGCTGAATGATCCTCCGCGGATGCGGATTGAGGGAGATGCAGACTTCTCAAGCCTGGATGGAGTTCTTGAAAGGGCCGACCTGATCTCTCTGCATACGCCGATGATCAACACCGGTGAAGATACCACCTGGCATCTTATCAACTCGGGGGTCCTGGACCGCTTTCAGGGGAATGGTCTGATCAATGCAGCTCGCGGTGGCTGTGTAGACAATGCAGCCCTGCTCAGATGGCTGGATGGCGATGCTTCACGCTTTGCTGCACTCGACTGCTGGGAGTTTGAGCCCTCCCCCATGCAATCGCTTATAAAACATCCGCAAATGGCTGTTGCCACACCCCATATCGCCGGCCATTCACTCGACGGTAAGGCCGCCAACACCCTGTATGTCTATCGCGCCCTCTGCCGCTTTCTGAGTATCGAGGCCGACTGGGACATGCTGCTTCAGCTCCCCCCCCGCCGGCTCCCCTTGGCATCGAAGCGGGAGAGGAAGTATGGGACACCCTCTTTCAAGCGGCCACTCGGCTATATCCGCTTCCTGAAGACCATGCCATCATGAAGTCGTGGTCGAAAATTCCAGCCTCAGAGCTGGCAAATGCATTCACCGGCTATCGCAGAAATTATCCGGAAAGACGCGCCTGGTCTCACTGCCCAGTCCGGTTTAACAGCGCCAACAATGAGCTGCTGCAATTTGCACATGCGTTCAGCATGCAAATTGTCTAAAGTAGGGGCTATGACAGTAAATCGAAGTAATCTGGTCTGGATGGATCTTGAGATGAGCGGCCTTGACCCTGATCGCGAAACCATTCTTGAGATCGCTACCATTATTACCGACGGTGATCTCAATATCATCGCCGAGGGACCGAGTATCGTGATTCATCAACCCGATGAGGTACTCGACAACATGGATGAGTGGTGCACCCAGCATCATGCCCAGTCCGGGTTGACCGCCAATGTACGCAATTCCCTGATAAGCATGCGGGAAGCGGAGCGGCAGACGCTCAGATTTATCAAAAAATATGTGCCTGAAAAAACATCACCGCTTTGCGGCAACTCCATCCATCAGGACCGGCGCTTTCTTGTCCGATACATGCAGGAGCTGGAGGCATTTGTTCACTACCGTAATATTGATGTAAGTACGATCAAAGAGCTGGCCAGGCGCTGGTATCCGAATATACAGGCACCCATCAAACAGGCCGAACATCTGGCACTCGCAGATGTTCGAGAATCAATCAGGGAAATGGCTTTCTACCGCGACAAATTATTCCGCTGATTTGTGCCAGTCATCACATAATCCGCGAATAGCATCTGGATGATCCCCGCTTCATAATTCCCGGCATACCCATATGCCGGCAGAGGAGTAGCAGATGCAGTTGCGTCCCTATCTAACGGTTTTACTTTCACTTTCATTTCTGGCCTTCAGCAGCCCCGTTCAAGCCGCCCCAATGGATGATGCCAAATCCGCAATCGGTGAGGCTGAGGCACTTCGTGCCGCTGAATTTGCACCCGAACATTACAATGCCGCCACTGGCAAGCTGGCCGAAGCTGAAAGCCTTCTCAATGCACGTAAAGACACATCTGAGGTGGTGCGTCTGCTTCATGAAGCAACGCTCGATGCCTTGCAGGCTGCCGAACTCTCACAACAGTTTACCAGCAACTTCCCCGAACTTGTCGAGTCACGCGATCGTCTATCTCTGGCTGGTGACGAATATGTACGCGGTGATTTAGGTGAACGTTCCGAGAAAGAGTTTGCAGGTGTGGTCGCCTCAGCAGAAGAGGGAAACATCAGCACTGCGCACCGTAAAGAAAAGATTGCGCTGGGAACCTTTCATGCAGCGCAGGTCGTGGCGGCTCGCGAACAGTTTGTGCGTCCCATCTCCAAGGCAGTAGCTGAGGCCAGAAGAAACAAGGCTCGCGACTATTCCCCCAAAGCGATGAATGAGGCCATCCAGACACAGTCAATGGTGGAGAAGCTCATCAAGGAAAACCCGAATGCCCAGAGTGAAGCTTACAGCCTCTCTCAGAAGGGTCAGTATCTGGGTAACCATGCCATCCGGGTTTCCGGGCTTGGCATGAAATTCAGCAGCAATCCATCTTCGGTTGAATCCTGGGTTGATGCCAGTGATGCACGCATGACGACCCTGGCCAACACCCTCGGACTGAAGCTGGATCGCTCCCAGAGCCCGGATGTGCAGCTGGCACTGCTAAAACAGGCCATTGAAGAGATGCAGGCCGAGCATAAAGCTCAAATCGCTGACGCTGACAAACAGGTGCGCGAGTTGGGTGACAAACTGGCAAAATATGAAGGCGAACTCTCCGATATGGCTGAAGTACGCCGTAAACTGCAGCTCAAGCGTGAGGCTGAAGCGAAAATCAAGCAACTGACCAAACTTTTTGATCCGGAAGCTGTTGAGATTCTGCTTACCCCCGATGCCGACGTTATCCTGCGCATGAAGAAACTGAACTTCCTCAGCGGCAGTGCGGTCATTCCACCGGCAGGTTATCCTCTGCTGGACAATGCCATCAAATCAATCGAACTGTTCGCCGGTCGAAAGGTGCGCGTAGAGGGGCATACCGACTTCATTGGCAACAACGACTACAACCAGAAACTCTCCGAGCGACGTGCCAAAGCTGTAGAAGAGTATCTGAAGCTTCAGATGAGTGCTGAGGGTGATGTAATCACAGCTATTGGTCACGGTGAGGAGAAGCCGATCGCCAACAATGAAACTGCAGCAGGGCGCACCAAAAACCGTCGCATCGACATCGTTCTGATTGCCCCTCCTGCAGTGCCCGGAAACGATTAAGTGGACCCGTCTGCTGGCAAAATTATTAGCTATCGCCTATACTAGTAATACAGTTAGATGACTGAATGATACCCACAGGAGGCTGATATGTTTCTAAGGAATGTTAGTAATGGCGATCTGGCTCAGGTGTTAAAACAGGGCGAGTTGACTGATCCCAACTCAACATCAGTCACTGTTCGCTATCATGCTGGTGAAGAGGCGGGCGATCCTGTCAGTGTCGAAAAATCCGGTCTGGTCTTCCCATCCGGCGAGGCACTACCGAAATGCTGGCTTGATGCGCACTACAGAGTCAGCTTCTAAACAGTTTACGAGGGCCCTCAAGGTAAAAAAGCAGCAGCCGTATGGCTGCTGCTTTTTTATGCGTTATCGAAAGTGGCCATTAAATACAGCCTCTAGCACTTGTAGTAGCCGCGATACCAATCTGCGAATTTCTTGAGGCCTTCTTCAATGGAGGTCGTCGGGGAGAAGCCAAAATCGCGGCGGATTTTGGTGAGATCAGCATGGGTGGACTGCACGTCGCCTGGCTGCATCGGATACATCTCTTTGATTGCTTCGACACCGAGCACGTTCTCCAGCGTTTCGACGAAATAGCCGAGTCTTTCGGGATGGTCGTTGCCAATATTGTAGATGCGGTAGGCAGGACCGGCCTCATCCGCTTCAGGAGGGTTGTCGAACACCTTCAGCACACCATCGACGATATCATCGATATAGGTGAAATCGCGCTGCATATCTCCGTGGTTGAATATTTTGATCGTCTCGCCTGCAAGGATCGCTCTGGTGAACCCGAAGTAGGCCATATCCGGCCTTCCCCATGGGCCGTAAACGGTGAAGAAACGGAGCCCTGTGCATGGGAAGCCATAGAGATGCGCATAGGAGTGAGCCATCAGTTCATTCGCCTTCTTCGTGGCTGCGTAGAGCGAGATCGGGTGATCGACAGGATCGGACTCGCTGTAGGGAAGCTTTTTGTTGGAACCGTAAACGGAACTGGATGATGCAAATACCAGGTGTTCGGCGTCAACCGCACGGCACCCCTCAAGAATATTTACAAAGCCGGTGAGATTGCTGTCGGCATAAGCATGCGGATGCTCCAGCGAATAACGCACGCCGGCCTGTGCAGCCAGATGGATGACACGGGATGGTTTCTCGGTCTTGAACAGATTAGCCACCGCATCGCGATCAGAAATATCAATCAGAAAGAATCTGAAGCCTTTATGCTTTTTCAGGCGAGCCAGTCTCGCCTCTTTCAGGCTGACATCATAGTAATCATTAAGATTGTCGATGCCTATCACCTGCAGGCCGCGATTGAGCAGCTGTTCGCAGACATGCATACCGATAAACCCGGCAGCGCCAGTTACCAGCAGGGGAGCAGTCACGCCTTCTTCCAGATTGTGCCGCCCACCGTATCCTCCAGCACTATACCCTGCGAACTCAATTCATTACGAATGGCATCAGCGCGGGCGAAATCACGTGCCTTCTTCGCCTCTGTCCGTTCCGCAATCAGCGCTTCGATCTTATCGACATCGGCATCACCGCCCTGAAACCATTCATTCAGATCATGCTGGACAATGCCGAGCAGGCTGACAATGGCATTAAACGATCCTGCCAGTTCTGCAATATCCTCGCCGCTATCAGCTGCCCGGTTCACGGCCCGGCATAGATCGAACAGAACAGCCAGCGCTTCAGGCGTATTGAAATCGTCATTCATCGCTTCGATAAACTTCCCGGGAAGCTCTCCCGCACCATCATGACCGGAAATGCGCTTCTTCGTCTCATAAAGGCGGTCGAGCGCTGTCTTGGCCTCATCAAGTGCCTGATCCGAGAAGTCGAGCGGTGAACGGTAATGGGTGCCCAGCATGAACATGCGCATCACTTCCGGATGATATTTCTTCAGCACTTCGCGAATGGTGAAGAAGTTACCCAGCGACTTGGACATCTTCTCGGCATTGATATTCACAAACCCGTTATGTAGCCAGTAACGGGCAAAGCCGCCATCGTTGGCAGCCCTGGCTTGGGCAATCTCATTCTCATGGTGGGGAAATTTAAGATCCATGCCCCCGCCGTGAATATCGAATGTGGAACCAAGGTGTGAACAGCTCATCGCCGAGCACTCGATATGCCAGCCCGGACGCCCCGGACCCCAGGGCGAATCCCAGGCAGGCTCACCTTCTTTGGCCATTTTCCACAGCACGAAGTCCAGAGGATCGCGCTTGGATTGATCGACATCGACGCGGCTTCCGGACTCCAGATCATCGATATTCTTGCCTGATAACTTGCCATATTCGGAAAACTCCCGAACCGCATAGAGCACGTCGCCGGAATCCGAGACATAGGCATTGCCTCTCTCCACCAGCACCGCAATCATGGCAATCATCTCATCCATGTGCGCGGTGGCACGCGGCTCATGCGTCGGCCTCTCGCAGCCCAGTGCATCGGCATCCTCGTAAAAGGCAGCAATCATTTCGTTGGTCAGTTGATCAATGGCTATGCCGCGTTCAGCAGCACGGTTGATGATCTTGTCATCCACGTCGGTAAAGTTGCGTACGTAATCAACCTCAAATCCGAGCTGTTTGAACCAGCGACTGATCACATCGAATACCACCATCACACGTGCATGACCGACATGGCAGTAGTCGTAAACGGTAACGCCGCAGACATACATGCCGACTTTGCCCGCAACCAGGGGCTCAAACGCCTCCTTCTTGCGGCTGATGGTATTATAAACCTGTAACGTCATGACTCTGCCTGCCTTATCGTATCTCTTAATCGAATCTCGATTTCCTCACTACCGAGAAAGTCGACCACAGCCGACATCTCTGGGCCGTGCAATGCTCCGGAGAGTGCCACGCGCAGCGGCATAAACAGTGCCCTTCCCTTGCAGGCGGTTCTCTCTTTCACAGCATTCGTCCACTGTTTCCAGTCTCCATCGGCCAGCTGCTGCCAGCACTCCAGTGCAATACGGTAAAAGTCGGCCCCCGCTTCCTTCACAACTGCGATTTCCTCAGATCCGAACGGAGCAGCCGCATCCAGCAGACGCTGAAAATGCTCGGCATCGCTCGCCAGTTCCAGATTCCTGACAACCAGAGAGGTAAATCCATGCAACTGCTTCGAGTCCACATCGGGAACATAGGGAAAAAGCAGCGGCATCAACGCAGTGATATCCAGTTCATGCAACAGGCGAGTATGCCAGCGCCACATCTCCTGATCCGACCAGCGCACCGAACTGGTCGATACATGCTCAGCGTTAAAATGGTCGGCAAGAGCGACGGGATCATGCAGGCCATCCGGCATATTGGGGTGGCCAAGGCGCGTCATAGCCTGCAGCAAAGCCTCGGGAAGCAATCCATCCTCGCGCAGTTCGGCGATACTGTGACTGCCCGTACGTTTAGAGAGCTTGGAACCGTCCTCGCCGAGCAGCAGCCCGTGGTGAAGGTAAACCGGAGGTGTGTAATCGAGACTGTGAAGAAGCCATACCTGATAGGCTGAATTGGTCAGGTGATCATCGCCGCGCAGTACATGGGTGATACCATCCAGCGCATCATCAACTGCATTGGGCAGCAGAAATGTGAAACTGCCATCAGAACGGACAACAACCGGATCATCGAGATCACGGCGCGCAAAGGTAACATCCCCATGCAAGGCATCGGCGACAGTGACCTCGCCCTCGGGTGCATGCACAGCCAGACGCCAGACATACGGTTCGTTTTCTGCACGCTCTTTTGCCTCGTCGGCAGGGATGGCTCTGCAGTGCCCCGCATAGCGCGGCGGCAGGCCGCGAGATGAGGCGAGTTTACGATCCAGGCTCAGCCTGGTTTCACTGCAGAAGCAGCGGTAGGCGAGCCCCTTCTCAGCTAGGCTATCAAGCGCGGTGCGGTGTTTTGCAGCATGTTCTGACTGAAGGTGAATCGCACCATCCCAGCTCAAACCGAGCCAGGTCAGATCGGCCTTGATCGCTTCGATATATTCGCGCTCGGAGCGACTCTGGTCAGTATCTTCAAAGCGGAGCAGAAAAGAGCCGCCATATCTCTTGGCATAGAGCCAGTTGAGCAGGGCTGTTCGAACATTCCCCAGATGAAGAAGGCCTGTCGGTGACGGCGCAAACCGGGTAACAACACTCACTGACCACTCCCCTTCTCTTCTTCTTCCACCCGTTCAGGCATCATCACGATGATCTCATCCGGATAGACGTAACCCAGTTCGCGATGCACCAGCTCCTCCAGCGCATCGGGATCATTCCGTAGGCGGAGCACCTCTTTGGCCAGACGCTCCCGCTCGGCCTGCTGCTCTTCAAGCTCACCGCGCAACAGTTCGGTCTGCATCGCCTCCTGGCGATATACCAGATAGCCGTGATCTGAAAAGATCAGACTCCAAACCATGTAACCGAGACCTATTGCGGAGAGGCTCCAGAACAGCCCACGGCCAACTGCTCCAGCCATATCAGGCAATTACAATGCCGGTCGGCACGGCAAAAGCCTGTTGATCAGGAACGCTGAGCGAACGCGCCACGTCCTGCGAAGCGTGCGGCACTGCCAAGCTCCTCTTCGATACGGAGCAACTGGTTGTATTTCGCCATGCGGTCCGAACGTGATGCGGAACCGGTCTTGATTTGGCCGGTAGAGAGAGCTACAGCCAGATCTGCGATGGTTGCATCTTCGGTTTCGCCGGAGCGGTGACTCATCATGCAGCGGTAGCCGGCATCGTGCGCCATGTTCACAGCGGCAATAGTCTCGGTCAGCGTGCCGATCTGATTCACCTTCACCAGCAGCGCGTTGGCTATACCCTTCTCGATACCCTCTTTGAGAATCTTAGGGTTGGTTACGAAGAGGTCGTCACCGACCAGCTGCACACGATCACCAACACGATCGGTCAACAGCTTCCAGCCATCCCAGTCATTCTCATCCAGTCCATCCTCGATGGAGACAATCGGATACTGGCGGCAGAGTGAATCGATAAGGTCGACCATACCTGAAGAGTCAAGCTTGCGGTTACCCTCGCCGGCCAGAACATATGAGCCACCACGGTAGAATTCGGACGCCGCCATATCGGAACAGATCACGACATCATGGCCCGCTTTCAGGCCAGCCTTCTCTATCGCCTCAAGAATGACAGTGATGCCCTCTTCGTTGGAGCCGAGATTCGGCGCGAAACCGCCCTCATCACCCACAGCAGTAATATGGCCGCCCGCCTTCAGGACTGACTTCAAGGCATGGAACACCTCAGCACCCATATCCAGCGATTCGGCGAAGGTGGATGCGCCGGTCGGAGCAATCATGTACTCCTGAAAATCGATGCTGTTATCGGCGTGAGAACCGCCATTGATCACGTTCATGCACGGAACCGGCAGCAGGTTGGCATCACTGCCACCCAGATAGCGGAACAGCGACTCACCGTTCTCGGATGCCTGCGCCTTTGCCACGGCCATCGAAACGCCGAGAATTGCATTGGCTCCAAGACGCCCCTTGTTCGGGGTACCGTCAAGCTCGATCAGTTTGGCATCGACCGCTTCAAGGTTAGATGCATCCATACCGTTGACTGCAGCTGCAATTTCCCGGTTTACATTGCTGACAGCGTTTTTCACGCCTTTACCACCGAGTCGGGATCCGCCGTCGCGCAGCTCTACCGCCTCTCGTGATCCTGTAGAGGCACCGCTTGGCACCGCTGCGCGGGCAAACGCTCCGCTGGCCAGCTTCACATCGACCTCAATGGTCGGATTGCCACGCGAATCGAAAATTTCCCGTCCATGGACTGTTACAATTTCACTCACTTTCTACTCCTGTTGCCCGACCCTATTGTCGAACATCTTCCTTACGTTATTAATTTTATCCCGGCCGATCATCCTGATCGCTCCGGTTAACTCTCTTTAGCAACCGCATCCAGTCGTTTCAGGCGATCCAGCAATCTGGGAAGATCGGCAAGCGCCAGTGAATTCGGCCCGTCTGAGAGGGCACGATCAGGATCCGGATGCACCTCCATGAATAGTGCCGCAATACCTGTCGCAACGGCCGCCTGAGAGAGACCCGGCACAAACTCACGGTTACCACCGGTAGCGCCGCCAAGACCACCCGGCTGCTGCACCGAATGGGTGGCATCAAAAACAACAGGGGCACCGAACTCTTTCATGACCAGCAACGAGCGCATATCGGAGACCAGATTATTGTAACCGAAACTTGCGCCTCGTTCACAGAGCATGATCTGGTCGTTACCCGTTGCCAGCGCCTTATCGAGCACATGTTTCATATCCCAGGGGGCAAGAAACTGACCCTTCTTGATATTTACCGGCTTGCCGGTTTCGGCAACGGCCCGGATAAAATCGGTCTGGCGGCAGAGGAATGCGGGTGTCTGCAGAATGTCAGCCACCTCAGCCACTGCTCTGGCCTGCTCCGGCGTATGTACATCCGTAATGACAGGCAGCCCCAATTCATCCTTAACCCGCTGCAGTATCCTAAGCCCCTCATCGAGTCCGGGACCACGGAATCCATCCCTGCTGGTTCGGTTGGCTTTATCAAAGCTGGATTTGAATACAAATGGCACACCAACTGTTGCTGCCATCTCGGCAATTGCTGCAGCTGTGTTCAGCGTAAAATCTTCGCCCTCAATCACACATGGCCCTGCCAACAGGACCAACGGGAGATCGTTAGCGATCCGAATATCGCCAACGGCAACGACCGATGCCATCAAACTGCCGCCTTGTCTTTACTGGCACTCACGAAGGCTGCAAACAGCGGATGGGGCGCATAGGGGCGCGACAGGAACTCCGGATGAAACTGGCAGGCAACAAACCATGGGTGGTCACGCACCTCCACCATCTCAACCAGCGAGTCGTCAGGCAGGGTTCCCGATACAATCAGGCCCGCCGCCTCCAACTGCTCACGATAGGTGTTGTTAAACTCATAGCGATGGCGATGACGCTCGCGAATCTGAGTTTCACCGTAGGCAGCATGGGCAAATGTTCCCTCAATCACTTTGCATGGATAACCGCCCAGACGCATGGTGCCGCCAAGGTCAGAGTCGACGCTGCGCTGAACGCGCGCGCCCTCCTGATCCCACTCGGTCATCAGTGCAATCACCGGATGCTCTGCACGTTCATCGAACTCACTGCTAATCGCATTTTCAAGTCCTGCAACGTTGCGGGCAAACTCCACCACCGCCAGCTGCATTCCGAGGCAGATACCCAGGAATGGAACTTTATTCTCTCGTGCATAGCGGATTGCGGCAATCTTACCCTCGGTTCCGCGCTCTCCGAATCCCCCCGGCACCAGGATGCCATCCATGCCATCCAGACAATCCGCCCCTTTCTTCTCAAGCGACTCAGCATCGAAATATTTGATGCGTACGCGCACGCCATTATGCATGCCACCATGAATCAGCGCTTCGTTGACTGACTTGTAGGCATCGGCCAGCTCAACATACTTGCCGACCATGGCAATGGTAATCTCCTGCTCAGGCTCACGAATCTCACGACATATGTTTTCCCAAACAGAAAGATCAGGTTCAGGCGTTTCCATACCGAAATGGTTCAGCACAACCGTTCCAAGTCCACCTTCACGCAGGCTCAGCGGTACACCGTAGATTGTATCGACGTCAGGTGCATCAATAACGGCATCACGATCCACGTTACAGAAGAGTGCAATCTTATCTTTCTGGCTCTTGGGTATCGGATGCTCGGAACGGCAAAGCAGCACATCCGGCTGGATACCAATCTCGCGCAACTTCTGCACGGAATGCTGTGTTGGCTTAGATTTAATTTCACCGGCAGATGCAATATAGGGCAGCAGTGTCAGGTGAATGTAAGCGGTATTCTTGCGACCGAGGTCAAAGCGGAGCTGACGGATCGCCTCAAGAAACGGCTGGGATTCGATATCTCCGACCGTACCGCCGATCTCAACCAGTGCGATATCCACATCCTCGGCACGCAGCGAGAGGATGGCGTTCTTGATCGCATCGGTGATATGTGGGATTACCTGCACGGTTGCACCGAGGTAATCGCCGCGGCGCTCGCGACGAATCACAGATTCGTAGATGCGGCCGCTGGTGAAGTTCGAGCGCTTGGACATGGTTGCATGCGTGAAGCGCTCATAATGACCAAGATCAAGGTCGGTTTCCGCCCCGTCGTCGGTTACAAACACCTCACCATGCTGGAACGGGCTCATCGTGCCGGGATCAACATTGATATAGGGATCGAGTTTCTGCATCGTGACCTTCAGGCCACGCGCCTCGAATAGGGCTGCAAGGCTTGCCGCAGCAATGCCTTTGCCAAGGGATGAGACCACCCCGCCGGTTACAAAAACGAAACGTGTATTTTTATTCATGACGGGGCGGCAAGTTATCAGAGTCCGATTTCATTCGCCAGTTAAAAGCGTTTAATCTGCCCACTTGCGGGCATTGCGGAACATGCGCATCCAGGGACCATCCTCGCCCAAGCCTTCAGGCTGCCACGAATGCTGCACGCTGCGGAAGAGTCGCTCCGGGTGCGGCATCATAATCGTGAATCGACCGTCTGCTGTAGTGAAGCCGGTCAGCCCATCGGGAGAGCCGTTCGGATTGTACGGATAACTCGTGGCAGGGCCACCATCCGGGCCGAGATAGCGCAGTGAGGCAAGCGCGCTGTTGTGCTGCTGTTCAGAGCTGAACTGAGCGCGGCCTTCGCCATGTGCCACCACCAGCGGCAGCCTGGATCCGGCCATACCATCGAGGAAAATCGAAGGCGAATCCAGCACCTCCACCTGCAGCAGGCGTGCTTCAAACTGTTCAGAGCGGTTGCGCTCGAAGCTCGGCCAGTTTTCAGCCCCCGGAATAATAGATTTCAGGCCGCTCATCATCTGGCAGCCATTACAGACACCGAGCGCAAAGGTGTCGCTGCGGTGGAAGAAAGCATCGAACTGATCACGTGCCCTTGCATTGAACATCACCGAGTTGGCCCAGCCACGTCCGGCACCAAGCACATCACCAAAGGAGAAACCTCCACATGCCACAAGCCCCTGAAACAGTGACAGATCAGTACGTCCGGCAATAATATCTGACATATGCACATCAACGCAGTCGAAACCGGCGCGATCAAACGCGGCCGCCATCTCAACCTGCCCGTTCACACCCTGCTCCCTGAGCACTGCCATTTTGGGCTTTTCCCCGCCAATAAACGGGGCACAGATATCATCTGAAGGAGCAAAGGTAAGCTCGGCAAACAGCCCCATGGCTTCGGTGTTGGCAATCGACTCAAACGCCTCTTCTGCACAGGCCGGATTGTCGCGAAGCGCCTGCATGCGGAAGCTGGTTTCAGCCCACACCTGCTGCAGTGACTGCACATGTTCATCGAACAGCATCTGCTCGTGACATGCCATGACAACCCTGCCATCGGTACGCGGGTGACCGATAATATGAGCCACATGCGCAAGTCCGATATTGGCCAAAATGGCCAGAACACGCTCGCGGTCGGAACGGCGAATCTGGACCACGCCTCCAAGCTCCTCAGAGAAGAGTACCTGAAGCTCCTCCCCGCCTGCATCGCCCATCAGGGTTTCCAGGTGAATCTTCAACCCTGTTCGGGCCGCAAAGGCCATCTCGGCCAGCGTTGCAAACAGGCCGCCATCTGAGCGGTCGTGATAGGCAAGCAGCAAGCCTTCACTGTTGAGCTGCTGGACACCCTCGAAGAAGGCCTTCAGCAGCGCTGCATCATCAACATCCGGAACCTCCTCACCGGTCTTGCCGTACACCTGAGCAAGGGCCGAGCCTCCAAGACGGTGCTTGCCATCGCCAAGATCAAGCAGAATCAGATCCGTATCGCCCTGGTCCAGCTTCAGCTCTGGCGTTAATGTTTTACGGATATCGGTTACGGGAGCGAATGCGGAGATAATCAGGGAGAGCGGTGAAAACATCTCCCGCTTTTCACTGCCATCCTGCCATACCGATTTCATCGACAGTGAATCCTTTCCGACGGGTATAGAGATGCCGAGTGCAGGGCAAAGCTCCATGCCTACCGCTTTCACGGTGTCATAAAGACGGGCATCTTCACCCTCGTGGCCGCAGGCGGCCATCCAGTTGGCGGAAAGCTTCACATCGCCGATCGCTGCAATCGGGGCAGCCGCAATATTGGTCAGTGCCTCACCGATCGCCATACGTCCGGAAGCCGGCGCATCAAGCACCGCAATGGGCGTGCGCTCGCCCATGCACATCGCTTCACCAGTATAGTGGGTGTAATCGGTGGCAGTGACCGCCACATCAGCTACAGGCACCTGCCACTTCCCAACCATCTGGTCGCGGGCGACAAGACCGGTAATCGAACGGTCACCGATGGTGATCAAAAACTCCTTGCTCGCCACGGCAGGCAAACGCAGTACACGATGCGCCGCCTCTTTCAGATCAATCCCACTCAGGCTCAGCGACTCATGCTTCGCATCAGTGTGTACCACATCGCGGGTCATTTTCGGCGGCTTCCCGAGCAGCACATTTAGCGGCAGATCAACCGGCTTGTTGCCGAACTCAGGATCGTTGACGGTAAGCTTGCGCTCCTCTGTTGCCTCTCCCAGCACTGCGAAAAGACAGCGCTCACGCTCGCATATCTCGGTGAAGAGATCGCGCGACTCCGGTGCGATAGCCAGCATATAGCGCTCCTGCGCCTCATTGCACCAGACCTGCATCGGGCTCATGCCCGGCTCCATATTGTGTACGGCACGCAAATCAACCCAGCCTCCTCGACCGGCATCATCAATCAACTCCGGCACCGCATTGGAGAGCCCTCCGGCACCGATATCGTGGATAAAGAGGATCGGATTGCTGTCTCCCATCTGCCAGCAGCGGTCGAGCACCTCCTGGCAACGGCGCTCCATCTCAGGGTTACCGCGCTGCACCGAATCAAAGTCGAGTGACTCTGCATTGGCGCCGGTGTCCATGCTCGAAGCCGCTCCGCCGCCAAGGCCGATCAGCATGGCAGGGCCGCCAAGCTGGATAATCAGGCTGCCAACAGGCACCTCTTTCTTGTAGACATGGCGGGCATCAATATTACCGACACCGCCGGCAATCATAATCGGCTTGTGATAGCCGCGCAGTTCACCCTTCACCTGCTGCTCATAGGTCCGGAAATAGCCTGAGAGGTTGGGGCGCCCGAATTCATTGTTAAAGGCAGCGGCTCCAATCGGCCCTTCGATCATGATATCCAGTGCAGAGACGATTCTGTCCGGCTTGCCGAAATCGGCCTCCCACGGCTGCTCAAAACCTGGAATACGCAGGTTGGACACGGAGAATCCGCACAACCCCGCTTTCGGCTTGGAACCGATACCGGTTGCCCCCTCGTCGCGAATCTCACCGCCGGAACCCGTAGCCGCGCCTGCAAACGGGGAGATCGCAGTCGGATGATTATGCGTCTCCACCTTCATCAGGATATGGGTGTCATCATCATGCGCCTTATAGTGGCGACCCTGATCGGGATAGAAACGCTTAGCTTTCGCACCTTTGATCACCGAGGAGTTGTCACTGTAGGCAACCAGCGTCCCCTCAGGATGAAGCTGGTGGGTGTTGCGGATCATTGCGAAGAGCGAGCGATCCTGTTCTTCACCATCGATAACCCAGTCGGCATTGAATATCTTGTGCCGGCAATGCTCTGAATTGGCCTGAGCAAACATCATCAATTCGGCATCGCTCGGGTTTCGCTCAAGTCGCTTGAAATTCTCCAGCAGGTAGTCGATCTCATCCTCGGCCAGTGCCAGGCCAAGGGCCCTGTTTGCAGCCTCCAGCGCAGCGCGGCCGCCCCCCAGCACATCAACCGTCTCCAGCGGTGCAGGCGCATGATGAGCAAAGAGGCGGGCAAGATCATCGGCATCGTCGAGCACCGACTCGGTCATGCGATCGTGCAGCAGTGCGGCAACTTCACCATGCTGATCGTGCGGGATGCCTGCAATGTGGTAGACAACACCGCGCTCAAGCCGCACCAGCGTGTCGAGCCCGCAGAGCCCGGCAATATCGGTCGCCTTTGATGACCAGGGGCTGATCGTACCGATACGCGGCACGACGATGAAGAGATTGTCGGCAACATGATCCGCAAACAACTCAGGGGAATCATTCAGAAGCTCGGCCAGGCGATGCGTATCCGCTTCACCCCACCCCTCTTTTACTTCGGCAATATGGATAAATTCGGCCCGGATCTCGGCGCTGGGCAATCCAATTTCTGCAAGCTGATTCAGTAGCTTGTCACGCCGGAAGTCTGAGAGTGCGCCCTTGCCTTTGAGAGTAATGATGCGGGTATGGATATCTGGTTCGGTCATACCCGCACTCTATTGCATAGGGCCATGAAACCAAGTCTAAATGTCAATCTTATACACCCTTTCTGATCACTGTTCACACACATGAACACCTTTGCTAAGATACATGGTTAATTACAATCAGGAGAGGCCACTTGCCCCACACACAAACGAATCTTAACAGCCTGCTGTCGGTTTTAAGCAAGCTTCATGACGGCGTCATTCTCACCAACAGTAAATTGAACATCACCTTTGCCAACCATGCCGCCCATGAGATCTTCGGTTATTCGCCTCGAGAACTCATCGGCGCCAATATCTCCGACCTCATTCCAGAGGAGCACAGGGCCCACCATCAGCATCTCACCGATACCTACATGCACAACCCTGTCCCGAGACTTATGAACCCCTCGATGCGACTTGAGGGCACCAACCGGACAGGAGAAACGATTCCACTCATTGTAAGCCTTGATCCGATTGAGACTGAATCGGAAACAATGATCTTGGTTCTGATTCGTGATATTCGCACCGTCGTGCGCATGGAGACGGAGCTTTTCCATGCCAGAAAGCTGGAAACGATTGGAAAGACCGCAGCAGGCATCATCCATGACCTGAAGAATGTCCTTCACATCATCAACAGTTCGAATTACTTCGCAAAAAAGGATTCATCCGGCAACGCCCTGAAATACCTCGATGATATCGATACCCAGACACAGGTTGCCAACAATATGCTGACTTCACTGTTGAACTACCTGCGCCATGGAAACCCTGCAGCGAAGCGCATCAATCTTGGCGACAGCCTGAAGGCGCTTGAACCAGTTGCAAGATCCCTCCTCCCCAAGAGGGTGGAGTTTAATGTGGAGGCCGGAGATGAACACCTCCATGTCCACTCAACTTCGACCTCTATCGAGCAAGTGCTACTGAACCTTCTTTTCAATGCAGGCGATGCAATAGCAAACGCCACCCAGCCGAAAGTCACTGTATCGCTGATGAAAGAAAAAGGGAGCGGGAATGCCATCCTGAGCGTCGCTGATAACGGATGCGGCATGAGTGACAAAGTGAAGGCCAATCTATTCCAGGCCTTCTTCACCACCAAGGAGAGCAAAGGAACCGGACTAGGGCTTGCCAGCGTTTATGGGGCCGTAGTCGACATAGGCGGTCAAATCGAGGTGGAAAGCAATGAGGGCATGGGAACAACATTTTTCATCTCGCTACCCACTGTAGCGTAATCAAAAAGGGGAGCCATTGGCTCCCCTTAAATCCTGTTGCCGATAACAACCAGGCTGTTCTTAGTAACGACGCTCGCGGATACGAGCTGCCTTACCGCGCAGTTCACGCAGATAGTAGAGCTTGGCACGACGAACACGGCCATGACGAACTACCTTGATGCTCTCCAGCATGGGTGAGTGCAGTGGAAATACGCGCTCAACGCCAACACCGTTAGAGATCTTACGAACAGTGAAGCTGCTGGAGATACCATTGTTGTGGCGGGCGATAACAACACCCTCATAGGCCTGCAGACGCTCGGTCCTGACCACACCCTGCTTGGTGTCCTTGAAATCGATAAGACGTACGTTTACGCGGACGGTATCGCCTTCACGAAAAGACGGAATATCATCACGCAGCTGATCTTTAGTTACATCATCCAGTGCACGCATTTTGTTTTGCCTCCAAACTTAACCCCTGTCAGGCCCATATATTTCAACGTTTTCCAAGTCGATCCAGATAAATCGCCAAGGCAGCCCGTACAGAAAGGTGGCGCACTTTACCGATACCTTCTATCGGTGACAACCATCCATTTGCATCCGGCATCTTTTCTGCATCCAGACCCCAGCCGGTTCCGAATACAATCAGATGTTTTCCGCCCATTTTCGGTATATCGGCAGGATCAACTATCGCACCTTCCGGCGGGGTCGCCGATGTATACCAGAGCTTGTACTCACCCAGCCCCTCGATATCAGCAAGTGATTTGACACAACGAACAGCCTGCAGCACTTCGCGGCGGGCCGGATTGCGTTCGCCCCCGGCACCGTTCAAATAGTAGTCGGTCATATCGTGGATCAGTGCGTGCATGCCATCAGCCGGATGCACAAGATAAACGGGGGCAATATCATAAAAGGCACAACTTCGTGCGAAATCGTGCACATCAATGGAGGTGATCGCAGTAGTGCCTGTCTCGCCCGAACGGGTGAGAACCGGGTGATGCACCAAGGCTACTGCGATTTCAGAACCGGAGTCAGACATGGCGAGAAACCTAACTGCCAAAGCCTCCCTCGCAAAGCCGCTGAACTCTTCAATGCAGACGGAGCCATTTATGTGTACTGTCCGCCTCATGCAAAGAGTGAGGATAATCAGATGACGGATATCGGTCGCCTTAACAGCCTGAAAGTGGTCAAAGAGCTTGATTTCGGTGTCTATCTCGATGGCGGCGAGTTGGGCGAGATTCTGATGCCGATCCGTTATGTTCCGGTTCCATGTCATGTCGGTGATGACCTTGAAGTGTTCATCTACCGCGACTCTGAGGATCGCCTGATTGCCACCACGGAAAGGCCAATGGCCATGGTTGGTGAATTCGCACTGTTGAAAGTGGTGGAAGTCACTCGAATGGGGGCGTTCCTTGACTGGGGACTGCCGAAAGATCTGCTGGTGCCATTCTCGGAACAGAAACCACGTATGGAAGAGGGAAAATCCTATGTGGTCCGCATCTATATCGATGAGGATAGTGATCGCATCGTCGCTTCCGCCCTGCTCGATGATTTTCTCTACCGCGAATCAGAAGGTGAGCTTGAGGCAGGTGAAGAGGTATCTCTTTTTATCGCCAACAAAAGTGACCTCGGTTATCAGGTGATCGTCAACAACACCTACTGGGGACTTCTGCACAATAACGAGGTGGCGCGACCGCTGCGTCGTGGCCAGCGCATGCAGGGGTATATTAAAAACATCCGTGAGGATGGGCGTATTGATCTCTGCCTGCACCTGAGGGCATCCGAAAAGACCGATGATATTTCGCAACTAATCCTGCGCGAATTAAGAAAGAGCGAAGGCTTCATCCCTGTCACCGACAAAAGTTCGCCGGATGAGATCGAGGCGCGCTTCCATATCAGTAAGAAGATGTACAAAAAAGCGGTCGGCTCGCTCTACAAAAAGAAGCAGATCACCATTGAAGCGGATGGCATTCGTCTGCTCAAAGCCTGGGCCACCAAGTAATTGCAACCCGATACTGTTCACCTCTCATATGCTATAATGAACAGTGCCCCCTTTCCTGGAGTTTATTATGAGTGATAAAAACAATACCCGTAGCATGGCACTGTTCTGTGATTTCGAAAATGTCGCCCTCGGAGTGCAGGATGCCAAATATTCAGCATTTGATATCCAGAAGGTGATGGAGCGACTTCTGCTTAAGGGCAACATCGTCGTCAAGAAGGCCTATTGTGACTGGGAGCGCTACAAGAAATTCAAGGCGCCGATGCACGAAGCCTCATTTGAACTGATCGAAATTCCGCATGTACGTCAGAGCGGCAAGAACTCAGCCGACATACGCATGGTCGTGGATGCGCTCGACCTCTGCTACACCAAAGCACATGTCGATACCTTCGTTATTATCAGTGGTGACTCCGACTTTTCACCGCTGGTCTCCAAGCTGCGAGAAAATGACAAGGTGGTGATCGGCGTCGGCGTGAAAAACTCCACCTCTGATCTGCTCACTTCAAACTGCGACGAATTCATCTATTACGACGACCTGGTTCGCGACTCGGAGAGCAAAGGGAAGTCCAGGCGCAGGCGCTCCTCCACCAAACCGAAGAGCAAAAGTGCAAGTGCAGATGTGGATGCTGATACCCTGAAGCAGGAGGGCATCGATCTGGTCATGGCAACAGTGGAAGACCTCTTCAAGGAGCGCGGCGAAGAGGAGAAGGTGTGGGGATCGATGGTCAAACAGACACTTAAACGTCGCCAGCCCGGCTTCTCAGAGGGTTACCACGGCTTTAAGAGCTTTGGCCAACTACTCGACGAGGCTCAGTCGCGCGGCCTGCTTGAGCTTGAACTGGATGAAAAATCTGGCGGTTACATTATCAAAAGCTTCTCGCAAGAGGAGTAGCCCCAGCCTGCACAAACAACAAGGCCCCGGGTACTGCCGGGGCCTTGTTTGCACTTCTCAACACGAGGAAAACTTATGTCCGGAGGGGGGATTAGGAGGGAGGGGAGGAAAAAACCGCTCCGGACAATGTGAACATTACGGATGGTTTGTTAGGCCGCTGTGAACCAACTATGAAAATAATTTCATGCTGGTATATGCCATCTGCCGGCATGGTTATCGGCTGATACTCCAGCTGCCATCGGGTTGACGGCAAGCGGTGCCGTAGCCCACCTCTTTCCTGCCATTAACAACAATATCCGTCTGGTATTCACGGCAGTACTGGCCTGATGGCTGCTGATAGGTGCTGGTCGGCATTGTCGAGAAATCGGCGCCTGTATTAGGGTTGCGCCACTGACTGGCCTGCATGTCACGATTCATCTCAAGCGCACGCTGTGCCTGAAGTTCATCAGTCTTGTCCATGTAGCTTCCGATTTCGCTACCAATCACTGCACCGAGAAGGGTTCCGGCAATAATGGCAGCTGTCCGACCTTCACCGCGCCCGACATTGGAACCCAATACGCCGCCAAGTGCACCACCCATGACTGCTCCCGCCTGCTGTCTCTCGCTGTAGCTGGAGCAACCTGATACAGGCATCATGAACAGCGTCATCAACATCAGAGATAGCATCTTTTTCATATCCACACCTCCTGATCTCCACAGTTCAACCGCCCCAACAGCCATGAACTACGGAGATATTACATACCGTAGGCTTATTATAGATGATGCCATACGGAAACCCCAAGCCAATTCGCCAACAGGTTGATTTATGGTCTATAATCAGATTGCGTAAATTACAAAACGGAGGCCCGACCATGAAACTGTTATCTCTCATCATAGCACTACTGTTTTCAGCCTACCTATTCACAACAGTTGAAGTCCAAGCCGACCCTTCCGCGAAAAACTCCCCGCCTGGCTGGCAGAAGGGGGATAAGGACAGCGACAAAGACGGCTGGGATAAAGACCGGCGAAACAGACATGAAAAGAGCCACAAATATAAAGACAAGAATAAAGAGCGTCCTCAGGGATGGGACAGCGGAAAAAAAGAGGGGTGGAGCTCAGATACCCCTCCGGGCCAGGAAGGCAAACAGAGACGAGACCCGCGCACCAAGGAGTGGAAAGAGATCAATAACCGACTTCCTTGGCTGGAGTAGACTTTTCCAACCAATATGAGGTTGCTTCTAAATAAGCATCGCGGACTGGTTGCTTAATGGTTCCGTTGCGACTATAATCGTATCAACAACTAACGAAGGCCTGCCAACCCCCTCCCCTCCTCGGCAGGCCTTTTCGTTTCTCTTCAGCACATCACCACCAATATTTCGACCTTTTATAAACCATTACAATGTAATGGTATCTTTTTCGGTGACAATGCGGTTTCTTCCAGACGATTTGGCCTGATAGAGGTATCTGTCCGCCAGCTTAACCAGGTCTGAGGCCACGACATCCTTGCCAGGAACTATTGTGGCCACGCCAATACTCACCGTGACACGCCTAGCGACAGGTGAAGATTCGTGAGTCATTTTTTTCATCTGCAAGCCATGCATGATGGCCTTAGCGACAGGAACTGCTCCATCAAGGGAGGTGTCCGGCATAATACAGACAAACTCTTCGCCACCATATCGGGCAACCATATCGGTCGGTCGGCGCAGGCTTTCCTGAATCAGTTTGGCGACTTTAATCAGGCAGTCGTCACCAGCCTGATGACCATAGCTGTCGTTATAGCGTTTAAAGTGATCTATATCGATCATGAAAAGAGAAACCGGTGTTTGATAGCGCATGGCCCTTCTCCACTCATGATGCAAATACTCATCGAAGCTTCTTCGGTTGGGGATATGCAGCAGGCCATCCATGCTTGCCAGTTTTTCCAGCGCCTTCTCTGCGGCCCGCCTGGCCACTTGCTCCTGTCGTGCTATAATAATCTGCCCACACGCCATAATAACCGGCGCCATATAATCCAGCAGTTGCTGATCAAAGCCACCCTCACGATTCGCCAAACCGACCTCACCAACAAGACGATCTCCGTAATAGACAGGGATGCCGGCAAACGTATGAATCGGAGGGTGCCCCCTGGGCATGCCACCACGACGAGGATCACTTGCAGGATCACCGGTAATGACCGGCTGACCACTTGAGATCACACGACCAATTAGCGTATTCAGGTTGCGGAATTCAAACCCCTTTTCACGAACAGCATCATAAAGTGCCTGACTCTCATCATCCCAAACATGATTACTCAGCGCAAACACCTTTAGATATGGTCGCTCTCCCGGGTCAGCCAACACTTCGCCAAAAAAACCGTATTCACTATCGGTCAATGTCAGTAAATCGCCGAGAAAATCCCTGTAAAGCGTAACCGGATCATCCCCATGCGAAATGAATCTCGATTGCAACTGCTCAATACACTTAATCAGCAGATTGCTTCGACGCAACGTCTCCTCGCCCTGTTTGCGCTCACTGATGTCCTGCACCACCCCGATCATACGAAGCGGCTTGTTGCTCTCATCATATTGCACCTGCCCCTGCTCATGCACGATGCGCACAGTTCCGTCTGGCCAGACAATCCGGTGATCTATGCTATAGGGCTCCATCTCATCCAGTGCAAGCTGAACCGTATCCTGAACCATCTGACGATCATCAGGATGGACTGAGCCTATAAACGCCTCGTAGGTAGCATCAAACGACTGAGGTTTAAGGCCGAAGATTCTATAAATCTCATCGGACCAGCGAAGCTCGTTACGAACGATATCCCATTCCCAGTTGCCGATATGTGCAATGGCCTGCGCCTCGGAAAGGCGCAAGGAACTCTCCTGCAATTTCCGCTCTGCAAGCTTCAGATCACGCACAGCTCGCTCCCTGAGGGCAGCAAGCCGTTCCGACTGACTGAGTGCCTCCTGCAAAAGCCTGACCCTCTTGTTCAGGGTCTCAAGCATACTCGCCTGAGCATAATCAGCTTCATCACCGAACTGCTCATTTGATGCTTCTGGTTCTGCTTCGAATTCAGTCTCAATATCCCCAACAGCATCTGACACTGACTCTTCATGGGAAGACTCAGTTGAGTATGTCAGGTCAATGCCACATTGAAGAGTTTCCAGATACTCAAGTGCAGCATCGACGTGATGACTGCAGATCAGTGAGCCGTGCTGTGGCAGTATGCCATTAATCTCCAGGTGGGATATATTGGCTACAAAACCACGGGTGGCCCTGTTGGATGCCATATAATCCTTGTGGAACAGATTCAGCTTGGGCACATGTGCATCGAAGGATTCCGCAACAAGGTGCCAGTCAGTATCAAGTGCAGCCCAGATGTCCCCTGAAAAAAGCAGCCCCGAAGCAGTATCATAGGTAACAAAAGCGCCCGGAAAGTGAAGAAATGGAGCAGGAATAAATAGCAGCTCCCTGCCATCGGGAAGACGGAAGCGAGGGTTCTTTTCGACATCATATGCCAGATAGTCACTTTTCCCGTAATGAGGAAGCAGCACATGTGTTCGTGGCGTGGAATAAACCTGCATTGCTGGATTGATGGCAAGCCACCTCACCATGGAGCCTGCCACATCAGGGTCCTGGTGACAGAGAATCATGCCGGTGATTTTGCCCGGAGGTAAAATGTGGCTTACACGCGTACAGACCTGATCGAATGCGTTGATTCCACCCGGATCGACCAGAATGGCCGCATCACCGTTTCGGATCAGATATGCATTGCAGCGGAAAGCTGTATCTTCAACGATACCCAGCCAGTAAACCGCATGTGCACCCGACTCAAAAACAAGAACAGGATGATCTTCGTCCGGTTCGATGTTTTCGGAGTAGCCTTGGCCTGTCAGCAGACTGTAAGTCACAGCAAACGCCTCCACTTTATGCTATCATAGCAGACCTATACCGCCCCGTGAAACAATTTGCCACACGGTTTTGTCATTGTGTTGACGTTATTATTTATGGCACCAATCTTCGCGGCTATGAACAGGCACTTCACAGAAAAGAAAACTGCACCGTTTGGTTGGCTAGTGGTAGCCCGCCGAACTGATTTTCTGTACCCGGACTGTTCTGATTAACTGACAAAGTTACTGCTACTGCAACGGCCACGGGTTTTGAAAACTCCGTGGCCGTTTTTTTTTCACCACCAAACTTCCACGGACACCCCTTAGCCAAACAGATCAAGATCATATGTAGAGAGGAGAGAGTCATGTCTGTGCCATCGGCGTATATAGGCGTCATAATCATCTGGAGCACCACCCCGCTTGCCATTCTGTGGAGCAGCGAAGAGGTCGGTTTTGTATTTGGTCTCACAAGCCGAATGCTTATCGGTGCCGTTCTGGCTCTGATTGTGGCCGCCCTTCTGGGCTCTGGCATGAAATGGCATCGCTCTGCCCTGATCGCCTACTCTGCTGCAGCCATCGGTATTTTTGGCGGCATGATAAGTGTTTACTGGGCTGCGCAATTTATCCCCACCGGGTGGATATCGGTCATCTTCGGCCTCTCGCCACTGTTCACCGCTTTGATGGCAGGCTGGTGGCTTGAGGGTGAGAAAATCACACGCTCAAAAGTCTTGGGCATGCTGATGGGAATCACCGGGCTGGCGATCATTTTCGGAACCAGCTTCACACTGCATGATCAGGCAGCACTCGGGGTGGTCGGCATGTTGGTTTCAGTATCCATTCACTGTGCCAGTGCTGTATGGATCAAGCGCATCGATGCCGATGTGCCTGCTATCGTGATGACCAGCGGCGGGCTTCTTTTTGCAGCGCCGCTCTTCCTGATGACGTGGATTTTGACCGGTGCTGAATTTCCATCTGAATTATCCACTCGTACGGTAACTGCCATTGGTTATCTGGCTCTGCTCGGTTCGGTACTTGGTTTTGCGCTCTACTATTATGTATTGAGCAAGGTTGAGGCGACAAAAGTTGCGCTGCTGACACTTGTTACACCGCTCTGTGCGCTGGCAATCGGGCACCTGTTCAACAATGAACCGTTGACACTGAATGTAGTGGCAGGATCGCTGTTGATTCTTTCTGGTCTGGCTCTGTTTGAATTTAGCGACATGACTGGACGGATCAGGGCCCGTATCCTGCGCTACTAAGAGAAGAGGCCTCGCAAAGCGGGGCCTCTTCTCAAATTCCTGACTTTAGCGGCCGCGACCACCGCCCATGCCGCCACGCCCCTGGCCCATACCTTGACCCTGGCCCATACCCGGGCCGCGTGCACCAGGCTCATCCGGGATGCTCTTGCCCTGCTCTCTGGCACGCTCCTGCATCCTCTCGTGATGCTCCTCTCGATACTGCTCTCGCTCTTCACCCTGCAGGTTGCGCATCTTCTGCCGGTGTTCCTGCAGCTCTTCCTGAGTCATCAGTTCGCGGCCGTAAACCATCTCTTTATCATTATCGGCATAGGATGATACCGAAAACATTGTCACCCCCAAAACCGCCGCAGTCAGTAAAACAAATAATGAAATGCCTCTCATGCCACACCTCCATGTTATTGGATAATAACATTATAGCCTTTACCAGCACCTGCTGCGACGAGTCAAATTGTCGCGGCCATAACAAAGGCCCTGCATGCAGGGCCTTTGTATTCCAATCATGATGGCTTCGGTGGCAGAAAGCCAGCTAATCACCTTAGCTGTCATTGAGGGGTTACTGTTTACCAGTTAGCACTTAACTCTCGCAGCTGCCACAGGCGCCACCGGGTTTCACACCCAGCTTAATCAGGATCTTCTCCATCAGGCACCAGCGGGTAAAGCCGGACTGGAAGAGATTGGCCCCCACAAAAAGGGTAAACCATAGCCATGTCGGCTCATCCAGCACCGTGCCGTTATAGATCGAGCTCAGGAATACCGAGAGCATGATAAAAAGTCCTGCAATAATTCGAATCAATCGTTCTGTAGTCATATCTTCTCCTTAATTGGGTTTTACTGCCGGCAGCTGGAAGCTGGCATGGCAGGCAATACAGTTGTTCATGGTTTCAACCAGCTTCAGCTGGATCGCTTTGCTGGGCTCGCCTGCTTTGGCCATATCGGCGATATCATCAAAGGCGTAGTGGGTGCCAAAACCAAGTTTCTTAAACTCAAGCGGCAGTTTCGCGCGCAATCTGAAATCGACCGTGGCGATCGCAGCACTGCCGATCGGGCGTGCTGCAGCCTCAACCGCTGCGAGATCATCGTTGGCAAGCGCTTCAACAACGGTTTGTGTTGTCTCAAGCAGCAGCCTCATCTCATCCAGCACAGCCTGTCGCTCTGCAGGTTCAAGGATCACCGCAGTACGGCCATCATCGCCCTTCTCGGTGCTTCCCAGCACCACAAATTTAAACACCAATCCTGCCAATATTGCGACCAGAATACTGATGGCTATCCAGTGTGGAGTTGTATTTTTCATATTGTCTTACCTATCCTCTCTTGTTGTTCATCAGTTTTTCTGAGATATATTTCAATGTTTTGATCGTAATCGCTTTCTCTTCGTCAGGAATATCGCTAAGCACTTCGGTCTGAAAATCCCTCACCAGAGGAATCATCACCTCCAGCGCCCGATCCCCTTCGCCAGTAAGTCCGATACGGAAATAACGCCGGTCCGCCGGATCGGGATTTCGCTCAACAAGCCCCTTCTTCACCAATCCGTCAATACGGCGGGTGATCGTGGTCTTGTCGCGCATAAGAAGTTGCGCTATCTCCACCTGGGTCATCGGCCCCTGTTTCATCAGACGAAACAGAATGCCAAAATCCTGTGCCGTTACGGCGTAACCGGCTTCTGCAAACCTGCGGGCGATCTCCTCTGTCATCAGGAAAGCAGTACGATTTACGTTCAGCCCGATCGCCTGTTCAAGCTGAAAGTCCAGAATAGATTCGCTCATCTTTATCTCCTGTGGGCCGCACACTATCCAATATAGTTGTATATTGCAACTGTTGTTATTTACATTCAATATAATATAACATCTCTTTCCATATTCCGCTCTGAAATCCAGTATAGAGCCATGCTCAGCTACCAACACAGTTACCATGCCGGCAATCACGCCGATGTTCTCAAGCATATCATCCTTGGCGAGGTGGTGGCCGGGATGCAGAAGAAAGAGACACCGATATTCCTTCTGGACGCCTTTGCCAGCCGCGGTATCTACGACCTTAATTCTCCCGAAGCACAGAAAAACCGTGAGTTCGAAACCGGCATCGCCAGGCTCTGGGCGCTCCGCAACGATCCGCACCCATTGGGTGTCGCACGCTGGTTCAAGCTTATTGAACAGAAAAACAGCGATGGAGACTTTTCCCACCTTCCCGGATCCACTGCCCTGCTTGCCGCCATGATGCGTCCGCAGGATCGTCTCGCTGCCTGCGACCTTCACCCGCAGGAGTTCGAAGGATTGCAGGCAAGCTTCAAAAGCAGTCGCAACCTTGCTCTTCATAAACGCGACGCCTTTGAGGCCATGAAGGCGCTACTCCCACCGAAAGAGAAGCGAGGCATGGTCTTCCTCGACCCCTCCTACGAGGAGAAGGGGGAGTACCGAAAACTGGCAACTGCTGTGGCCAAGGTTTACTCCAGATTTGCAGGCGGTGTCTATGTAGTCTGGTACCCCCTGCTTCCCGCCGCCAACCACAATGAACTGTTCGCCGTACTAAGGCGGGCAGGTATTCGCAAGATCCTCAGGATAGAGCTTGATTGCCATGGCGCATTTCCACAAATGCAGATGCAGGGATCAGGCATGCTGATAGTCAATCCGCCATGGGCGGCAGAGGATGCCATGAAAGCATCCCTGCACTGGATAAATACCCATTTGCTCTCGGGTAAAGGCAAAACACATTTCGGATGGCTGGTTCCGGAATAACGCACCATTGCGTGCGCTGAATAGCACCCATCTGCAAAGCCATCCAGCCACCCCATTACAATATGATTGTCATGCCCAACTGATAAACGGATAATCCAACGCCTATCAGCCGCGGCAGTTGTCGCGATACAAAATATAACCGCAGGTATAGCAATGGCTCATGCCCTCTCTACTGACAACGGCTCATCAAGCAAATTTGATCGTATCGTGGCTGATCTGCACGAGACCGGCTTTTCTATCTGCGATGGCTTTGTCTCACCACTACAAGTCAGCAATATGGCTCTCGAAGCGAAAAAGCAGTACAAAAAAGGCGCATTCCGGCATGCTCGCGTGGGTCGCGGCGCCTCGATGCAACTGCGTCCTGAGATTCGAAATGACCGGGTTCTCTGGCTGGACTCGGAAAAGCCGGGGGCAGCCCTGCTCCCCTATTTCCTTGATCTGGAAACGCTGCGCAAGGAGATCAACCGTAACCTCTACATGGGACTATTCGAATTCGAGGGGCACTTTGCCCTCTATCCGCCCGGCGCCTCCTATGACATCCACTTTGACCGGTTTATCGGCACGATGGAGCGCGTGGTCACCTGCATCCTCTACCTTAATGATAACTGGCAGCCTGATGAGGGTGGCGCCCTGAAGGTCTACGAAGGAACAGAGCCCTCAAACCTGCCATTGCCGATGGAGGTGATTCCGCAGGGGGGCAGGCTTGTCACCTTTATCAGCGAGCTGTTTCCGCACGAGGTGCTGCCAGCCAGACGCGATCGACTGAGCCTCACCGGCTGGTTTAGAATTCGAAGCTAAAGCTTACCTGTAGAGACAGAGATAGGCACTCTGGCCGATAGAGCGCACGCCGAAACGCTGATCCTTCTCAACCACAAATTCACTGCCTGCACAGTACCTGACCCAATCATCGGAATCGGGCAACTTCACATCAAGCAGGCCTGAGGTTACTGTCATAATCTCTTTCGTGGCCGTGCCAAACTCGTACTCGCCTTCGGCCATGACTCCAATTGTCGCCGGGCCATCCGCAGTCTCGAATGCGATTGATTTGACGGAGCCATCAAAGTATTCGTTGGTTTTGAACATAGCGTATTTCCTTATATCTGAAATTAAGCGATTGGAGATACCGCAAGCAGCATCTCACGCACAGCCTTGGCGGCCAGAACCGATGAGCAGCCCGATGTGTCCAGCTGCGGCGCCAGCTCCACGGCATCAAGAGCTACGATGTCGCACTCCATCATCGCCTTGATAAAGCGGTTAAATGTCCACCAGTCGATACCGCCCGGTTCAGGCGTGCCGGTGCCGGGAAAACAGGCCGGATCAAAAACATCAAGATCGATGGTGAGATAAACAGGGCGATCACCAATCCATGCGACCATCTCATCAAGATCATCATCGCGGAAAGTGGTCAGGGTACCAAACCCTTTCATCAACTCATATTCACGCTGGGTGCCTGACCGGATGCCGAGCTGACGAATATTTTCATCGCCGACTAGTTCCGAAACACGGCGCATTACACAGGCGTGTGAAAGCTCAATGCCAAGGTAATCATCGCGCTGATCGGCATGCGCATCGAGCTGCACCACGACAAGTTCGGGATACTTCTCAAACACCGCTTCAACGGCAGGCAGCGTTACCAGATGTTCACCGCCAAGCAGGAATGGAATCACATCGTCATTCAGGCACTCATCGACGGTTTCACGGATTATAGCGAGCACCGCTTCGGTGTTACCCATTGGCAACTCAAGATCACCGGCATCAGCATAGTGGACTGTCTCAAGATCGGCATCAAGATAGGGTGAATAGGTCTCCACACCATCGGAGGCGTCACGGATTGCCGCTGGCCCGAAACGGGCGCCGGGGCGAAATGATACGGTGCCATCAAACGGCGCACCGATGATACGAATATCATGCTCCTCTTTGAGGTCACGGTCGGTAAAATCAAACATGGCGACAGCATAATCGCATCCGCGCCTCCCGCATAGATGATTCATCGGGCTGGTCGAATACCAGCTACGGCATTAGCCTCGCTACCCGCCAGTCACCTCTTGCTGTGATTCGGCAATATATCAGGATACAGGTGTCTTATTATGAAAAGGGTTCTGATCATCGGCGCAGGTGGCGTCGGTCGCGTAGTCGCACATAAATGCGCCCAGAATGAAGATGTCTTCTCAGACATCTGGCTGGCCAGTCGCACCAAATCGAAGTGCGACCAGATCGCATCGGAAATCACCGAGAAAACCGGCCGAACAATCCAGACCGCAGCCGTCGATGCCGATAACGTGCCTGAACTGGTTGCGCTGATAAAGCAGATTCAGCCGTTCATGATTATCAACGTGGCACTCCCTTATCAGGATCTCACCATCATGGATGCCTGCCTTGAGACCGGCGTTCACTATCTCGATACCGCCAACTATGAACCGCTGGACGAGGCGAAGTTCGAGTACAGCTGGCAGTGGGCCTACCGCGATCGTTTTGAAAAGGCGGGGTTGATGGCACTGCTCGGCTCCGGCTTCGATCCGGGCGTAACCAATGTTTTCTGCGCCCATATGCAGAAACACCATTTTGACACACTGGATTACGTCGACATTCTCGACTGCAACGGTGGTGACCACGGCTATGCATTCGCCACCAATTTCAATCCGGAGATCAATATCCGAGAAGTGACCAGCAATGGCCGCTACTTCGAGAACGGCGAGTGGATTGAAACCAGGCCGATGCAGTACAAAAAACAGTTCGATTTCGATCAGGTCGGACCGAAGAACATGTATCTGCTCTATCACGAGGAGATGGAATCGCTCTCCGTCAACCTAAGAGGTGTTAAACGTATGCGCTTCTGGATGACCTTCGGCGATGCCTACCTCAAGCATCTCGAGGTATTCCGCAACATAGGCCTCGACTCCATTGAGCCGATCATGTTCGAAGGACGCGAGATTGTGCCTATTCAGTTTTTGAAAGCACTGCTGCCTGATCCTGCGAGCCTTGGACCACGCACCGTCGGTAAGACCAACATCGGCGTGATTGTGAAAGGCACCAAGGATGGCAAACCTCTCTCGCGCTATGTCTACAACATCTGCGACCACCAGGAGTGCTACAAAGAGACCAACGCACAGGCAGTCAGCTACACCACAGGTGTGCCGGCCATGATCGGCGCGATGATGATGTGTCAGGGCCACTGGATGAAAGCAGGTGTCTACAACATGGAGGAGTTCGACCCCGATCCGTTCATGGCTGCGCTGAATGAACATGGCCTGCCCTGGTCCGATATCGAAACAGATATCGACGTCGATTCTCTTCCAGAGTAAGCCATGTCATTTGACCTGAGTAAAGTCCCCTCCCCCTGCTATCTGCTGGAAGAGGAGATGCTGATCAGCAACCTTAAGGTTTTGAAACTGGTGCAGGAGCAGTCCGGTTGCAAGATCATCCTTGCCCTGAAGGGCTTTGCCATGTGGTCCACCTTCGAACTGATCAAACAGTACCTTCATGGCTGCACGGCAAGCTCGCTCTGGGAACTGAAGCTCTCCGACGAGAAGTTCGGTGCAGAAAACCACATCTATTCGGCAGCCTACCGTGAGGACGAGTTCGACGAGATCTGCTCAATGGCAGGCCACATTGTATTCAACTCTGTAAATCAGTGGCAACTCTTCGGCCCAAAGGCACTGGCGGCAGGCATCTCCTGCGGCATCCGTGTAAATCCGGGTATCAGTGAAGTTGCCACCGACCTTTACAACCCCTGCTTCTCGGGCTCTCGCCTCGGCGTACGCCCGGAACATCTGAAGGGGAAAGACCTTAGCGGTATCGAAGGGCTGCATGCGCATGCGCTCTGCGAGAACCTCGCCGACTCGTCGGTCGCCCTGATTGATGCCTTTGAAGCGAAGTTCGCCGATTACATCCCAAACCTTAAATGGGTGAATTTTGGCGGCGGCCATTTGATGACCCACAAAGATTACGATGTAAAAAAACTGGTTGAACGAATCAAGGCATTCAAAGAAAAATGGAGTGTCGAGGTCTATCTTGAGCCTGGAGGTGCGATCGGATGGCGTACAGGCCCGCTGATCACAAGCGTTCTCGATATCGTGCCCACTGACCAGTTGCCGGTAGCGATTCTCGATATCTCGGCCACTGCCCATATGCCCGATGTGCTGGAGATGCCCTACCGCCCCGCCATTAGCAGTGCTGGTGAGGCCAACGAGAAAGAACACACCTACCGTCTCGGCGGCACCTCCTGCCTGGCCGGTGACGTGATCGGTGACTACTCCTTTGATACGCCGCTTGAGATCGGTTCTCGTCTGATCTTTGAGGATATGATTCACTACACAATGGTGAAGACAACAATGTTCAATGGTGTGCGCCATCCGGACATCGGCATCTGGCGCAAAAACGGAGAATTTGAGCTGGTTCGCCGCTTCAGCTATGAGGATTTCCGCGACCGCCTCTCCTGATGCAGCCCCGTAGAGTAGGTCAGCAGGTGGCTCTGAACGTGGACCGCCATCTTCACCAGGGAACAGCATGGATTGGCTTTGCGCTGCTCTCATCCGCCAGCTTTGCGGTGATGGGTGCATGCGTGCGGGTGGTCAGCGAATCACTGCCGCAGAGCGAGGTGGTTTTTTTCCGTAATTTCATCGCCCTGTTAATCCTTCTCCCCCTGCTTGGTCGCAACAAGGCGTCTATGAAAACGGCCAAATTTCGATTGCACCTGCTTCGCGCCATATCCGGGCTGACAGCTATGTATCTCTACTTCTATGCACTGGCCCATCTGCATCTGGCCGATGCACTGTTGCTCAACTATACCTCGCCGATCTTTGTCGCTCTGTTTGCCGTGCTGTGGCTGAAAGAGGCATGGACAGCCAGCCGCCGCTGGGCACTGGGGCTGAGTCTGATCGGCATCATTTTGCTCTTTCACCCCTCGGCCAGCCTCTTTTCACTTGCCGGAGCGCTGGGACTTGCATCGGGCGCGCTGGCCGGGCTTGCCCTGACCACGGTGAAACAGCTCTCGAACAGCGATGATCCGGTAAGCATCGTTGTCTGGTTTGCGTTAATCTCATCAATTATTTCGGCTATCCCGCTCCTTTGGCACTTCCAGTCGCCGCATGGGACAGAGTGGATCTGGCTGCTTGCCGTCGGCCTGTTCGGAAGCCTTGGCCAGCTTGGACTGACATGGGCATACCAGCGTGCCCCAGCCACACAGGTTTCGCCTCTGGGTTACACAAGCCTGATCTTTGCCGGACTGATCGGCTTCTTGCTCTGGAATGAATTACCCGACCTGATCGGCTTTGCTGGCATTTTATTCATCACCGCCGCCGGCATCACCGTTGCCCGCGAACGACCCATTCCAGCACCTCAGCCACCGAGTGGTGTGCCGATTATTGAACAGCCATTGCATGCAAATCAGGGGGAGGAACGGCCGTCACAATAACAGGATGTTGTATTTTATTTCCTCGTGACTGAGCTGCCCCATAATATGGGTGGCAGATAAGGAAGGCACAATTGATCCATTGTTGAAGCATGGGCTTACGCCCCTCATAGTTCACAGCCATTCAGACACAAGGGAGTCGGCATGAAACGTACAGCTGCAAAATCTGAAAGTGCGACGTGTGCGCATAAACTGGTTTCATCACTGCAGACGCGGTTTGTGGAAGGACTGGAGAATCTGGCAACTGAGTTGGGCAGCACACAGCGCTTCTCGCCTGTCGAATGGTTCCGGGATGAAGGCATTCACGGCGGTGGCATCCGATATGAAACGGCGGACGGTGACCTGATCGGTCGCGGCTCTGTGAACGTATCGCAGGTGCACTACGATGACACCCCTGAGAAAAAACTCGGTTCAGCCAGTGCGATCTCCACCATCATCCATCCGGTGAATCCGCTTGCTCCATCTGTACATATCCATATCAGCTGGACCGAAATGAAAAACGGCGGCGGCTACTGGCGCATGATGGCCGACCTCAACCCATCCAATGAGAACAAGCAACACACGGCCCAGTTTTTCTCTGCCATGAAAAGTGCTGCTCCGGAGCAATACAATGAAGGCGTCGCACAGGGCGAACGCTATTTCTATATACCGGCACTCGGACGCCACCGTGGTGTCGCCCACTTTTATCTCGAAGAGTACAACTCAGGTGATGCCGATACTGATTATCATCTTGCCAAAGCAGTCGGCGAGGCAGCCATTGACACCTATGTCGATATTCTGGCGCAGGTACTGCGCAGCGGCGAGCAGGGCACAACAGCACAGCAGGAGATGCAACTTGCCTATCACACGCTCTACTTCTTCCAGGTGCTGACACTTGATCGCGGCACGACAACAGGGCTGCTGGTGCACGACCAGAATGACGTTGGCATTATGGGCTCATTGCCTGCCTACGTAGATCGAATGCTTCTCAAGTCGTGGGTGGATCGCATGCAGCCGCCCCAGCATCAGCTGCTCAATGCGCTGGTTGCATCCCTGCCCGAAGAAAACCCGGCACTTGTGGATGCGGAGGTTAAGCGGAAACTTGCCTCTGTGGTTCGCAATCACTACCGCGCCCATCCGGAAGCGATAAACATGCAGGCAAGCGGCAATGTCATCCCGCCAACGGTGAAGAACCACAGCTAACATTCGGGCAAAAATAAAGTCCAGGTCAGAAGCCACACGCCTGTTTTTGGCATCATGTTTGCTTTACTGTTTGGTAGTTAGTTCGTTGCACTGGTGTTGTGACTTATAAAGCTGGGCCGATGTATACTGAATGGGAGCTTATATACTCAGGTTGTGTGAATCCCTGAAGCGGGATACCTGATACCGGGATGCGGCGCCCCCCTTACTATAAAGGGTTCAGTATTTATAGGTCACAACACCAGTGTTATGACACATCCTCAAGGCCTGCCAGCCCCCCCCTCCCTTTCTGGCAGGCCTTTTCATTTCCTGCACATGATGTTTTTATAGATGGCAAATCCTATTGTGCATTTTGCTCAGAAATCTTGTTCTGGCGCTCAATCCAGCGGTTGCGTCTCTCGATATTCTCTTGGCTGTTCTGATGGTTCTTTAGTATCCGTTCCCGATGCCAGCTGGCGGGTTTTCCGCCCCACAGCTTCTCTTGCGGTTTAACGCCCTCTTTTTCAGCACCCTCTACTTCATCATCCGGCACCAGCTCGATACGGGCGAGGTTCAAGCGCGCAGGCTCGTAATCAGGTTCAAGCTTGAGCGCGTAATCGAAATGATCCCGCGCTGCAGGCAGATCTCCCCAGATCACCAGAGCAAGGCCCAGATCATTGTGGGCCGCTGCATTATCAGGACAATACTCAATCCCCTCCTCCATATATATGATCCGTTCATCTACATGGGGAGTACGCGTGGCTTTGTCAAAATAGCGGGCACCATGTTGACATTTCGGCCGATGATAGCGTACTTCGGAAGCATGGATCCGGTCATCCCTCTCCTTATCCAGAACAGCCCCGACAAGACTACCCAGCACGCCACCCTGAATACCGCCTTCGAAAACCCGATCACTCTGAGTAATATCAGTCGAGTTGCTAACAACGCTGCTCGACGGCTCTTTTTTGACTGAATGCTCCTGATGTGAAGCTGCACAACCGGATAGAACAAGAGTCGCGGCAATCAATACAAATCCATTCATACCCACCTCCTGAATAGCTCTAGCTTACTCAGAAGACCCTCTCCGACAAGAGGCATGCAGACAATCGGCACCAACTGTCAAAAATTCTCTCTCACCAAAGGAATTTCTGACGTTTGAACAAGGGTTGAAATAACAACTCGAGTTAAAAAATACTTAAGAACAGGGAGATATCCACGATTAAGGACTCTGGTATCAAATATGCTATAGGGTTATAACAGTTCGTTGCACTGGCGTGGTGGTTTGTAATTCTGGGCCGATGCGTACTGAACGGGAGCCTATAGAACCAGGTTGTGTGAATCCCGCCCCTAAGGGATACCTAATGCCGGTATGCGGCACCCACCTCGTAAATAGGGTTCAGTAGCTACAGGCCACCACACTGGTGCAACGACAAGTTTTCCTCGAAGGCCTGCCAGCCCCCCTCCCTCTGGCAGGCCTTTTTGTTTCTCCAGCCCATTCAATGCTTCATCCATGATAGCCATCAGCGCGGATGTATTCTTTGATCTGGCTTTCTCAGAAGGTTGGCCTACATTCTGCTATCATGAGTTATGAACAGGTCACTCAGCTACCTGTAGATCAACCGATGGAGAAAAAGTATGCAACTGGCAATGGTGGGTATGGGCCGCATGGGCGGCAACATGGCAAGAAGACTGGCCCTCGGAGGACACCGGGTGGTCGCCTTCGACGTCGATTTTGAGACGACTAAAGCGATTGCGGCCGAACATCACGAGATTCATCCTGTTGCTGACTTGGCAGCACTGGTTGCTGCGATGCCTGCTCCGCGCGCTATCTGGATCATGGTGCCTCATCAGGTTGTTGATGCCACCATCGCCGCCCTGCTCGATGCGGGGCTTGAGTCGGGTGACCTGATCATCGATGGCGGCAACTCCAACTACCGGGAGGGCCAGCACCGCGCCTGCAAACTGGCAGAGAGCGACATCCACTTTGCCGATTGCGGAACCTCCGGTGGCATTTGGGGACTTAAGAACGGCTACAGCCTGATGATCGGCGGAAAGAGCGAAGCGATCGAGCTGATCGCGCCCGCACTCACCACCCTTGCCGCGAATGATGGCAAGGGGTGGGCCCACGTAGGCCCGGTCGGTTCCGGCCACTTCGTCAAAATGGTTCATAACGGCATTGAATACGGCATGATGCAGGCCTTCGCAGAGGGATTCGAGCTGATGCAGGCAAAGTCTGAGTTTGCGCTCGACATGCACCAGATTGCCCGCGTCTGGCAGAAGGGCTCTGTGGTCAGCTCATGGCTTCTCGACCTCACCGCAGATGCGCTGGAGCAGGACAAAGGCCTCTCCTCCCTGTCCGATTACATGGACGATTCAGGTGAGGGACGCTGGACCGTCAACGAGTCGGTGGATCTCGGCGTACCGACGCCGGTTTTGACACTGGCGCTGCAGATGCGATTCCGCAGCCGCCAGCAGGACGCCTACTCCGGAAAAATCGTCAACGCCATGCGTGCAGGTTTCGGCGGCCACGCCATTAAGCCTGCCGGGAAGGCTTGAGATGAACGACGCAACGCAACCTGAACCGTGCAATATCGTCATCTTCGGTGCTGGCGGCGACCTCTCCAAACGCAAACTCCTGCCAGCGCTGGCGCGCATGCAGCGATGGAACTTGATCGCTCCTGAATCACGTATAATCGGCATACTGCGCGAGGGCACATGGAATCTCGACACGTGGAAAGCTTATGTGCGGCAATCACTGGAGGAGTTCCGCTCAGATAACGTAAATGATGAAGAGAGCTGGGGGCATATCTCTCAGATGCTTGAATTGACCATCGGCGACCTTGGCGAGGCTGAGATGTATCAGCGCCTGCGCCAGACGCTGAAGAGCGCCAACGGCAAAACCAACGTGCTCTTCTATCTCGCCATTCCTCCGGATTGGTACGAGGCCACCGTCAGCAACCTGCATGCGGAGGGTTTACTGGACGAGAGTGATGGCTTCCGCCGCATCGTCATCGAAAAGCCTTTCGGTAATGACCTGAACAGTGCACGCGAACTTAACCGTAGAATTGGCGAGTATGCCGGAGAGTCGCAGATCTACCGCATCGACCACTACCTCGGCAAGGAGGGAGTACAGAACCTGATGGTATTCCGCTTTGCCAATACCGTCTTCGAACCGCTGTGGAACCGAAACTATATCGACCACGTACAAATATCAGTTTCCGAGAGTCTTGGCGTGGAGTATCGGGCCGGCTACTATGAAAAGGCGGGGGCACTGGTCGACATGATCCAGAGCCACCTGATTCAGGTGATGACGCTGGTGGCAATGGAGTCGCCGATCTCCCTCGAAGGCAATGCCGTGCGCGATGAAAAGGTAAAAATACTCAAATCAGTGCGCCCGATCCCTGTGGAACGCGTCAACGAATTCGCCGTTCGCGCCCAGTACGCCGGTGGAACGAGGGACGGCAAACGTATCCTCGCCTACCGGGATGAAGAGGGGGTAGACCCTTCATCGACCATCGACACCTTTGCCGCCGTCAAACTCTATATCGATAACTGGCGCTGGCAGGATGTACCGTTTCTGCTGCGTACGGGTAAGCGACTGCCTGAGCGCGTCTCCGAAATCACTATCCGCTTCAAGCAGCCGCCAAAGAACCTCTTCTCTGTTACACAGCAGCATCTGCCGCAGAACGAACTGATTTTCAGGCTGCATCCGGAGGAGGGGATGATTTACCTGCTCAATGCGAAACTTCCTGGGCTCAACGACAAGCTGCGCGAACTCGCACTCGATGCCCCCTATGCAGTAAGTGGCGCCGACTCGCCCGAAGCCTACGAAACGTTACTGCACGATGTGCTGCTCGGGCAGAGTGCCCTCTTCTCTCGCGCCGATGAAGTGGAGGAGTCATGGCGCATCGTGGCCCCAATCATGGAGGCATGGAAAGAGAGGCGAGGCCTTCACTTCTACGAGGCAAACACGTGGGATATTCCAGGTATGGAAGAGTTAATGGAGGACTGCGTCGGTTGCTGGCGCGACCTCTCAGCGACACACCAGCATGGATATACGCCGATCTCTTAACTCACAATCACTGGCTGAGGATGCGGCACGTTATATTGCTGAGCGCATCCGAAAGGTGATTGCGAAGAAGGGGAGCTGCCATCTGTCACTGGCTGGTGGCGGGACGCCGAAAACAACTTATGAATTACTGCGTCAGCAGCCGATTGACTGGAGTCGTCTTCATATATGGTTCGGGGACGAGCGCTGTCTTCCGGTCGGTGACAGCGAGCGCAATGATACGATGGTACGACTTGCTCTTCTCAATCACATCCCGCTGCCAGATAATCATGTTCATCCAATCCCTGCTGAGCGTGGGGCAACGGCAGCGGCAGCAGCATACACAAAGGAGCTGAGCGACATTGCCGGGCTCGATATCATACTGTTGGGAATGGGCGAGGATGGACACACCGCCAGCCTCTTTCCTGAGAATGTCGCACTGGAGCTGAGTGAAGCGGCTGTGCCTGTTTTCGATGCGCCAAAACCTCCTGCTGAACGCGTATCATTAAGTCTGAATTTCATCCGTCGGGCGGAAGAGCGCATTATTCTGCTATCCGGTGCTGGTAAGCGTGAAATATTGAGCCGGATTATCGGCGGTGAAAGGTTTCCAGCCAGCGAGGTCGGCACGGCCACCTGGTTTGTGGATGCGGCCGCATCTCCAGACTGTAGAGACTGCTGACCAGCACCCCTCAGCCTGCCGGCTCTTTCCGTCATAGCGATTATCAACTACGCTACACTCGTTTACTGGTTGTTGAAGGAGGGTTTCATGAGCGAAGCACCCCAACTCCTGATAGGAGGAGCCTGCGGGCAGCAGGTCAAACTCGATGCTGGCATGGCCAACCGCCACGGCCTCATCGCAGGCGCCACCGGCACCGGAAAAACAGTCACCCTGCAATCGCTAGCCGAAGGCTTTTCACGTATCGGAGTACCGGTATTTATGGCCGACATCAAGGGGGACCTCTCCGGTATTTCGCAGGCAGGAAAACCGCACAAGGAGGTTGACCGGCGCATCCGTGAAATTGCCATCGACGGCTACAGTCAGCGCGGCAATCCGGTACTGTTCTGGGACATCTTCGGTCGCTCCGGACACCCGGTTCGCACCACCATCTCAGATATGGGGCCCCTGCTGCTCTCTAACCTTCTCGACCTCAATGACACGCAGAGCGGTCTCCTCTATGCCGCTTTCCGCATTGCCGATGATCAGGGGTTGCTCCTGCTCGACCTGAAAGATCTGCGATCCATGCTCTCCTGGATGAGTGAAAATGCTAAAGAGCTGAAATCTGACTATGGCAATATCTCATCCGCCAGCATCGGATCCATTCAGCGTGGCCTGCTGGTGCTCGAAGAGCAGGGGGCGGAACACTTTTTCGGCGAACCCGCCCTGAGACTCTCGGACCTGATGATAACGGACTTCTCGGGATTTGGCGTGATAAGCCTGCTCGATGTCACTGAACTGATCGCCAAATCACCCAAGCTTTATGCCACCTTCCTGCTCTGGCTACTGGCAGAGCTGTATGAAAATCTGCCGGAGGTCGGTGATGCCGACAGGCCGAAGATGGTTCTTTTCTTTGACGAGGCACATCTGCTGTTTGATGGCGCACCTGATGTGTTGCTGGACAAGGTTGAGCAGGTTGTACGCCTGATCCGCTCCAAGGGTGTCGGCGTCTATTTCGTAACCCAAAGCCCTCTCGATATTCCTGAAAGCGTACTGGGCCAGCTTGGCATGCGCATCCAGCATGCTCTGCGCGCCTTCACGCCGAAAGACAAGAAAGCGGTAAAAACAATCGCCGGAACCTTCCGGACGAATCCGGAACTCGATACCGAAGCCGTGATTTCCCAGCTTGGGACCGGCGAAGCACTGGTATCCACGCTTGATGCAACAGGCGCGCCCACCCAGGTTGAACGCATCCTGATTGCCCCGCCACAGTCACGCATCGGCCCCGCCAGCATTGATGAACGCAGTGCCATGATATCGCGCTCCCCACTGGCCGGACGATATGAGGAGATGATCGACCGGGAGTCCGCCCATGAGCTCCTGAAAGCCCGCGCAGAAGATGAAGCAAGAAGGGAAAGTGCAGCCAAAGCTGAACAGCAGCAGATATGGCAGGAACCGGCAGCACCAAAACGCCCGGCCGGAAGACCGCGTGACTCCATGGGGGAAGCCATCATGAAATCGGCAGCCCGTTCAGTCAGTTCGGCGATTGGTGGAGCGATCGGCCGTAAGCTGGTACGAGGCCTGCTCGGCTCCTTGCTCGGCGGCAGGTAAATTTTGGTTTCTGCTTTGTATTCAAGCGAGCGTGGCGTCGAGGTACATCATACAGGCAAAACCGATAATCAGACTGAATGTGGCGATCGACTCAAAGCCGCGGCGATGCGTCTCGGGAATGATTTCATCACTGATAATAAACAGCATCGCTCCTGCTGAAAAAGCCAGCGCCAATGGCATAACAGGCCCGGCCAGTGAAACGGCCAGACTGCCGAACAGACCACCTACGGGTTCTGCCAAACCAGTCAACGCAGCAACCATAAACCCCTGCATGCGACTGTAACCTATGGCAATCATGGCCACGGCTACGGCCAGTCCTTCAGGAATGTTCTGAATACCAATGCCAGTTGCCAGAGAGGTTCCATTGGCAATGTCGCCATTGGCAAACCCGGACCCTACAGCCATCCCTTCCGGAAAGTTGTGCAGTGCAATAGCGATAACAAAGAGCCAGATACGTTTGAAAGCTTTTGCATCCGGGCCCTCATGCCCTGAAAGGAAGTGCTCATGCGGAAGATGGCGGTGTAAATAGAAAAGCACGGCAGCGCCGGCCAGAAAGCCGATGATCACGACAGCCACTGCCAGCCCTTTACTCTCAAACTGCAGCTCACCATATTCGATGGCAGGCAGAAGCAGGGAAAAGAAGGAGGCTGCAAGCATGATGCCAGCAGCAAAACTGAGTAACGCGTCCTCAAGTTTTGGTGAAAGCTGCCTCACAAAATAAACACCGGCTGCTCCAACCGCAGTCATTAATCCTGCAACCAGGCTGCCAAAAAAACCTAACCAGACGATGTCCATGTCCATAGCACACCTCCGGGACAGGCATTAACATTACCATATCCCAGAGCCACTCTTCAGACAACAGTTTGAACACCGCCAGCTAGACGGAGTCTGCTGTCACCTGGCCTTCAGCCCGCTCCGCCACCTGCTCCAGTGTGGCGCGGTGAATAAAGCGGTCTCCCACCCGAATGGCAGGGGCATGAGGGCAGAGGCTCTGGCAATCCAGATCCTCCACCTCAAACCCCTGCTGCCTCAGCTCTTCAGCCATATCCCTGCTTCCGAAATCACTGCAGCGGGGGCCATAGCAAACGCCAATAGCAGACTTGCAACTCATGTGGCCTTCTTTGCTGCCCGCTCACGCCGGCCCGGGCGACGGCCACGGGTGCTGTGCGGCTTGCGTGGTGAAGAAGGATCGTGCCTGCGATGGTCCGGCCTTCTGCGCTGTGGTGCAGGGGTTGCCGTCTCTTCTTCGTTGCCCGGTTCAAAACCGGGAACAACCACCTTCGTAATCGATTTTTTGATCAGCCGCTCAATGCCGGCAAGCAGCTTATTCTCATCACCGGAAACCAGCGAAAGAGATTCACCACTGCAGCCGGCACGACCGGTGCGGCCGATGCGGTGCACATAATCCTCGGCCACATTGGGAAGTTCATAATTCACCACATGCGGCAATTGATCGATATCGAGCCCGCGGGCGGCAATATCGGTCGCAACCAGCACGCGGATGTTGCCATCCTTGAAAGCTGCCAGCGCCTTGGTGCGTGCGGTCTGGCTCTTGTTGCCATGAATCGCGGCAGCCTGAATGCCGTCACTCTCCAGCTGTGTGGTAAGGCGATTGGCTCCATGCTTGGTTTTGGTAAACACCAGCACCTGCTTCCAATCCCCTTCTTTGATCAGGTGGGAGAGCAGCGCACGCTTTTTGCTCTTGCTGACCGGATGCACCACCTGCGTAACCTGGTGTGCGGTTTCATTGCGTGCCACCTCGACATAAACAGGTGAGCGAAGAAATCCGTTGGCAAGCTGCTTAATCTCATCGGAGAAGGTTGCCGAGAAGAGGAGGTTCTGACGCTGTTTTGGTAACAGCTTCAACACCTTGCGGATATCATGGATGAAGCCCATATCCAGCATACGGTCAGCTTCATCGAGCACGAAGAATTCAACATGCCCAAGATCAGCCTTCCCCTGCCCTACGAGATCAAGCAAACGACCGGGGGTGGCGACAAGGATATCAACGCCACGCTTGAGTTTCTCAATCTGCGGATTGACACCAACGCCACCGAACACGACGGTGGATTTGAGCGGCAGATGCCTGCCATAGGTGGCAATACTCTCGCCCACCTGCGCAGCCAGTTCACGTGTCGGTGTCAGAACAAGGGCGCGGATTACATGCCTCTTATGGCGCTCGGGATGCACTTTCTGCATCAGCTGCAACATCGGCAGCGTAAAGCCGGCGGTTTTTCCGGTGCCGGTCTGAGCGCCAGCCAGAATATCGTGGCCCTGCAGCACGACAGGGATAGATTTTTCCTGTACGGGGGTCGGGGTGGTATACCCCTCATTGGCCACAGCGCGAAGAAGTTCGGCTGAAAGGCCCAGTTGTTCAAATGTCATTAAGTTATATTTCCGTAGCACCCGGACTGAAGATTCACTGAATGTGTTGGGTGCGTGATTTATTTTCCGATTTGCCGGACATCAGTGACTGGCCGGGCAGATGAATTGAGGTGAGCCTCTCTTCAGGAGGGCGCACCCTGCGCATATTTTTCGAAAGTACAACCAGTAATTGTGTTATTGGCCGCCCGCTTCAGTCATCCTGTCGAATTGCGCAGCTCCCATCCAAGCACAGAAATGGTCGATGGGCATAGGCCTGGCGTAGTGAAAGCCCTGCACCCTGTGTACTCCGATCTCTTTGAGAATCTCACCGGTCACCCTGTCTTCCACGCCTTCAGCAAGCAGACTGAAGCCAAGGCTTTTCCCCAGTTCAACGATCGAATGGACAATCATCTGGTCCTGTTTGCTGTTGGCCATCGGAAAAATAAATGCCTGATCTATTTTCAACTCATCGACAGGCAGCGTTTTCAGATAACTCAGGGATGAGTAACCCGTTCCAAAATCATCGATGGCGACCTTCACACCCATTTTACGGAGTGTATTCAGGGCTTCGACAACCTGTTCCGATTTCTCCATAAACAGGCTCTCAGTTACCTCGACAGTGAGATAATCGCCGGAAAGATTATATCTCGAAAGCAATCTGGAGATGAGATCGATCAAGTCGGGCTCAACAAGGCATCGACAGGAGAGGTTAACCGAAACCCCGACGCGGCTGTTTTGCATCACCTGCCACTTGGCACACTGCTTGATTGCCCGCTTCAGCGCCCATCTGCTTAGCTTTGTAATCAGGCCGGTCTGTTCAGCCAGCGGTATGAATTCGCCCGGTGAAATAAAGCCTTCATCAGGATGCATCCAGCGCATCAATGCCTCGGCACTGACCACCTTTCCTGATTTCAGATCGATCTGCGGCTGATAATAGAGCTGCAGTTCATCCGCAGCCAATGCCCGCTTCAGGTCACGATAGAGCTCCAGATGCCTTAGATTAAAGGGGTTATGAGATGCATCATAAACCCTAACGCTGCTCTGCTCTTTCTTGGCCAGCCGCATCGCCGAATCGGCCGCTTGCAGCAACTCATTGGCGCTGCCTCCGTGCTCGGGGAAAATCGCGAAGCCGGTCTGGGCGCTGATTTCGAGTGACGTCTCTTCCACCTCAACCGGATGACTGAACACTTCCAGCATCCGCTTTGAAGCATGCTCGATCAGGTCAGTGCCAACAGTTGGCATGATCACAGCAAATTCATCGGCACCGATATGGGCCACCGTGTCCATGTCGCGCACTGCATCTTTTAATGAGCGTGCCACGTGCTTAAGCACGTCATCTCCAGCCTTGTGGCCCAGCACATTATTGATCTCGGTCAGGCGATCAATGTTAATCAGGGCCACAGCAACCGGAGTATTGCTGCGCCGAGCGCTGTACAGAATCTGTTCAAGACGATCGAGCATCAGCCCCCTGTTCGGAAGGCCGGTCAACTGCGAGTGCAACATCCTGTGTTTGAGTTCATCGAGATAGGCCTCTGCGGTCGCAGTCCTCTCTTTTAGCAGAGCTGTGAGCTTCTGCTCAAAATTGTTGCGCAGCATGTTAAAGATTGATGCAATCAGTGAATAAAATATAAATGAGGCAAAGAAGAAGCTCAGCCGGTCTTCCTGATACGGGAGCACAATTATTCCGTAGGCATGCAATCCGGCGCAGAGCAGCAGCGCGCCCCCGAATAAGCTGATCCACAACCATCCCCGGTTCTGCCCCATGATATAAAAAGCAACGAACGGGTAGACATAAACCCAGTAAACCCCGGTTTCAGCGATACCGCCATCAATGAACAGGGCACCGAAATTCAGTACGGCGCCAAACATCAGCAGATATTCGGCAAGAACGATATAGCGTTCGGAGGTTGAGAGAAGAATGCTCGGCAGCAGCAGCAGAAAGGTTGTCGAGATCAGAACGGATGCCAGCCAGTAGTGGACTGCAAAATAGTTCACGACAGTAAACAGGAGGCAGACCGGAATCGCAGCAAACAGCGCCAGACGGACGCCCTTGCGACGCTCTCCCCAATCGCGGGCTTCGGCCTCCGCCCTGAACAGCTCTTGCAGATCAGGAGACATCGCTGGTCAACAATCCTGTTTTGAGTTCCATCTCCACCCCATGCACTGCCGAATCCCCTGAAAACCGCCTCAAGTCCGTTCAGTATAGCACAAATACTGTATGGCGGAAATTCATCCGAACCCGGAAAACAACGCGGATATGGAATTCCGGCCTACATATTCAAAAGCGATTAAATCTCCCTTGCAGCAAAGGAGGTAACTTTTCGTATCGGGTGAATACTATTTTGTAGAAATGGAAGGCGGAAGCTGCTCTTCCAGGTAGGTATAACCGGCCAGCCCCTCTTTGTAGAAGCGCAGAAACACGCTCGACTCGGCAGCACTCAGGCGGCCTTCAGTCCGAGCCTGGGTAAGCTGGCGGCGCATACGATCGATCAGCACCTTCTCATTGAACTGAACGTAATCGAGCACCTCGGCCACGCTCTCGCCCTCGACAATCTGTTCCAGCTCATACTGGTCTCCGTCCATGCGAACATGCACCGCATGGGTGTCGCCGAACAGATTGTGCAGGTCACCGAGAATCTCCTGATAGGCACCGGTCAGAAATACGCCGATCAGGTAATCGTCGCCATTGTTCAGGGCGTGCAGAGGCAAGGTCTCGGCATGTCCACCCTCTAACGCGAAATTCTGGATCTTACCGTCAGAATCACAGGTGATATCAACCAGAATCCCTTGTTGTCCAGGCTTTTCGTTCAGACGGTGAATCGGCACCACCGGGAAAAGTTGATCGATAGCCCAGGAGTCAGGCAGTGACTGGAACAGTGAGAAGTTACAGAAGTAGCGATCAGCCATCTGGGTGCGGATACCCGGGATCAACTCAGCAACCTCATCCTCATCCAGCCTGTCGATGAGCACGGTAAGCATATGCCAGTAAAGTTCATCGGCCTGTGCTCTTTCTGCCAGCGAACAGTGCCCAAGCACGAAAAGACGATTCACATCCTCGCGTAGCGACACAACATCGTGCAGCGCCTCACGTGGTTCAATGCGCTCAAAGTCGACATAGGTGTTCCAGAGCTGGCGCAATTGCATCGGAGCCGCTTCATCAGGCTCTTCGGAAGGCGCCTGACTCGATCGTTTTGTCACACCAAGCACATCAATCACCATCACGGCATGATGGGCCACAAGAGCCCTTCCCGATTCGGAAATAATATTCGGATGCGGCAGCTCCTCATCGTCACAGACCGCCTTCAGCGACCAGACAATATCGTTGGCATACTCCTGCAGCGAATAGTCCACCGAGGTTTGTGTCCCCGAAATCGATCCATCGTAGTTGACACCGAGACCGCCGCCGACATCCATATATTCGATCGGAGCGCCAAGCTTGCGTAGCTCGACATAGAAGCGCGCCGCCTCCTGCATCGCCTGCTTGATGCGACGGATACGCGGAACCTGCGATCCGATATGAAAATGAAGTAACCTTAAGGCATCGAGCATGCCGGCCTCTTTCAGCTTATCGACAACCTCTACCAGCTCAGAGGCGGCCAGACCGAACTTGGACCGGTCTCCGCCGGAGTCCTCCCACTTGCCCTTACTGGTAGCGGCAAGCTTGCAGCGCAGCCCGATCAGCGGCTCTACCTGGAGTCGCTTTGAGGCTTCGAGAATCATATCCAGTTCATTGGACTTTTCGACCACGATAAATACGCGTTTGCCCATCTTGCGCCCGATCATGGCCAACTCAATAAACTCGCGGTCCTTGTAACCGTTACAGACGATCAATCCCTCAACATCCTCAAGCATGGCCAGCGTGGCGTGCAACTCAGGCTTGGAGCCTGCCTCAAGCCCCCAGTTGTACTCCTGCCCGAATTCGATGATCTCTTCTACCACCTGCCGCTGCTGGTTTACCTTGATCGGATAAACGCCGTAATAGCGCCCCTCGTAGCCCGACTCTTCGCGGGCGATCGAGAAGCGCTGGTGAATCTGTGCCATGCGCTGCTTAAGGATATCCGAGAATCTCAACAGCAATGGCGGGTAAAGGCCTCGCTCAGTCAACTCATCGCAGAGAAGTTTCAGGTCAACCTGATGCTCGCCATCGGGGATGGCCATCATATGGCCAGCTTCATTGATGCCGAAGAAACCGTTCCCCCACCCCTCTACCTGATAGAGTTCGCCAGCCTGTTCAGTGGACCACTTATTTTTCGTCATGATCGACCCTTGCTCCTCGGCGCTTACTTGTGCGCAATCGTGCCTGTTCATGACGCCACTTCTCGATGGCAGCATGATTTCCCGAAAGCAGAACTTCGGGCACCTTCTTTCCCTCAAACTCCTCAGGGCGAGTGTAGTGCGGCCAGTCGAGGATACCCTCTTCGCTGAAGGAGTCGAGCACGGCCGACTCGGGCGAACCAAGCACCTCGGGCAGCAGACGGATCACCGCATCCAGGACACACATCGCGGCGGGCTCGCCGCCGGATAGAACGTAGTCACCGAGTGAGATCTCCTCATCGACGTAATCGCAGATTCTTTCGTCAAAGCCCTCGTAGCGCCCGCATAGCAGTGTGATACCCGGCTTGCCGGTAAATTCGAGCGCCTTGGCCTGGGTAAACCGACTGCCGGAGGGGGTCAGCATCACCACATGCGTATCGGGATGCAGTTCTCTGGCCCTGCGAATGGCGGCCACCACGGGTTCCGGTTTCATCAGCATGCCAGGGCCGCCACCGTAGGGGGTATCATCCACCCGATTGTGTTTGTCGGTTGCAAAGTCGCGGATCTGAATGGCATCGACCCTGACGATGCCCGCCTCAATCGCCCGCTTTGGAATTGAACAGGAGAGCGGGGATTCAAAGAATTCAGGGAAGAGGGTCAGGATCTGGGCGTGAAACATGCATCCATCCCATCCGGCAGGTCGACCGCGATGATGCCCTCTTCGAGATCAACCTCGACAATGACCTCTTCGATAAACGGGATCAGCCACTCTCCCTGTGATTCGGCATCATCCGGGGCTTTTACCACCAGATTATCCTGAGCACCGTAATCCTCAAGGGCCACCACCGTGCCGAGCAGCTCATCGCTCTCATCGAGGATCACCTCGCAGCCGATCAGCTCCTCCCAGAGGTACTCACCCTCATCAACCTCCACCTCGGAGAGAGGCACCCAGATCTTCTGCCCCTTCAGTTTTTCAGCACTGTTGCAATCAGCGATGCCCTCCAGATCGGCCAACATCCGTTTGCCGTGCTGCCAGCAACGCTTGACCTGATAAGGCTTTGCAAGCTCGCCGCTTTCTCCGACCCACCAACAAGAATACCCGGCGACCGCCGAAGCGGGCCGGGTATGCGAATAGAGTGTCAACGTGCCCTTGAGACCATGTGTCCCAAGAATATCGCCGACATGCAGATACGATGGTTCAAGCGCCATCAAACAAAGCCCTCAGTCAGGCTTCGTTGATCGAATCAATTAAGCGGACGCTTTGACGATCAGGCTGGCGACGCGGTCGGAAACCTGCGCACCCTGATCGGTCCATGCTTTTACACGCTCCAGATCAAGCTCGATCACTTCAGGATCGGTGCAAGGATCGAAGTAGCCAAGCTTCTCGATGAATGCACCATCGCGACGCTTACGCTCGTCCATTACAACTACAGAATAGAATGGGCGCTTTTTGCGGCCACCACGGCTCAGACGAATAACAGTTGCCATTTTATATACAAACCTCCGAAAAACAGGCGGCGCACTATAGAGAGGTAACGCGTAAGGAGCAAGGAGTTAGGTGCACCACTCTCCCAAACCGCCGATTTTATTTGCAGCCTCGAATTCATGAGGCATCTCCTCACTGCGAAGAGATGCATGTGAATCGAAGTTCGTCTTCACATCCTCGGCATGCCCGGAGGCATACCCCCTCCACCCATGCCACCGAACTTACCCATCATCTGGGCCAGCATTCGACGACCCTTGCCGCCCTTCATCTTCTTCATCATGCGCTGCATCTGTGCAAACTGCTTGAGCATACGGTTCAATTCGGGGACGGAAGTACCGGATCCCATGGCAACGCGGCGTTTTCGGCTGCCATTCATCAGCTTGGGATACTTGCGCTCTTTCGGCGTCATAGAGTAGACCATCGCCTGCATCCGCTTGATCGGCTTATCATCAATCTGGTCGAGAGCATCCTGTGGCAGCTTCATGCCCGGCATCATTTTCAGCATGCTCGCCATGCCGCCCATGTTCTGCATCTGCCCCAGCTGTTCAGCAAAATCGCCAAGGTCGAACTGCCCCTTCTTGAGCCTGTCGGCAGCCTTCTGTGCCTGCTCCTCATCCACACCCGCCTGTATCTTCTCAACCAGGCCAACCACATCGCCCTGACCGAGGATTCGGCCCGCCATGCGCTGTGGATCGAACAGCTCGAAAGCATCAATCTTCTCGCCGGTACCGACATATCGAACCGGAACACCGGTACTGTGGGCCACAGACAGTGCCGCACCACCACGCACATCCGCATCGGTCTTGGTAAGAATACAGCCGGACATATTGACTGCCGAATGGAACTGTTCAGCAATCTGGAGCGCTGTCTGGCCGGTCATGGCATCGAGCACAAGCAGGCGTTCGGTGGCGCCGACAGCACCCGCAACCTCCCTGATTTCAGCCATCAACTCGTCATCAACGACCTGTCGACCTGCGGTATCAAGGATCAGAACATGATGGCCGTCGCGACCTGCCTGTTTGACTGCAGATTTCGCCATGGCAGCTGCACTGGCGCCATCACCGGCGATATAGGGCACATCCACCTGACCGGCCAGCACCTGCAGCTGTTCGCGTGCAGCAGGGCGGGTGGCATCGACAGAGGTCAGGGCCACCTTTTTGCCCTGGCCGATCAGCAGTCGGGCAAGCTTGCCTGCTGTGGTTGTTTTACCTGCACCCTGCAGGCCGCAAAGCAGAATCACTGAAGGAATCTTGGACAGGTTGAGGTCACGACGCTGGCCACCGAGGAGGTCGGCAAGTGCATCGTTAAGAATCTTAATGATCACCTGGCCCGGCTGCAGGCTCTTTGCCACCTCCGCACCGAGGGCACGTTCACGCACCTCGCTCATCAGGTGGCGCACTACCGGCAGTGCTACATCAGCTTCGAGCAGCGCCATACGCATCTCGCGTAGCGTGGCATCAAGATCGGCTTCCGATACGCGTGCAGAGCCGCGCAATTTATTGGCAATATTACCAAGCTTCTCACTTAAACTATTGAACATGAACCTCTCCTGCTAACCCGTTGCGATCCTCGCCAGCGGGCCGGCCATTCTGTGACACTACACGACAGGGTCAATGCCTGTTTCTCTGTCGCAAATAGAAAGAGGGGGCATATGCCCCCTCTTTTTATCTTTATCTGCAATCCGGACCGTTTCTAAACGATCATACCTGCACCGACGGTGTTGTTGGTAAAGGTGTCGATCAGAATGAAGCTGCCGGTGGCGCGGTTTTCCGCATAGGTGTCGTAATGTAAAGGCTTCAAGAGCTTGAAGGAAATTCGGCCGATCTCGTTCATGGCCAGTTCGGCAGCATCCTCTTCATGCTCCAGTGTATGGATGTCGGTTTTGAAATCGATCTGCGTCACCATCGCCTTGACGGTATTGGTATTGTGCTTGAGCAGGTACTTCTTACGTTCACTCAGCGGCTCATTACCGATCCAGCAGACGTTGGCGCGCAGCTCTTTCGAGTCCTTCGCCTTCTCACCCACATGGGTGAGCATATCACCGCGAGACACGTCGATCTCATCGTTCAGTGTCAGTGTCACACTCTGCGGCGCAAATGCCTCTTCAAGATTGCCGTCGAATGTCACGATCTCTTTAACGGTCGAGGTGTTGCCACTGGGCACAGCAACGACCTCGTCGCCCACGCGAACGGTGCCGGATACGATTGTACCCATGAAACCACGATAGTCGGGTAGATCGGCGGTCTGGGGACGGTTTACAAGCTGCACAGGGAACCGGAATGGTTTCTGGTCCACCGCATCAAGCACGGAAAGATTTTCCAGTGTCTCAAGCAGCGTCTCACCCTCATACCACCCCATATTGTCACCGCGCACGGCCACCATATCGCCATCGAGCGCAGACATCGGCAGGCAGATCAGGTCCTTGATCCCCTGCTTGGCACAATAGGCACTCATATCTTCCCGGATTTTCTCGAAAGTCGCCTGATCAAAACCGACCAGATCCATTTTATTGACTGCAACAATCAGGTGGGGAATCCCGAGCAGACCGAGAATATGGGTGTGGCGTTTGGTCTGCGGCATCACGCCATTTCGCGCATCGATCAGAATGATCGCAGCACTGGCAGTGGAAGCACCGGTCACCATATTACGGGTGTACTGCTCATGCCCCGGACAATCGGCCATGATAAACTTGCGTTTCGGCGTGGCAAAATAACGGTATGCAACATCAATGGTAATGCCCTGCTCCCGTTCGGCAGAAAGGCCGTCGGTCAGCATCGCCAGATCAATCTCGGACGCAGAAGCGATATGCTGCTCCTGTCCCTTTTTCTTGCGCACGGCCAGCAACTGGTCCTCGAATGCGCCTTTGGTATCGACCAGCAGGCGGCCGATCAGTGTCGATTTGCCATCGTCCACACTGCCTACTGTCACCAGCCGGAGCAGCTCGATCTCCTTGGTCATCTTAATATTCAGTTCAGTCATCTTTCTAACCCCGTAAAACCTTTCGCGAACCCTCTAAATAAGAGCCCGGCCTACCCTGAAAGGGTGGCGAATCAGCAAAAGGGTTTCATGCCCTTTTGCGTATGAATCTATCAGAAGTAACCCTCTTTCTTTTTATCTTCCATGCTGTTGGATCCGTGATCGATAATGCGCGTCTCACGCTCCGAGCGCCGGGCTGCTGCTGCCTCGATCACAATCTCGTCCATATTCGATGCATCCGAGCGCACTGCACCTGTACACGGGGAACATCCCAGCGTACGGAAGCGGCTCATCACCAGCTTCGGCTCTTCACCCTCAAGCAGTTGATCCTTCATCTCTTCGTAATAGGGGATCAGCATCTCTTTGCGCTCAACCATCAGGCGCTCTTTGGCAAAGTAGAGCGGCACAATCGGAATCTTCTCCTCACGGATATAGAGCCAGACATCCATCTCGGTCCAGTTGGAGATCGGAAAGACGCGAACCGACTCACCTTCGTGAATACGGCCGTTGTAGATATTCCACAATTCAGGGCGCTGGTTCTTCGGATCCCACTGTCCGAATTCGTCGCGCATCGAGAATACGCGCTCCTTTGCGCGTGAACGCTCCTCATCGCGGCGTGCACCGCCGAAAGCAGCGTCATATTCACCCTCTTCCAGGGCTTCAAGAAGACCCTGCGTCTTCAATGCGCCACAGCAGCGGGCCACGCCGTGATCCTTTGGATTCATACCCCTAGCGATCGCCTCTTCATTGCGGCGTACGATCAGGTCCGCGCCAACCTCTTTACAGTAGTTATCGCGGAATTCGTACATCTCCTTGAACTTGAAGCCGGTATCGACATGCAAAAGCGGAAACGGAAGCGGCGCAGGATAGAATGCCTTGCGCGCCAGATGCAGCAACACACTCGAATCCTTGCCGACCGAGTAGAGCATCACCGGATTGCGGAATTCTGCCACCACCTCACGGATAATGTGGATCGATTCCGCTTCCAGCGCTTTAAGCTGTGTCAGCTTATGTTCTGATACCTTTCCAGACATTTCGTTCTCCTAAATCCCTTCACCATCTTCAATTTCGCCAACAACCTGTTTGATGCTCATCACATGCAGACCGCACTCTGCCGCAACCTCATCATTTTCCCACCACCAGCGGCCGGCGCGCTCATCTTCACCCACGGTAATCGCTCGCGTGCAACATTCGCAACCGATGGATTGGTAGTGGGCATCATGAAGCCTGTTGTAGGGAACATCATTCTCTTTCACATAGCTCCATACATCATCAAGGCTCCACTCCAGTAGTGGATTATACTTTTTCAGTCCATATACAGAATCAGTTTCAACAGACTGCAGATCAGCGCGTCCTTTCGATTGCTGCCTGCGCCTGCCGGTAACCCACGCCTCTTTGCCCTCAAGTGCACGCATCAGCGGCCGCACCTTGCGTACTTCACAGCACTGCTTGCGCAACTCTACGGATTTCCTGAATAAATTCACGCCATATTCACGCACCATCGCTTCAACTTCATGGCAGTCAGGGAACAGCACCTGAATGCGGATGCCGTAACGCGCTTCGAAAGCAGTGATCACATCATAGGTCGCCTGCGGCAGCCTGCCGGTATCGAGTGTCATGACAGGAATGTTCAAGCCATGTTTACTGATCATGTCCACCAGCACCGACCCTTCAAGTCCCATAGAGCATGGATAGACCAGTGCATCGCCATGGACCTGTTTGGCCTGCTTAAGGAGGCTTACAGCCGGTTCAACCAAAGCATTCATATAGTTACCCAATCCTTCCGAGTGCCGGCCACAATATCGACACTGTCATCAAAAATAGTACAAACGAAGCAAGTGAGAGAAGTGCGCCGTAGCGAAGCATGTGTGATGCGCGCACAAAGCCAGTCCCAAAAATCATGGCATTCGGCGGTGTGCCCATCGGCAGCATAAAGGCAAACCCGGATACAATACCCACCGTCAGTGCCACCGTAACCGGATCGACACCTGCTGCTGCCGCGATCGGTATGGCTACCGGAAGCACGATCGCAACCGCGGCAGCGTTGCTCACACCTTCAGTAAAGAGAAGCGTAATCAGGGCAAGCAGTGCCAGCATGGCTAACCCTGTCAGGCTATCCGGAAAGATGGCATAAGCGAGCCATACACCGGCACCCGTCACGGTCAACGCCTTGCCGATCGCAATAGCACCGCCATACATCAGCACTACACCCCAGTTCACGTGCTGCTCCACTGACCGCCAGCTCACCAGCCGAAGTGCAAACATGCAGACCACACTGATCAGCGCGATGCCGGCCAGGCCGCTGGCATGGCCTGCCACAACCCATCCGGCGACAGTTGCTACCAGAAGCAGCGCCATCGCCTTTGACTTCAGATTCAGATCACCGAGCTCAAGTCTGCGCAGTGAGATGCGCTCGCGTGCAGATGAGATATCAAGTCCGCCCATCGGCGTGATCCGGCACAGAACCACTGCCGCCACAGCCAATACTGAGAGTGCAATCGGGGCGGCTGCAAGCGTCCAGTCTAGAAATGAGAAACTGCTTCCAGTCAGCTCTTCGCTCAACGCCATTGCCAGAGGGCCTCGCGCACCGCCAAGCAGCGTCACTACGCCGCCCGTCACTGCCCCCCACGCCAGTGCAAAGAAGATGGACTGAGCATATCGGTTTCCAGCTTTCAGTCCGAGGCTGCGTACAATCTCCCATGCAATGGGGAGAAAAAGTGCCGCCACCGCATGTTCGGGCATCACACAGGCCATCAAGGCCGGCAGCAGCAGCATCGCAAGCAGTAGCCTGCGTGGACTGGTGCCCACCTTGTCAATCGTAAGCAGCGCGAGTCGTTCGGAGAGACCGCTCTTCATCGCACCTGCGGCAAGCATGAAAGCCCCGAGAATAAAGAATACGGCAGGGTTGCCGAACAGCGCAAAGACCTCGTTCGCGGGCATTACGCCAAGCAGAGGCAATAGCGCCAGCCCCAATATCGAGGTCGCAGCAAGTGGTAGTAGCTGCGTTACCCACAACACTAGGCAGAGCGAAAACACAATCAATGAAACCCAGCCACTCTCACTCAGTCCATCCGGCGCATGCATGGTTCCGGCTGCAACGGCCAGAACAGCAATCGCCATCAATGCCGCAAAAGGCAGCACCTCGCCCGCCAGTAGCAGGTGAATCGGTCGGCGGTCCAGTGCTCCTCCCTCTTCACCATTGCCGGCCCGAAGGTGTCGCCTTAAACCATCAATCCAGCTGTCCCAGCGTCGGCCAATCGATGAGACCACCCATCGTTCAGCCAGCGCAGGTTCCCCGCCATCGAGAACCCGACTCTCCATCGGTGTCAGAACACGCCCCATATGACGCAGGCGATGGGTTGGAAAGGCTGCACTTTCCAGCGCAGCGTAGAGGTAGAGAAAGAGCTCTTCCAACCCTTCCAGTGTCGGCAGTGCATGCTTCTCCAGCGGTGTGCCAGGCAGTGGCCGGAAAGGCTGCAACAGCGGCACAACGCCGTGGGCAATCAGGGCATCAATACCTCTCTTGCTCGATTCGAGCTCCTCCAGCCCGACAATCAGGTTACTTACCACGGCACCAGAACGGAACACCTGACGGGCATGATCCAGCGCCTTCCAGATAGCAGCCTGACCGCCCGCATGCTCTTTGCCGGGGCATATTTCGGCAAATCGATCCCTATCGTGCAGCTCGAGGTTGCAGACAAAGACATCGAGACCGGCAGAATAGAGTGCATCAATCACTCGGGTATCTCTCGGGGCAACGGTTTCAATGGCTATCTGGCGATGGCCGACATGACGTCTGAGCAGCGCTATCACCGGCACGAGGCGATTCAGTCCCGCATCATCACCCGGCGCAAATCCGTTGTAGAGGTAGATGGTATCAATTTCGCGCTCCGCGAGTGCAGCCCGAACCACCTCCACCAGCTCGAGCGGATCGCGCAGCGGCGGCTCTTTCTCATTAAGCATCGAATCGTACTGACAGTAGTGACACGCCTCGCCCTTCTCGGCAAAGAAACCGCATCCCATCAGAGGGTTGAGCATCAGCAGGTTCTCGTGCAGAGATGAGAAGCTACCCATACGAGCACCGGAACGGGTTTTGTTGCGGTAGTATGCTGGCGCCGGAAGCAGCTGCACCTCCAGCGACTCATCGCCCCACTGCAGACTAGCCGAACCTTCGTCACCCTCCTGAATCAACTGGATAGGACTCTTCTGGGTATAGGGCTGCCCTACCGGTACGGTGGCAAAATGGCCACTGGGTAATCTGATATCCACAATCGATTCGGTCGCGTTGGCCTGTGCAACCCAGTGCGACGCATTGGAAAGACCTTCCGGCAATGCCACACCATGGTTCACCAGTGCCAGCTTACAGCGGCCCGGGTTCTCGAATGGATTCATCGTTTCCACTGTTCCAGCATCGTCAATATTCAGATCTGTCCGCTCTTCTCGACGCGGATTTTCCACTGGCTGTCGGAGATCTTCTCTTTGGCGAGCACCTTCTGCCCCTGCTCCTCAAGTGAAAGCGGAACATTCTCAATCGGCGCCCCGTCATCAAGGATGACATCAAGCTGTGAACCTTCAGCCATCATAGAGAGCTTGATCTTTGTTTTCACAAAATTCATCGGACAGGCAACGCCGGAAAGGTCGAGCAACACCACATCTTCTGAGGGCCCAGTGGCAGCTACTTCCGCAGCATCTTCAACACGCTCTTGCGGCACTGCAGCAAAGCGTTTGGCTGCCAGCTTCACCCATGCGCCCTGAACCTCTTTCAACTTTGTTACTCCGGCACCCGGATCAGCAAGGTCGATACTCATCAGTGCATTCTGCACGGCATGGAAACCGCCGATCACCTCGACATCGACAACTGCATGCTGGGCCAGTAACCCAAACACCTCTGCATCATCCTCAGGCGCCTCACCGTAAGGAACCAGATAAGCGCGCGCAGCCGAGATGGCCGAACGCCGCAGCGCCGTCAGCGCCTCTCCCCAGAACATCGCATCGGCATGGGCACGCGCAATCAACAGTTCGTACTCGGCCTCAGAGATCAGGGCGTCAGACATCGAGAGAACCGCACCAGCGCACTCGCCCTTCTTGTTGCCCTTGGTATTGAACGCCTCGTTTTCGCTCCAGTCGTAGATCAGCCCCTCCACCTCACCGGCATCTGCGGCAAACGGTGCCAGGATTGCTGAAATACCCTCTTTACCGATTCGTGATGCCCAGTCATGCATCGACTCATCACCCGTTCGGCCAGTCTTGTAAGCATTAAGCACGGCAATGCCCGCTTCCGGAGCATGTTTTGCCGGCACGGGGTCGGTGGCAAATGCCAGGGGTGATCCGGCAACGCCGCTTCCACCGACATGCAGCTGATAGTGCGGCACAGCCTGACCGGCCACCTTCTTGGCCATGCCGTGAAACCCGAGATCGGCAATGTGGTGGCGACCGCAGGAGTGCTGGCAACCGGATGCTTTCACGGTGATGCCGGCCAGTGTGCCGTCTTTTTTCAGGTCACTCATCAGAGGCTGCAGCGCTGCGGCAAGCCCCCGGCTCGAAGTAATACCCAGGCGACAGGTTTCCGTGCCCGGGCAGGCAACAACATCGGATATGCCGCGGGCATACTCGCTGGAGAGCCCTGCACCGGTAAGAACCGCCAATGCCGCATCAACTTTATCGCCATCGACATCGCAGATTACCATTCCCTGCTCGGTGGTAACACGCAGCTCATCGGTGCCGGCTGCACGGGCAGCACTGGCTACGGCCCGGCACTGTTCAGGCGTCAGGTCACCGCGGAAAAGGTTAAGCAGAATCGCTTTCTTGCCATTGTGCTGATCCACGACGCCGGAATCAGAAAACGGAAGTGCCGCCGAAGGTGAGCGCCAGTTTGCTTCACTGTAACCGGAATCATCGGCATGGGTTTTCTCGATAATAGCACGCTGCTTTTTATACTCTTCGATAAAGCCCTCTGCCCCGAGCTTCTGTGCCACATACTTCATACGGGCGCGGGCACGACGTTTGCGATCGGAGTATTTGAAGTGGATGCGCATCAAGGCTTCACCAACCACGAACAACTCAGACTCTTCGATAAACTCTTCCAGCAGCAGCGCACCCATCGGCTGCGATGAGAGGCCACCGGCAGCCCATACCTGAAAGCCGGGCTTGCCATCTTTATGGGTAGCGATAAAACCGATATCGTGCATGCCCGAGAGGCCGCAATCGGTGGCGCATCCGGAGAAGGTCACCTTGAACTTGCGCGGAAACTGCTGCCCGAGCGGATGGCGCAGGAAGAATTCGGCAAACTTGCGCGCATGGATGGTGACATCGGCATGCTCTGCAGGACAACGTCCCGCCAGGAAGCAGGTGGTAACATTACGAACGGTATTGCCGCACGCTTCGCGTGTGGTAAGGCCTGCGGCATCAAGCTTGCGAAGAAATGCCGGCACATCATCAAGCGACACGAAATTAGCCTGAATGTCCTGGCGCGTGGTTACATGCGCCACCTTCTCAGGCGGCTCGGTGACGGTTCCGTCGGTAGGCAGGCGCCCGGCATAAAGCTCAACACACTCTGCGATGACGTCCATCTGATCAGGGGTGACACAGCCACCCGGCAGCTTGGCGCGCACCATCTGCACACCCTCCTGCCGCTGACCATATACGCCCATCTGCAGACGGAATGGCGTGAAGCGCTCCTCGGACATGCGCCCCTCTTTAAAGGCGCGATAACCTGCGTCGAACTCATCGACATCGCTGGTGCGTGCAAAATCAAATTCTGTTGCCATATTCAAACCCCATACGCTTAAGCAGGGGGGCAAACCGGAACTATCCGCTTCACCCCTGCTGTTACTGTGACGACAGCTGTCGCCGGTGAGATATCGAACCTCCGGTCTGTTATTCGATTCTTCGCATCCCCCCAGATGTTCCGAATCGACCAGAGGCCCGTTTCTCCCCTTCTCTAATGTTCAGCTATGTCCCATCTGCAGCGCACAGGACTGCTCATAGGTCACCAGCTCGGTAATGCTCGGATTCTCACTGCAGAGCGGGCAAGCCGGATCCTTACGCAGCTTCAGCTTCTTCCACTCCATCCGGAGCGCATCGAAGGTCATCAGTTTACCTGCCAGAGAATCGCCGATTCCAAGCAGCTCCTTAACCGCTTCAACCGCCTGGATGGTACCGACCGCTCCGGCCAGCGCCCCCAGAATGCCCGCCTCGGAACAGGAGGGCACAAGGCCTGCTGGTGGCGGCTCAGGGTAGAGACAGCGGTAGCACGGTGCATCTTTCTGGCTGGTCGGTTTGAAAGTCGCCACCTGGCCGTCAAAGCGGAACATGGCGCCGGAGATCAGTGTCTTCTTCTCAAAGAAGCACGCGTCATTGACCAGGAAACGGGTCGGGAAATTATCACAACCGTCGATGACCAGATCGTAGTCGCGGATAATTTCACGGATATTGTCCTCGGTGACAAAGTAGTTGTAGGTATTGACCTTCACATCCGGATTGAGCGCCTGCATCGTTTCGCGCGCACTCTCCACCTTCGGCATGCCGACACGATCTTCGTTATGAATAATCTGGCGCTGCAGGTTGGATGAGTCCACCACGTCGGCATCGGCAATGCCGATAGTTCCAACGCCGGCTGCTGCCAGATAGTAGGCGACAGGTGAGCCCAGACCACCGGCACCGATCATGAACACCTTGGATTCGAGCAACTTGCTCTGACCCTCGGCGCCGACCTCCGGCAAAATAATGTGGCGCGAATAGCGCTCGATCTGTTTCTCTGTAAAATCGATCACGTGTTTCTCCAAAATCTTCCGCTGCAACAACCGCGGTTATCAATAATTAAACTTCGATTCCTTTAAAAAGGTCGGTGGACATATAGCGCTCTGCCATCGAAGGGATGATCACGACGATGCGCTTACCCTTCATCTCAGGACGACTTGCCACGCGAACCGCCGCAGTCACGGCGGCACCCGATGAGATACCTCCCGGAATCCCCTCCTCATTGGAGAGGCGGCGTGCCATTTCGAAGGCTTCGTCGTTGGTGACCTTTTCAACGCCGTCGAGAATATCCACGTTCAGGTTCTTCGGAATAAACCCCGCACCGATACCCTGAATCTTGTGCGGGCCGGGAGCCTCACCTGAGATGACCGGAGAATCGGCAGGCTCAACAGCAAACGCCTTGAATGCAGGATTACGCTGCTTGAGTACCTCAGCAACACCTGTGATCGTGCCGCCGGTGCCTACCCCTGCAACGATCGCATCAACCTTCCCGTCACAATCAGACCAGATCTCCTGAGCCGTTGTTTGGCGGTGAACTTCGGGATTGGCCGGGTTCTCAAACTGCTGCGGCATGAATGCACCCTCAGTGCTGTGGGTGATCTCCTCAGCCCTGGCAATCGCACCCTTCATGCCCTTCTCGGCAGGCGTGAGCACCAGCTCTGCACCAAGCAGCTTCAGCAGCTTGCGGCGCTCCAGGCTCATTGACTCCGGCATCGTGAGAATACAGCGATAACCCTTGGCGCGAGCCACGAAGGCGAGTGCAATACCGGTATTACCACTGGTCGGCTCGACAATCAAACCGCCCGGTTTCAGTCGCCCATCGGCCTCGGCCGCCTCGATCATCGCCTTGCCGATCCGGTCTTTTACCGAATTCAGCGGATTGAAAAACTCCAGCTTGGCGACGATTTCAGCACCACAATCCGCACCGATCCGGTTCAGACGAACCAGCGGGGTATTACCGATCGCTTCTGCAGCATTGTTATAAATTGCCATATCAAACTCCTTTACTCACCACAAAGAACATAAAACATCATCTGTATACGTGCGCATATGACGCGAGCCGCGGACGGGGAGACACAACATGTTGCTTACCCCTTATTTTGCAAGCAGGTGGAAACCACTGCTCTCTTCCTATGCCCAAGCAAAATACCTGGACGTTATTTCGCATCAACCAATCACCCTTCAATGATATTCTGTTCAATCGGCTCAACGTGAACGCCCTGCTCGCCAAGCCATTTCACAGCAGCATCAATCACATCGTCATCGCCATCCAGCTCAAGGCCGACAAGGCCCATGTGATCCTTCACCTCGGCAGTGCGAATATTGGTGATCAGGTCGAACTCTCTGCCCAGCTTCCATATAATCGGTTCGCGAACGGTCTCCGCGTTAAAAGTCAGATAAACGCGGAATTTCATCAGCAGCCGCCAGCAATCGCAGGAACGATAGAGACCTCATCTCCATCTTTCAGCGCGGTACCGCGGCCATCAAGAAAGCGAACATCTTCGTCGTTCACGTAGACGTTCACGAAACGACGGATTTCGCCGGCATCGTCGCAGAGACGCTCTTTCAGGCCCGGATGTGCCGCTTCAAGGTTTTCAATGACATCGCCAACATTTGCACCATCCACGGATACTTCATCGGCTCCGCCGGTCAGCTTACGCAGCGGGGTTGGAATACGTACGGTTACACTCATTTCATCTCTCCTGTTACTAAATAAATCTAAACTTTTTATGCGCCGGCAACGCCGTCTGCATCGGCCAGAACGTCGAACTCTTTCAGACTGGCATTGATAATACGCGGTTTGGTAATTGCATCCACCACCGCTTCCTGAGTCTTCAGGCCGTTTCCGGTAATGCAGAGTACAATCGACTCGTCACGTGGCAACTTGCCGGACTCAATCATCTTCTTGGCGCAACCCAATGTCACGCCGCCTGCGGTCTCAGCAAAAATACCCTCGGTCTCGGCCAGCAGCTTCATGGCAGCGATCACCTCCTCATCGGAGATGTCCTCTGCCCAGCCACCGGACTCATTGATCACGCGGTTGGCATAATAACCGTCGGCAGGGTTACCGATTGCCAGAGACTTGGCGATGGTATCTGCATGCACAGGATGAATCATGTCGGTGCCATCCTTGACAGACTTGGCAATCGGCGAACAGCCGGTCGCCTGCGCGCCGTAAACAGCAGTACCGTTATCTTCGATCAGGCCGAGCTTGATGAACTCCTTGATCGCCTTGTCCACCTTGGTGCAGAGGGATCCTGACGCCATCGGCACAACCACATGCTTCGGCGCCTTCCAGCCCAGCTGCTCCATCATTTCATAGGCGAGCGACTTGGAGCCTTCGGCATAGAAGGGGCGCACATTCACATTTACGAAGGCCCAGCCGTATTTGCCGGCCACTTCGGAGCAGAGACGGTTTACATCGTCGTACTTGCCTTTGATGCCAATGATATTGGTGCCGAAAATGCCCGCACCGAGCACCTTGCCCTGCTCGAGATCGTGAGGGATAAAGACATAAGACTCCAAACCTGCCGCCGCAGCATTGGCAGCAACTGATCCGGCCAGATTGCCGGTAGAGGCACATGCCACGGTTTTGAAGCCGAACTCGACCGCCTTGGAGAGCGCCACGGATACTACGCGGTCCTTGAAGGAGAGGGTCGGATAACAGACGGAATCGTTCTTGATATAGAGCTCCTTGACGCCAAGAGCCTTCTCAAGGTTTCTGGCGCGTACCAGCGGGGTGAAGCCGTTCTGGGCACCCACGGTTGGCTCGCCATCGATCGGCAGCAGCTCTTTATAACGCCACATGGTCTGCGGACGCGACTCGATCAGCTCGCGGGTGAATTTACCCTCCAGCTTGTGGTAGTCGTAGGCCACTTCCAGCGGCCCGAAGCAGAACTCACATACATGCGTCGGCTCAATCGGATATTCCTGGCCACATTCACGACACTTCAGCGCACGAACGATACTTTCACTCATTGATAGATACTCCGTTTTTTCGGCCATATCCAGAAACAAAAAAACCTCCGCGATAATTGCGAAGGTTGTCTATAGATGGAACTCCAAGGTGTTCCAAACGAACAACCCGCCATCATCGCTCCCTCGGTAATAAATTACTTCGGGCAGGCATTGGCACCATTCTCCTCGGATTCTCTTGCGATCATCTTTGGCCGGTTGCCGCAGTTTCTCAGGGCCTGTAACCCTCCACTGCTCTGGATAAAGCCGGATCAAAATATGTAGTGGCGGCGAATTATCGTGACGATTTTGAAAAAGGCAAGCACTCTTGTTGCATGCCCTGTTTGACACATACCCGCAAAATGGTTAGGTGTTTGGTTGTAATTCCCCTCTTGAACCGCGTCTTTCCCCTCCCTTTACAAGGACGCGGCAGCACCCCGTCAGGCAATGCCTGGCGGGGTGCTAATCTTTTCCGTTTTGGCATTACCCCCACAAGCAGTGCCCTTGACACTTTCGGGCAAGCTTCACACAGTGCCACCCCCTCAAAAAAGATGACCCCAACTGGAGGCCGACGTGGTAACTGAAGCTGAAATTCTCAAAGCACTCTCGGTGATTATCGATCCCGATTTTAACAAGGACATCGTAAGCCTCGGTTTTGTCAAAAACATCGCCATCAATAGTGGCGAAGTTGCCTTCACGGTGGAGCTGACCACACCGGCCTGCCCGGTTAAAGAGGAGTTCCGGCGCCAGGCCGAAGTTGCGGTATCCTCCCTGCCCGGTGTTGAGAAGGTTTCTGTCACCATGAGTGCGAAGACCACCCAGGGTCAGGCCAAGGAACATCTGCCTGGTGTGGCCAATATCGTTGCTGTTGCCTCCGGAAAAGGTGGCGTCGGTAAATCGACCACGGCGGTCAACCTTGCTGTTGCCATGGCGCAGACCGGCGCTCGCGTCGGCCTGCTCGATGCCGACATCTACGGCCCCTCCATCCCGCGCATGATGGGGCTGGCCGGATACAAGCCTCAAATCGATTACGACACCAAAACGATCCACCCGCTGGAGAACTACGGTGTAAAAACCATCTCAATCGGCTACATGATCGAGGACAATCAGGCGATGCTCTGGCGCGGCCCGATGGTGGCCGGCGCACTCTCCCAGCTGCTTACCGATGTGGCCTGGGGCGAGCTCGACTACCTCTTTGTCGACATGCCTCCGGGAACCGGTGATGCACAGCTTACCCTGACCCAGAAGGTGCCGGTGACAGGTGCGGTGCTGGTCACCACACCACAGGACATTGCCCTGCTCGACTGCCGAAAAGGCATTGAGATGTTCCGCAAGGCACGCGTTCCAGCGCTCGGCATTGTCGAAAACATGAGCCAGTTCATCTGCCCCAACTGCGGGCATGCCAGTGCAATCTTTGCCGAAGGCGGGGCTGAGCGGCTGAGCCAGGAGTTCAAAACCGAGGTGCTGGCGCATATTCCGCTCGACATCAAAATCCGCGAAAAGGCGGACGAGGGCACACCGATCGTGGCAGCCTTTCCCGACTCCGAACAGGCAAAACACTACACCGCGCTGGCCGGCGAGGTGGCCCGCAGGGTCAGCATCCAGAACAGCCGCAAGATCGATATTCCGGTCATGGTTCAGGGATAGTCGGCTGACCGGTTTGCCCTTTTCCCGCCAGCGACTAGATTCTGGCGTCCGATTCCATGCATGGAGGTATGGTTATGGACCTGCCCGTTGATAAGAAAAAGATATCGATCGTCTGCTTCTCCGGCGATTTCGACAAGATCGTTGCCGCCTTCACGATCGCTACAGGTGCCGCCGCGACCAACCGCGAAGTAACCATGTTCTTCACCTTCTGGGGACTCAATGCCCTGAAGAGGAACAAGGGTCGTGCCGCAACCGGCAAAAGCATTATGGCGAAAGCCTTCAACTTCCTGATGGGTGGCCTGAACAACCTTCCGCTTTCGCGTCTTAACTTCGGCGGCATCAGCCCCAAGCTGATGACCGGCATGATGAAGAAACACAACGTTGCCACCCTGCCTGAGCTGGTCGAGGCGGCACATCTGCTTGGCGTACGCATCGTCGCATGCGAAATGGCGATGCATATTCTCGAGATCGAGAAGAGCGAGATGATTGAGGAGGTGAAGGATGTGGCCGGCGTTGCGACCTTCCTCAACGAATCGGAAAATTCGCATATCATCTTTATTTGATTTGTTTGACCCGAACACCGGCCTCCATGCCGCTGTTCTCTGGCGCGATGGCAAAAACGTCATTTCGCCATCGCTCACAAGATGAGGAGCTGAGCCCCTCATCCTGGCGGCCCGTCCATGGACCGTGTTGACACGAACGAGGTATAGAAAAACATGAAACATTTTCTCGATATTACCCGCGAGACCTGCCCGATGACCTTTGTGAAGGTGAAGCTGAAGCTGGCCCAGATCAACAAGGGCGAACAGCTGGAAGTGCTGCTTAACGAGGGCGAACCGCTGGAGAATGTTCCCCGCTCATGCGAAGAGCAGGGTTTCAAGGTACTATCCAACGAGCCGACCGATGAGGAAGGCAAGCATATGCTGGTGATCGAGAAGTAATTTGATAACCATGGAACTCTTCTGCTCCGGCTCAAGCGGCCTGCATTCAAGACAGGGGGAGCGCAGTTTGTTCCTTACAAATAAGCGGCGCTTAGCGCGGCATGAAGGCTGTTGGAGCAGGGTATGAGTAATCGTGCGTTCTGGGAAGGCAAATACCACAACAACGAAACCGGCTGGGATCGCGGCAATGCCAGCCCTGCCCTTCTCGACTGGCTCAAAGAGCTGGAGCCTTGCCGCATCCTCGTGCCCGGCTGCGGCCGAGGCCATGAGGTGATCGAGCTTGCCCGTCGCGGTTTTGACGTTACCGCTGTCGATATCGCCACCCCTGCCATTGATCACATGCAGGCGATGCTGGAAAAGGAGAGGCTGACTGCCACCCTGATCCACGGCGATCTCTTTGAACTCATTCTTGAACCGTTCGATGCGATCTACGAGCAGACCTGCCTCTGTGCCCTGCAACCGGAACAGTGGCCTGCTTATGAGCAGTGGCTTTATACCCACCTGAAACCGGGCGGCCAACTCCTGGCCCTCTTCATGCAGACCGGCGCCGAAGGCGGTCCGCCGTTCCACTGCGATGTGAGCGACATGAGCTACCTGTTTAGCGACAGCCGCTGGCAGTGGCCGGACAATGGCAACGAAGTCCCCCACCCTTCCGGCCGCTTTGAACTTGCCCATCTTCTGATCCGTATCTGAAAGCAGCTGCTTTCATCAACTTTCAATACTCACCGTCAACAGCATTGAAGGGCTGCCTGCGACGGCAATCTCAACTGGCAGCAACACCTTCTGATATCATATTCCTGACTAAACAGTGAGGTTGCTCTGTCAAAAGTGATTTATGAGTATCCGCGGATGTTTCATATTGTTGATGACCAACCATACCTGGGTGAAATCCTCGCTGAAATAATCGAATCATTCGGCTATTCTGCAAGGGCTTTTGCATGCCCGCAGGCATATGTCGACCATGTGCAGTCCGAAGCGTTTCAAATGCCATTGGGTACAATTACCGATATTGATATGCCTATCATGAATGGTTACGAAATGATGGAAAAGGTTCACCACTTTAAGCCAGAGATGAAGTTTATTGTTGCTACTGGTGAATCTGCTATCCGGCATGAATATCAATCAAAAGCATGCATGTATCTGACCAAGCCTTATTGTCCGGAGTCCATCAAAAAAATACTTAACAACCTATCAAAATGTGTGCAATTCGGGGCTTCCAAAGATATTGGCTGTGCTCACTGCGACGACAGAAATTCCTTTGGCCTAAAAAGCTGGTCCTGCCCTCATCCGGATACCAATCCGTCAACCTTTTAAGCTGCAGGCGCTGATTGTTCTGCCATATCGATTCAATCGAAAAAAGCCATCCCTCTACTCTTTGTCATCATAAGATGATAGCTCAATAACTGAATATCCGGGTTTAGGTCGCAAGCAGCCTTTTGCCTATCACCTCACATATCTGCCTTGACCTTTCTTCGTCATAAGGGGAGGCAGGGAACTTCCCCCAGACAGGGGCCGGCCAGGCGGGGTCGGTTTTGTAACGGACAATGTGGTGGATATGCAACTGCGGCACCATGTTTCCGAGTGCGGCGATATTGATCTTGTCGGCGCCGAACTCTTTTTCGATCACGGAAGCAAACATGCAGGATTCGCGTATCAGCTGCTGCTGGTCTGCTTCCGGGAGCTGGTGAATCTCGGTGACTCCTTCACGCTGCGGCACGAGGATAAACCAGGGATAGTTGGAGTCGTTCATCAGCAGAACTGCACATAGCGGCAGCTGCCCGACCACGAAACAGTCCTTCTCCAGCTGCGGATGTAGAATCATGGCTGTTGCTCCTTCAGTTGCTTCGTCAGAAACCGGTCAAGCTGGTTGGCGAAGGCCATGCGGTCGGCCTGACTGAATGCGGCCGGGCCGCCGGTCATGACGCCATCGCCGCGCAGCTTGTCCATAAAATCACGCATACTCAGTGCACTGCGCACATTCTCGGCTGTGTACATCTGCCCGCGCGGGTTGAGTGCAAAGCCCCCCTTCCCGATCATACCTGCAGCAAGCGGGATATCGGCGGTGATCGCCAGATCGCCCGGTTCTGCGTGATCAACAATATAGGCATCGGCCACATCGGCACCAGCATCCACCTTCACGGCATCAATATACTCTGATTTTGGATGCTGCAGCTGCATGTTGGCGACCAGCGTCAGCGGAACCTTCACTCGCTCGGCGGCACGGTAGAGTATCTCCTTGATCACCTTCGGGCAGGCGTCGGCATCAATCCAGATACGCATCAGCGGCCGAAGAGCCTGTTGGCACGCATCAGGTCGGATGGTCTGCCGATATCGAACCAGTAACCGTTATGCCTGACGCCGGCACAGCGGCCAGTGGCAATCAGTTTGCGCATCGGCTCGACAAGCGAAAAGATGGCCCCCTCTTCATAACCGTCGAACAACCTCTCCTGCCAGAGCGAGATACCTGAGAAGGTGAGCTTTGAATCACCATCGGCCAGAACAGAGCTACCATCCAGCGCGAAATCACCGCCCGGATGGTGTCTCGCGTTTTCAACAAGTCCGATCGCAGCGCCGCTATCGGGAATCACATTTGCAAGCCTGCCGATATCGAAATCAGATAACACATCGGCATTACAGACTGCCACCGGGCCACTGCCGGGAAGAAAGTCCAGCGCCTGTTTCACACCGCCGCCGGAATCGAGCAGCACCGGTTCGTAGCTGATACGGATGCGACAACCGAAGCGGCTGCCGTCGCCGAGGTACGTCTTCAACGCATGGGCATGGTGGTGGGCGTTGACGGCGATATCGGAGATTCCCTGCGAAACCAGCGAGCGGATCAGGTGTCCGATGACCGGCTCGCCCGCCACATGCATCAGCGCCTTGGGGCGCGAATCGGTCAGCCACTTCAGCCGCGTTCCGAGCCCTGCAGCCAATACCACGGCGCGATCGACACTCACTTGTCCCGTCCCAGCATAGCGATCAGCTTCGGCATCTGCTCATAGGCCGCCTGCCTGCCGCGATCGATCTCCTGCTCGGGATTGGAAAAATCGTGCCACTGTGTGAAAGAGACCAGCGGCTCGATCACGATATCCGCATACTCCTTCGAATAACGGCGCAGATAGAGCGATTTAATCTCGTTGGTCCAGTCGAGCATGCCGTAGACATTCGCAGGCTCCACATCAGGCCTTGGGCGGGAACCGACATTGACAGCCACCACCAGCTGGTCAGGCCGTGCAACCATTCGCGCCTCTTTTGAAGGCAGCTCCGAAGCCACTCCGCCATCGACATATTTTCTACCGGCAATCGAAACCGGGTCGAAGACGCCGGGAATGGCCATGCTGGCAGCAATAGCACACGGCATTTTCACACCTGAATCGATAGAGAATATCTCGCACTCCCCGCCCGGAAACTGAACTGCCGTGACAAACAGAGGAATCTTGGCATCGGAGAAGAACTCTCCGCCACAGAAGCCAAATGCAATATCCACCAGCGCATTGGTATCCGCAAAAGAGGTGTCTGTCGCCGCACGGGTATAGAGGATGGTCTGCTTGGCTGCAGAAGTGAGCCGACTCAACCAGCTCTCATCCTCCTCCTCACCCAGAACCGGCAGCTCGATACTGCCAAACAGGTCGGAAGCCAGAATCTCTTCCGCCCGGCGAATCACCAAGCGCGCATCAGGGGTCACGGCATACATGCCGCCAAACAGCGCGCCGATACTGCTGCCGACTATCACGTCGGGTTTCAGGTGATGCTCCTCAAGCACCTCCAGTACACCAAGATGGGCAAGGCCGCGGCCACCACCACCGCCGAGCGCCAGTACGAAGCCACTCTTCTTCTGTTCACGGGCAGCAAAGATGCGATCCAGAAAACTCATGCATTATCCTCGGGCAGTGCAGCCACTTCGGAGAGTTTAGCGCAAAGGTCACCTATCTGCTCATCGCTAAGAGGACCGGAATTGTCACCGGCAATAAAAAACACATCGACTGCACGTTCACCGAAAGTCGAGACCGATGCGCCGTGCAGTGAGTAGCCCTCGCGCGCGATGGCATCTGCAAGCCGTGCCAGCAGCCTCGGCTGATCGGCGGTGGAGACTTCGATCGCCGTTTCACGGAAGGATGCCTTCGGCAGTTCGCGCACACGCACACGCACATTGCGCATCAGCAGATTCACCTTGAACTTCTTATCAAAGACAAGTGTCGGCAAGGTCTCCGCTGCAAGAAGATTGCGGGTCTTGGCCTCCAGCCGCTCAAGGTCGGAGTGGATATTAAATGGCTTGCCGTTCGGACCCTGGAGATGGAACACATCGAGCACGCGCCCGTCATTCAGCATATAGGCCTGGGCTGCCAGGATGCTGGCGTGACCCGAGGTGAGAGCTGCCGCAAGTGCTGCAAACATGCCTGGGCGTGGATGCGCAACGATATAAAAAAGCGTTTCGCTGCGATCGTTGTCGACCCAGTATTTCACCGCATTACCATCAGAGCCTGCGATCAGAGGCACAATATCCATCAGCTGACGCGGCGGAAAATGCATCACGCACTGCCTAGACATCAGCTCCAGCGTCTCTCTGATTGTAGCCTCGTCGCCTTCCACGCTATTGAGCATAGAGCGAACCCGTGTCTGGTAGAGGCGCTCGGCGGTTTCAGTGACGGTCTCGTCACTGAGGAAATAGTTTTCGGTTAGCCGATAGAGCTCGGATAGCAGCGATCCCTTCCAGTCGTTCCAGACATTGGGACCAACTGCTGCAATATCGGCCACGGTCAGAAGCAGCAGATAGTTAAGTCGATTCTGGTTACCTACCCGATCGGCAAAGGCGCGGATCACCCCGGGATCCGAGAGATCGAAGCGCTGGCTCTTCACGGCCATCAACAGATGCTCTTTGACCAGCCACTCCACCAGCTCCACGGCATCAATATCGAGCTGCATACGCTTGCAGAACCGACGGGCCATCTTCGCCCCCACTTCCGAGTGGTCACCCGGCAACCCCTTGGCAATGTCGTGGAAGATCAGCGCAATGTAGAGCAGTTCAGGCCGACTGATCTTATGGCACACTTCGTGAGCCAGCGGCAGCCGAACATAGCGATCGCGATGAAAGAAGTTCCGCGCCTCCCCGATCGCTCTGATCGTATGTTCATCTACAGTGAACGCGTGATACTGGTTAAACTGCCCCAGCCCCACGATATCACGAAATTCAGGGATAAAACGGCCCAGCACACCGGTGTCGTGCATCTGCCTGAGCGCCCATTGAACATTGCGCTTGCTGCGCAGGATTTTCAGAAAGATGCGCTGCGCTATCGGATCGTCTCGCATGGCATCATCAATCAGCAGTACATCCTCACGAATCTGCCGGAGAGCCCTGCTTGAGAGGCGCCGTTTTCCCTTTTGCGCTTCACGGAAAATCCGCAGCAACCTGAGCGGCTCCTCTCTGAACACGTTGTCATCGACAATGCTCAGCCGCTTGCCTTCAAGGGTGAAGCCGTGATCAATCGAACGGGTAAACGAAAAGAGTTTCGGATTCAGCTGCTCCCTGAAATGCATGAACAGCAGGCTGGATACCCGTGCAATACGCCCGACATGCCTGAAGTACTCCTTCATGAAAGCATCCACGGCCGGCCGGGGTGGTATTGGCTGGTAGCCCATCTCCTCGGCCAGCAGCGCCTGCTGCTCGAAACCGAGACGGTCCGATGGACGGCGCATCATCAGATGCAGGCCGGTGCGGCAACGCCAGAGAAAATCCTGCGCACTCAGCAGATGGTCGCGCTCAACAATCGAGATCGCGCCCTTCTCAACCAGTTCGGCAATATTTTCACAGCCATACCATACCTTGGCCATCCAGAAGACCGCCTGCACATCGCGCAAGCCCCCCTTGCCCTCCTTGATATCCGGTTCCATCCAGAAGGCGGTTCCGCCGGTGCGATTATGCCGAGCCTTGACCTCCTCCAGCTTCGCTTCGACAAATGCCTTGCGCCTCTTTTTGAAAAACTTCTCCAGTCCGGCCTGGAGTTCGCCGTACAATTGGCCGGGGCCTGTCAGCAGGCGCGATTCCGAAGCTGCCGTGGCGCTGTTCCAGTCCTCATTCACATGGTCGAGACACTCTTTTACTGAGCGTACTGCATGGCCGATCTTTGCCCCCATATCCCAAAGTGCAAGCAGGAACCCCTGGATCTCCTCCTCCACAGCCTCGGAACAGTCGCCAGCCACCAGAAACCAGATATCCCAGTCCGATTTTGGGGCCAGTTCACCCCGTCCATTGCCACCGACAAGCACCAGATCGATGCAGGCAGCAGCTGTCGGAGCCTTCTTCTGCCATAGGCTGATCAACAACTCATCCACACCGCTGCACATTATACGGGTCAACTCCGTGCCACTTGCTCCCGCACTGAATGCATCGGCAACAGCTGCATGCAGCTGCTTTAAGGCTTCCCTGCTATGCAACACTATTTACCGCACCGGTAAACATTAAATGCCTGTTCGCCATCAGTTACCTTGCTCACCGCAACAATGGTGTCGCCATTCATCTCGGCAGCACTGTTTTTCGCCATCGTCTGCAACTCTTCGGCCATCTTCCGTTCAGAGCGTGGGATAAAACCGATGCTGTCCAGAACGTTCACTGTCACCTTGCCGAGCTTGCCACAGGCAGCAACCTGCTCGAATGTGCTGACTGAGACCAACATGCCTGCATCAGTCGGTTTCACCCATGTGCATCCACCTGCCAGCAACAGAAAAAAGAGACATATTCCAGGTAATAGCTTCATTTTCGATCCACCTCGTTTTTCAATTTATCCAGCAGCAGCAGTGCATCGACCGGCCGCATCGATTCGATATCTGTTGCTGACAGTAATGTTTCAATGTCTCGTAACCGTTCCAGATCGCGCTCCTGCTGCCGTTTCTCAGCCACGGCAAACAGCCCAAGCTGTGGCTTGCCGCTCTCGGCTGCCAGCTCCGAGCCGTGCTCAAGCCTGAACAGATGCTCGCGCGCCCGCTTGATCACCTCGCGTGGCAATCCGGCCAGTTGTGCCACGGCGATACCGTAGGACTGGTCGGCGGCATCCTCGATCACCTGATGCATGAAGATCACCGAGCCGTTCCATTCGCGCACCGTGACCGAGGCATTGAAGGCCTCATCGAAGTCGTCGGGCAGTTCGGTCAGCTCATGGTAGTGGGTAGCGAACAAGGTCAACACATCGGGGGCGGCGATCAGTTGCTCGGCCACCGACCAGGCAATGGCCAGTCCATCCCATGTGCTGGTGCCGCGCCCTATCTCATCGACAATCACCAGCGAGCGCGGCTCCAGCTGATTGAGGATCGTTGCCGTCTCCATCATCTCAACCATAAAGGTAGAGCGGCCACTGGTCAGTTCATCGCCTGCACCGACACGGGTGAAGATACGCCGGGTAAGGGGGATGCGCGCCTCATCGGCCGGCACAAAACATCCGGTGTGCGCAAGCCATACAATCCATGCCACCTGCCGCATGTAGGTCGACTTACCTCCCATATTGGGGCCGGTAAGCAGCATGAAACGACGACTCTTCAAATCCATATGGGTGTCATTGGCTACAAACGGTTCGTCGCTCTCGAGGAAGCGCTCGACCACCGGATGGCGGCCTCCAACCAGCTTCATGCTGCGACCGCTGTGCACCTCGGGCCTGACATAGCGGTAGCTCCTGGCCAGATGCGCAAAGCAGCTCAGCACATCAATTTTAGCCACGGCCTGTGCTGCCTTCTGAATCGATGCTGCAGCACCACACAGCTTCCGACGCAGCAGCTCGATAAGCTCACCCTCACGGACGAGTGCAGCATCTTTGGCACCCAGAATCTCGGACTCAAAGCGGTGCAGCTCATCGGTAATGAAACGTTCGGCATTGACCAGCGTCTGTTTGCGCACATATTCTGGCGGCGCATCCTTCGCCTGAACCTTGGAAATCTCGATGAAATAGCCGAAAACCTTGTTGTATTTCACACGCAGATTGGCCAGCCCCGTTCGCGCGCGCTCTTTAGCCTCATACTCTCGAAGCCATGCATCCGCATCCAGTGCCAGTCCACGCAGGCGATCAAGCTCTGCGTCATATCCCTCCCGAATCACTCCGCCATCGCGAAACACCTGTGCCGGCGCCTCGATAATGGCACGGTCCAGCTCCTCCGCCAGCGATTCAAGCCCCTGCATCGCCTGCACCATCTCGGCAAACAGGCCGCTGCGATCACCGATGATGGCATAGAGCTCTGGCAGTGCGACCATCGCCTCAGCCAGCCCCCTGTAGTCACGCGGGCTGGCCCGATTCAATACGATACGGGTCAGCATGCGCTCCATATCACGCACGCCACTCAACCCATGGCGTAGCGCATGCAGCGCCTCCTGATCATCGAGCAGGCTCTGCACCGCATTCTGTCGCTCATTCAACTCGGCAAGGTTGGTTAGCGGCCGGTCGATCCACGCACGCAGCAGCCGTGCCCCCATCGGCGTCTTCGACTCATCCAGCACATGGATCAGACCACCCTTGGGGTCACCATTCAGCGAACAGTAGAGTTCGAGGTTGCGTCTGGAGCGCATATCGATACGCATCCCCTCGCCCTGCTCAGCAAATACCGGCAGCGAGAGGTGCTCAAGCGCACATTTCTGGGTCTGCCCGAGATAGGCCAGCACTGCGCCAACTGCCGAAGCGGCAGCTTCGTGCTGCTCAAGATTGAGCGAGTCCCAATCGGTCACGCCGAAATGGCGCTCCAGCTGCTCGCGCGCGACGGCTGGACTGAAACTCCAATCCCCCGGTCGATTGACCGGAACACTGTGCCGCGAATCGTCGGATGTGGTCAGAAGCAGCTCTGCCGGAGCCATGACTGCCAGCTGCTCATCAAGCAGCAGATCACCGGACCCTTCCAGCAGACGCCAGTGGCCGCATGAGAGATCAACCGCCGCTAACCCCCACTTCTCACCCTTCCTGTAGCAGGCTACAAGCGGAGCCGAACGGGAATGATCCAGCAACTCCGCTTCGGTAATGGTGCCTGAGGTAACAACGCGCACCACCTCGCGCCTGACCGGCCCCTTGGAGCCGTCGGGCGGCTCCATCTGTTCGCATACCGCCACCCTCTTGCCGGCGGCAACAAGCCTGGCCAGATAGCCTTCGGCCTGATGCCATGGCACGCCCGCCATGGGAATATCTTCGCCACCCGATTTTCCACGCTTGGTCAGGGTGATATCGAGAATCTTTGATGCGTCGACCGCATCCTCGAAAAACATCTCGTAGAAGTCGCCCATGCGATAAAAGAGCAGGCAATCCGAATGTTCGGATTTGATCTTCAGATACTGCTGCATCATGGGGGTGTGAGCCGTTTCGCTCTTCTTCTTTACCATGCCCGCAATGTAACACGCCGCTCTGCGTTACTTAAGCATGTTTGGTGATCTTTTCAGGAAATGCTTAGGCCCGGGAAACATGCTAGGGAAGGGAAGGGGGAGGGACGCATATTTACCCGGGCCATGTGTGAAAAAGCACTGTTGCTCACATATCTGTTGCCAGAAGGGTTGCAACAGGAGTGACAGTAACAGTCGTGCGGGCTGAAGATGTGATCCAGATCATGAATTATTCAGCAGCGCTGCGTTTGAGCGTTGACTTCGCCCGATATGCACCGGAGCGTTCCGGCTACTTAAGGACGGGTCATGACGAAGAGACGAACACTGTTACAGATAACCCTGTTTGCGCTGCTGGTTGCCGCCGATCAGATAAGCAAATGGTGGATTCAGCAGCCTGACTTCCACGCTTTTGTCGTCATCGAGGGTTATTTCAATATCGTTCGCGCCTATAACTATGGCGTGGCCTTTTCGATGTTTGCCAACCTGCCCGATGCCTGGCGGGTTTATCTGCTGCTCGGAGTTACCATCGGTATCGCCATTGCTGTTCTCTTCTGGTGGTGGCAGGAGCGCAGGCGTTACGGCATCACCTCCTGGCTGCTGGTACTGATTCTGGCTGGTGCCGTCGGCAATATATGGGATCGGATGCAACTCGGTTATGTTGTCGATTTTGTCGACTGGTATGTGCGGACCAACGGAAATGAGTACCACTGGCCTGCATTCAATGTTGCTGACGCCTGCATCTCTGTTTCAGTCGTCCTGCTACTGATCACCAGTTTCAGGCATCGATAAACACCCTTCTCCGGGTGCGGTCCCGGCTCAGTAATCAAGCGACACGAAAGCGATAAGCGCCCTGTAGGATGCGCCAAGATCGATGAATGTGAACGCCAGCAGGTAACAGGCTACAAACATGGCCACCGCTGCAAAAAGGGGCTTAAGGTGGTTGCTGTGGCTCCGCTCCTTGATCTGGATCAGGGAGATAATATCGGCACCAATGGTCAGGGCATGGCTGATTACCCGTCTGGTTTTTTCATCCACATGTGGCTTCAGGTCGGACAGAACCGTGTCGAAGAAATGGATGGACGCCCGCATCTCATCCAGCCTGATCTCATCCAGCCTGCCTGATTTCGATAGATCTTTGACAATATAGAGCTTCTTGAACAGCGCAAATGAGACGAACTGTTTAATCACATGCTCTTTATCAACACTGTCAGAAAACCTGTGCACTTCAGACTCATCAACCTCCTCTTTCCCCTCCATTGCTTTCTTCAGTGAGACCGGATATCTGCCGCTCTTCAGGTAACCATCGAGCAGGCCCTGAAACGCTCTTGTATGCCTTCTCCTCTCCAGAAGCTCAAAGCCATATGCGAATATGCCTGTTGAGAAGATCATCTTCAGCCCTCTCTTACTGTCGATATGGAACACTTTCAGATTATTGATGTCTTCAATGATTTCCCTTGCCAGGTTTTCATCGCTTTTCATTGTAGCAATTCCTGCATATCTCATAACAATCTCCTCAACAGAATTGGTTATTTCCTGATAGTGAAATTGTAGTTGAAAGGCTTACATCTCGGATATAACACGAATGTGTTATGCCATATCTGCAGAGAGGAGCCTGTGTGGTCGTATATCAGAGTTCCCGGCATGGCAGCGTCAAGCTAACCAGTGTTCCACCATGGGGATTGCCTTCTACGGAAAGTTGCCCACCCAGCACTTCACAGCGCTGCTCCATGTTACCAATACCCCTGCCGCGGCTATTTTTCTGCACAATGCCCTCACCGTTATCCGCAACATCTATGCGAACCATGGATTTGCTTCCCTGTCTGAACTCAGTGGCCCTGATCTCCACCCAGCTTGCATCGGCATGGCGGATAATATTGGTAATGGCCTCCTGCAGAATCCGCACCAGATGAATGGAACTCCCCTCCCTCAGCAGACAACCGGCGGGCAGACTGATCATATTCCATGTCACATGCAGATCTGCAGCCTTCAATTCGTGCTCCATGCGTGAGCGGAGCAACCCCAGGATCATACCGATATCATCACACTCATCGCCAACCGCATCGATAATGAGGCGCATATCCCGTATTGCCTGATCAAGCACTTCGGAAAACGGTGCGTTATCGGCCTCTGCCCCCTTCTCAGCGAGCATCGACTTCAGTGCCACAAGATGCCCCCCCATGCCGTCATGCAGTTCGCGGGTAAAGCGATGGCGCTCTTCGGTCAGGATTCGCTTCCGTTCAAGCTCCAGTCGTCTTTTACTCTCCTGCTGCAATTTGATGGAGATTTCCGCCACCTTCTCCTCGGCCTCAAGTCGCTGCTGCTCCTGAGACCTGAGTGAAGATGAGACGTGCATCAGCATCCACCCACCGATCAGCAGTAGCATCAACGGCGGACCGAACTGCATGACAAACAGGCTTGTAAGGTGCTCGGCGTGAATGGTCACCCACCAGTCGTGGCCTGCAAACAGCATGGCACATGAAATTGCCATACCCATCCACAACGCTTTTATCATTCCGGTCTGTCGATAGTGCCAAAGGCAGAGGCAAACCATATAGAACCCAAGGGCAATCGAAGCGATATGAAAGAAATTGAACCAGATCACCAGATTGCCCCCTGAATATGCAAGGGCCAGCAGCGAGTTAAGCACGTAGATGGCAACAATCGCCCTCTCCAGATGCTCATTACCTCTCTCAATGAACCGGTGCACCGCCATGAGCAGGCAAACAGTGAACCCGCCCAGAGATGAGAAAACTATCCACTCCCAGTAGTAGTGAGAAACCGGAGGGTACTTGAGCACCTGGTTGCCAATAACAAAACTCCAGAAGAGGCCTGCCAGTGCCATCCAGAAGAGCTCAAGATGCTTCTTTTGCAAGAACCACAGTACCCCCATCACCAGTGTGATCACACTGGTGATCACAAGCGCAACCCATGCGAGGGTAATATGTATAAAGGTGTTTCTTTCAAAAAGCGGCTTCAAATACTTATGCGGACCTACATAGACATATCCCAGGCCGCCAGCATCATGGGCAAGTGCCCGAAGATAGATATAGAGCCAATGTTCCCCCTGCTCCAATGAATCTGCAGGCAACAGCAGAGAGAGAGGCCGTGACCAGTTACGAGCAACAGGATCACTCATACTGCCACCGGAACCCAGCATTCTACCGTTCCACCAGATGGCAGCATTCATGCTGAACCTTGGCAGCAGGACAGCCCATGGTTCATTGACTTGGCCGCTGATTAATACAGGGATCCGGTACCAGACCCCTCCTGACAGACCCGGGCGCGTTTTATCCCAGGCATCAGGAAGCGCCACTCTCTCCCACTCGACTGCATCAAACGGCAGGTGATGTGGATCATCAGAAACAAGGGCTTCGGCGCGATCCAGCCGCAGCGAAGAGGCTGGCCCATCCCCAGAGATCTGGCTACAACCCAAAAACAGCAGCACCAAAGCAACAGTGCCGAAATGAATCTTACTCATTCAGCTTGATCAGCCCCAGCTGAACTGCCTCGAATACCGCTTCGTTTCGGCTATGAACTTCGAGTTTTTGATAGATGTGGCGAATATGCGAAACGACAGTATGGATACTGAGTTCCATATAATTCGCTATCTCTTCACGATTAAATCCGCGCGCCACCAGCTGCAACACTTCAAGTTCTCTCTTGCTGAGCAGGCTTTCCTCCACGCTTTCAGGAACCGGATCCGGCTGGGTGTTAAACATTTTCAGTATATGCCGGGCTATCGAAGAGCTGATCGGCGCATCGCCAGCCAGCATCCGCACAATCAGATCACCGATATCATCCGGCATGGAGTCCTTGAGAAGGTAACCGGTTGCTCCGGCCTTGATCGCTTCAACAACCCGGAACTCATCGGCAAACACGGTAATGACGATCGCTTCACTTTGTGGAGAACTGTTTTTGAGCAGCCGGATCAGATCTGCCCCGTTGCCATCGGGCAGACCAAGGTCGACCAGCATCACATCCGGACTATCGGCAAGCTTTTCCACTGCATCCCTGAAGCTTCCGACCGATCCGAACAGTGACAGATGGTCATGCTGATGAATGGATCTTTCGAAATAGCGTCTGACGTGCTCATCATCTTCAACGATAAGAACTCTTGGAAGCCGTTTGTCCTGAGCGTCCACCAGAAACACCTCCCGGTCACTGGCTCCTGCCTGAGGGAACTATGCTGACACTCAGAGCTGGTACACAGATCCTGGCGCCTTATAGACCCGGCCTCCTGCCTATAAGAGATATTAATAGCAGAAAAAATTGATTTTGGGGATTAGTCACATTTCATGCAGGGGAACAGGGAGATCTCTCCCCGCAAAAAAAGCGCTCTTCTTATGAGTCCTCTTCGCTGCTGTTGCCAGCGGCATGATGCGCTTTTGGCCTGGGAGCCTGCTTCTTGGCCGGACGCATGCGGACGCCGAACATCAGTCGTGCGACATCCCTGAAGTGGCGGGCATAGTGGATAACCAGCCCTTCACACACGCTCTTCGGAAGCTCAGCCACATCCACCTCGTTGGCAGCGGGAAGAATCACTTCTGAAATCCCAAGCCGTTTGGCAGCCAGCAGCTTCTCACGCTCGCCTCCAATCGGCAGCACATCCCCGGTCAGCGTCAGCTCTCCCGTCATGGTGATACGTGCAGGCGCTTTATCAAGCGCCAGCGAGAGAAGTGCCGTGGCAATTGTAATACCTGCTGATGGCCCATCCTTCGGCACTGCACCCTCAGGTACATGCAGGTGGATAAATGCGCTGTCATAGAAATCGGCAGGGGCACCGAATCGCTCAAGATTGGCCGTAATGTAGGAGTAGGCAATCTCGGCCGACTCCTGCATCACCTTGCCCAGCTGACCGGTCACCTTCATGCCACGGCGGTCGTAGTGGGCAATGGTTGCCTCCAGCGACAGTGTCGTACCACCGAGGGCCGTCCATGCAAGTCCAGTGGAGAGGCCAACCCCCACCTTGATAGCCTGCTCGCGGAAACGCGGTTTGCCGACATAATCGGAAATATCGGAAACACCAATCCGCACGGGCGTCTCGATTTTGCCCTCGGCAACATTGCGCGCAACCTTGCGAAGAATCTTTTTCAGCAGCCCCTCAAGACGGCGAACCCCCGGTTCGCGGGCATAATCCTCCACCAGATGCTTGATCACAGCGGGGGTAAGCACCACCTCTTCACGGTCGACCGCATGCTCACGCAGCTGCTTGGGCCAGAGGTGTTTGCGTGCAATCTCGATCTTCTCGCTCGGCATATAACCGGCAAGATGAATAATTTCGGCACGATCGAGCAGTGGCCTCGGCACGGTATCAAGCTGGTTGGCCGTGAGCAGGAAGAGAATCTGCGACAGATCGAAGCGGACATCGAGATAGTGATCCATAAAGTCCGAGTTCTGCTCGGGATCGAGAACCTCAAGCAGTGCCGATGACGGATCGCCGCGGAAATCATTTCCGATCTTGTCCACCTCGTCGATCATGATCACCGGATTGGCCACCTCAACTCTCTTGAGAGCCTGTACTATCTTACCCGGCATTGCGCCGATATAGGTGCGCCGGTGCCCCTTGATCTCAGCTTCATCGCGCATGCCACCTACAGAAAAGCGGAAGAATGGACGGCCGACCGCCTCGGCAATTGCCCTGCCGATCGATGTTTTGCCAACGCCCGGAGGCCCCACAAACAGGATGATTGAACCGCCCACCTGCTTTTTGCGGCCACCAACGGCGATAAATTCGAGGATTCTATCCTTCACATCTTCAAGACCTGAGTGATCCTTGTTCAGGGCGCGACTGGCAGCCTTCAGGTTATAGCGGTCACGGCATGTCCTGCCCCAGGGCAGGCAGGTGAGCCAGTCAAGGTAGGCGCGAGTAACACCGTACTCGGGAGAGGAGGGTTCAAGCATCGTCAGCTTCTCCAGCTCCTCATCAAAGGCCTTCTGTGCCTCTTTGCTGAATTTCAGTTTTTTCGCCTTCTCCCTGAAATCCTCAATCTCCTTATCGCGCGGATCTTCATTCATGCCAAGTTCGCGCTGGATTTCGTGCAACTGCTCCTGCAGGAAAAAGCGCCGCTGCTGGTCGGAGACACGCTCATCAATTCGTTCACGAATCTTGCTCTGCACCTTGCTGACATTGAGTTCACGATTTAGCAGGGTGACCACCTTCTTGAGGCGATCATAGATCGGATAGGTTTCAAGGATATCCTGCAGATCCTCGCGACTGGCCGTGGTCAGGCTGGCGGCAAAATCAGCCAGGCGGTTGGGCTCATTGACATCAAAACGGGAGGCGAACAGCCGCAGCTCCTCCTCGTGCAGCGGATTATGCTTGAGCAGCTCCTTGATCGTATTGATCACGGCAACGGTGTAGGCACGCAGTTCGACATTATCCTCATAGGATGTCTCGACGCGGTAGGTTGCCTTCACACGGATCGGATGCTCATTAGTAATGAAACTGTCGATCCTGAAACGGCGCAGGCACTCAACCACCAGATGCAGGCCATGACCCTCGATCTCCACAGCTTTGGCGACTCGCGCCACCACCCCAACCCTGTAGAGATTGTCCGGCTCGTACGGCCCACTCTCATCCTTGACCAGAACCAGACCGATATGCTGCATATGGCTTGCTGCCAGCTCGCGAACAACACGGGTCATCTCCTCATTCTCATAAACAAGCGGAACCACAAGTCCTGGGAAAAGCGGCCGGTTGGAGAGCGGCAGGAGGGTCAACTGACTGGGAAGGGCGTCATCGCTTCGAACCAGCAAGGCCTCCGTGGTTGTACCATCGCTGTCAGCCGCATCCTCTACAGGATCGGTCTCATCTACAATTTCAGGGTCGTGAATATCGTCTGGCTTCATAAATGCTTTTTTAAGGTTACCCTCATCTTTTTTCAAGACTTGAATTCATACGCTAGCATCCCCACATTTAACCTGACAATATAAAAAGGAGTTTTCATGCGCGGCTTAAAAGGTATTTTCCTGTTAATCATCACCAATTTACTGGTCTTTCTCACCCTGATCATCTCAGGAAATATTCTTATTCACTTCATTTTGCCAATGTTCGGCATCGATGTACGTGGCGCTTTCGCCACCCATCAGTTTGCATGGGCGATGGTATTCGGCTTTGGCGGCGCCTTCATTTCACTGTTGATGAGCAAACCGATGGCCAAGCGGATGTACCGCATGCAGCAGGTAACCGACCCTTCCACGCCGAAAGAGAAGCTGGTTTACAACACCGTGAAAGAGCTCGCTGAACGAGCAGGCATCAAGATGCCTGAGGTATGGGTCTACTGGGATGATGCCCCCAATGCATTTGCCACCGGTCCAACGCGCAACAATTCGATGGTAGCCGTTTCATCGGGCCTGGCCATGAACCTGACCGATGCGGAACTGAAAGCCGTACTTGCCCACGAAGTCGGCCATGTCGACAGCGGTGACATGGTCTCTACTACCTTGCTGCAGGGGCTGATGAACACCTTCGTCTATTTCCTGGCCAGCATGATCGCGAGACTGGTGGCCAGCGCCGGATCCCGCGACGGCGAGATGAATTACATGCTCTACTTTATCGTCGATATCATATTGCAGATCCTCTTCTCGATCCTCGCCATGATCGTGGTGATGTGGCACTCGCGCCGCCGCGAATTCAAGGCTGATGCCTATGCTGCAAATGCCTACGGAGCCGATGCGATGATCAGTGCACTGCAGAAGATCGATGCGCTGGCGCACCGCGTTGAACCGGTTGAAGAGCAGCATGAATCAGCACTTGCTCCGAAGGATGCGCTGGCAACGATGAAGATCCATGGACGCAGCAGTGGTCTGATGCACCTCTTCGCCTCACACCCATCCACCGAGGCGCGTATCGCCGCGTTGAGGAATCGCAACTAAATCACAATGGCATGACTGTAAAAAGGCGCACCGTGGTGCGCCTTTTTACTTGTAGTGGCGATCCTCTGACTCTCAATCTATGATATGTCCATGGCGCATCAAACAGCAGCGATTCTGGTTATCGGCAACGAGGTGCTCTCCGGGCGCACCCGCGAGGCCAATGCTTATTATGCCGCCGGCAAATTGTTTAATCGCGGCTGCAGACTGTCTGAAGTTGCCATCGTTCCCGATGAGGCCGATGCCATCATCTCAACCCTGAACCGGCTGCGGACGCAGTTTGATGCCGTGATCACCTCCGGCGGCATCGGCCCCACCCACGATGACATCACCATGGAGTCGATCGCCGAGGCATTTGGCGTTGAGCTGATCGAACACAGCTACATCGTGCAGGCAATGACCGACCACTACGGCGAAGAGGGGATGAACGAGGGGCGCAGGCGCATGAGCCGCGTACCACAGGGAGCAAAACTGATTCGCTGCGATAAAACAATCGCACCAGGCGCCCGCATCGGCAACGTCTATATCCTTGCCGGTGTCCCCTACATCTTCGAATCGCAACTGGACTCCATCCTCGACGACTTCGGCGACACCCCTTATCAGCGTATCGAGATTGAAGTGGCGCTGGCAGAGAGCATCTTCGCCAACCAGCTCACCGCCATCCAGCAGCAGTTTGACGATGTGGAGATCGGATCCTACCCGGGACGCTGCGGCCCCAACCCCTGCGGCAAGATCTGCCTCTCAAGCCAGGATAAACTCCGCCTCAACGAAGCGGTCGATTCGGTTAACAGCATGCTGAAGGCCATCTCAAACTAACATCATCAGTGACCTCTTCCGGCTGCCGGCTCACCGGGTCGGCCCTCTTTACCGGAAGAATGGAGGAGCCAGGTCGGTAGCAATAACGACTATAGTGAGACCTCATGAAGTGTGTGAACGCCGCTTTTGCCTTTAAGTTCAATTTGATGTGAGTTGCCGACTGGCAATGCAGTGGAGACCTGCAAGAAAGCCGCCTCCGAGATAAGAAGCTGGGTTCCGAATGTTTTGTTCGCCTGTTCAATGCGGCTGGCCATATTGACCGTATCCCCGATCGCAGCGACCTTGCTCATGGGGCCGGTGCTGAAGTGACCGATAATGGCCGGACCAAAATGGATACCGGCCCTCAGGCCGAATGATCGGTGATACATCGATTGCAGATAGGCGTTAAACCCGGACATTTTTTCCTTCATGGCGCGAATGCACGCAATTGCATCCTCCACAAGGCCATCGCTCTTTTTACAGGCGCCAAAGAGAATCAACATGCCGTCACCTGCGACATCGCTGATTACGCCGTTATGCTGAGTAACAATCTCATTCATTGTCAGGTAGTAACGATTAAGCACGTGGACGACATCATAGGCGGGGAGTGATTCCGCAAAGCTGGTGTAGTTGGCAAGGTCTACAAACATCACCGCGATATTTTTCTCTCTGCCGAGCGAATTCTCATCATGGCTGGCGAGCTGATCCCTGATGATTCGGCTATCGATTTCGTCGACGACAAGCCGGCGAATCGTGACATCACCAGAGATGAGGCTCTGGCATGCAAGGCGAACCGTCTCCGGAAGATTCAGCAATGCCTCCATCCTTTGTTCCGCTTCGTTGCGCGGAGAGAAGTGGTGAATCCCATCAAGAACCTCCACTCTGCATGTGGAGCATTGAGCATTGCCGCCGCAGGCATGCGTGTGCCTGATGCCTGCTTTTAATGAGGCCTGAAGAATCGACTCATCATCTGAAACTTCAATTTTTCTATTATCGTTATCCAGATGTGCAAACTTCATGGCGATGCCCCAAGGTTGAATTCAGATAGAACCATACTTGATTCAATGCAAGGTGTGAACGCGGCGAGCTATCCCTTTCGACTCCCGGATCGAATAAATCGGGGAACCGCTAAGCAGATGCCATGGCTGTTACACTTTGCCCGTCTTGGAATGGCCGTTATTACCCCTTGGTGATTGGCAGGATGCGGATACTTAATCTGAGTGAATCTGAATCGGGATGCGGCGGGCTCCGAAGCAGTCTTCGAACTCCTCATAACGGCCCGGAATCGGGGTGTCGCACATGATGCAGTGACCCTCGGGGGAGATTCGGTGCTCTACGATCTCGTACCAGTCGCGCACGATCATCCGACTGCCGCAACCGGGGCAGATGGTGGTACCGCCGCGTTTGTCGTGGGTATTTCCGGTATAGACGTAATTCAGTCCCGCATCCATGCCGATCCTGCGGGCCCGCGTCAGTGTCGATTGCGGCGTATCCGGCACATCAAGCATCTTCCATGACGGGAAGAAGGCGGTGAAGTGGAGCGGCACGTCGGGGCCGAGGTTCTCAGCGATCCAGTCGCACATCGCTTTCAGCTCCTCGTCACTATCGTTGTGGCCGGTGATCAGCAGCGTGGTGATCTCAAACCAGACATCGGTCTCATGCTTGAGATACCTGAGCGTATCAAGCACCGGATCGAGGTGGCCGACGCAGAGCTTGTGGTAGAAATCCTCCGTGAACGCCTTGAGATCGACATTGGCCGCATCCATGTGATCGAAGAACTCCTTGCGCGCTTCGGGATGGATATAACCCGCAGTCACCGCCACGTTCTTGATATCGCGGGCACTGCACTCTTTGGCCGTATCGACCGCATACTCCAGGAAGATCACCGGATCGTTGTAGGTGTAGGCGACCGACTTGCAATCCCAATGTTCGGCGGTTTTCGCAATCGCCTCGGGGCTCGCCTCGTCGCATAGCCGGTCGAACTCACGCGACTTGGAGATATCCCAGTTCTGGCAGAATTTGCAGGCGAGGTTGCAGCCGGCGGTGCCGAAAGAGAGAACGCTGCTACCCGGATAGAAGTGATTGAGCGGCTTCTTCTCGATCGGATCGATACAGAAGCCCGACGAACGGCCATAGGTGGTGAGCACCATCCTCCCCTCTTCGCACTTGCGCACAAAGCAGAGTCCCCGCTGACCATCGTGCAACTTGCAGTCGCGAGGGCAGAGATCGCACTGGATGCGACCATCCGCAAGGCTGTGCCAGTAACGGCCGGGGAAGTGACTTGAAATCATACCCTTTCCGTGGAGAGATCCTTTTCTCGATATTTCTTCACCTGATATTTGAAGAGCAGCACCTCAGGATGCCAGAAGTCGGCGGAGAGCCCTGCCTTGACCTTCAGATGGCCTAGAAAATCGACCGGATTGGGCAGCTGATCCCACACCTGTGGCAGGAAGGTCGCCTTGTACATGCCGAACTTGAAGACCACGCCATCGATACCGGGACGCAGCGTGGAGAGGGCAATATTCTCAGTGTAGGCATGCATCGCTTCCAGCTCCGTCAGCACGGAGACCTCAACATTCACACTGGCAAACTCCTCCGCAGTCAATGGGGTGAACCGGGAATCCTGAAACGCGGCCGCTTCGGCATTGCCGCGCACATCCTCGATTAACGGACGATACGCCTCCAGTGATCCGATGCAGCCACGCAGTGCGCCGTTCAGTGTCAATGTAACAAAGGTGGCAGCCGGTTTCTCCAGCCATGTTTTTCCCTCAGTAGAGACCAGCTCACTGCCAAGGCCAAGCCGCTTTGCAATAGCAGTTCGGGCCAGCGCGATAAGGACCTTTCCCTTGTCAACCGTATCACTCATTCAAACACTCCTGATCAAACCATGCGATCGAAGCATAGCCGACCACACGCAATTTATCTCCTGCCGTATCCCCGGAGTTGCGATAGTCTAGCAGGCGGGGCACAAGCCCCTGTTTTTCTGCCAGCAGCAGCAGCGCATTAATACCGGTAGCACCGCACGCCTGTTCGTGGCCGATCGGCCCATGCATCGACAAGATACTGTTTACAGTTGCATGGTCTATCGCCCTGGCACTCTCATAATCGTGAAAGTGCGAGAGATCAGAACTGATCACCACCAGTGTGTCCGGATCCTCAAGAAAGAGAGACATCACCTCGGCCACCGCCTCGGGATCAACCATGCCGACACAGACCGGCAGCAGTTCAAAATGGCCCAGCACCGACTGTAGAAAAGGAAGCTGCACTTCCAGAGAGTGCTCCTGCGCCTGGGCAAGATCGGATGACTGCACGTCCGGATGATTCAGGGCTTCACGGAGCCCCTCTCTGTTGATCGGAATGGCTCCCAACGGTGTTTCAAATTTGTCCGCCTCCGGCACTGCCATACCATAGAAGCCAACCCTGTGTGCCGGCCCGAACAGGGCCACGCGACTGAAGCTCGCACCTCGAATGGCCTGGTAGGCATAGGCAGCCGTCTGACCTGAATAGATGTATCCTGCATGCGGCACAATAACGGCCCTGGGCCATGCGCCAATAGCAGAGGCTTGTGAGGCAGCTGCAGCCAGAAAAGTGTCAACGGCTGAAGAGAGTTCCTGAGCATCGCCAGGATAAAATAGTGCTGCCACAGCTGCAGGACGAACTGACATGGCCACCTCCTGAAAAGCAGGTGGAACTATTGTAGACTAATCATAGGAGTATGTCGCCTGGACATACCAGCGCTGCTGCTGCTGGGTTGCGTACTGCATCGAGTTACTCTCATTCTCCACATGCTTCAGCTTAAGCATGTCCTGTCCGACAACGCTGATCTCAAGCTCATCTGAGGGTTTGTAAGCTGCACGAAGGTCAAGCCGGTGATGACCGGTAACATTGTTGTCTCGAAACGGACCATAAAAATAGAGGTTGGCATCAAGTTCCAGACTTCTCACCGGGCTCCAGCTGCTTCCAACATGGAACCGAACCTTGGGATCCTGCTCCAGGTTTGAGCGAACAGTCCAGACGGTTTCACCGTCAGCAATCGGGTAATCGACATAATCCTGATTCAGAAAGGTTAAGGAGCCTTTAAGGGTCAGACTATCTGAAGCCTCGAGGCGGAAATTGGCCTCAAAACCATCCGCCTTGCCGTTAAGCACATTCCTCAGGTATTCAGGTACGATCGCCTGCGGAATAAGAGGATTGGCCAAGCTCCTGTCCTGCCAGGTGTCAGGTACGCCCTTATAGATAATCTTGAAGGCAGAAACCTCTATCAGGCTCTTTTCAGTAGGTCGCACACGACCACCGATTTCGTATGTCTTCACATGTTCGGTCCGCACATTGCCATCACCCGTCTGCCTGACCAGACAGGCCACCCTGGTGACTGGTGAGGTCCAGCACCCGGAAGCCTTCCGATTCCAGCGCAGACCATTCTCCATCTCATTCGGAGTGCGTGCCGATTTGGATGCAGCCACCCATATCGCCCAGTCATCATCCGATGCAATAGCGCGGATGCTTGGTTGCGACTCCCATTTCGTGAATGAGTTCTTCTCCACCTTTACACCACCAATAATTCGGAACAGGCCATCAAACATGGAGAGTTCATCATTGATAAAGAACGACGTGAGGCCGGTAGTGCGCGACGGCATCTGAAACTGGGGCGTGCTATCAAAGCGGGATCTGGTCCCTCTCAGGTTTGCACCCAGTGAGATATTCTGGTTTGCAACATCACTGAAATCGAACTGAAGATCCGCATCAACTGTCTCTTTCTTCTCTCGGATAATGCGCGTATGCACCTTGTACTGATCGTAAAAGAGCTGCCCCTTAAAATCGATGCCCGGCATCAGCTCGTTTTCCAGACGAAACACTATGTTCTTACCGCTGTAGCCATTATGGCTGCGTGAGAACTCGACAAAATTCAGAGGTGTCGGGTTTGGCATCCAGTAACCGAACTGACCGGAATGAATCTGGTAGGCATCGCCATGCAGGGAAACCCTGGTCGCCGCACTTGCCTGCCAGTCGAGGCGGAAGCCTTGCTGCTTCATACGCCTGAAATCAGGCATATCAGAACCGGCAGGATAGCCAAAAGAGTCAACGTTCGCCAAACCGCCATCCCTCGTTTCACGCATGGCATACAGCCTGTAATCGAGTCCGCCACTGCTTGCGCCGTATCTGATGTTGCCAAAGCCTTTCTCTTCCGTACCTGCACCGGCGGTAACACGTAAACCCTGGGATTTACCCGCATGTTTGGTGATTATGTTAATCACACCGTTCACGGCATTGGAGCCCCAGATTGCACCGCCAGGCCCGCGCACCACTTCGATGCGATCAATCTCCTCCAGCGGGTAGTTCTGGGCTACCCACCATACCCCTGAAAATGTCGTGTTATAAATCGGGCGGCCATCAACCATGACAAGAAGAAGATCTGTCCAGAAGTCGGTCTGACCACGGATTCCTATCTGAAACTGATTGGCATTTGTTTGTGTAACCTGCATACCGGGCGCCAGCCTCAAGGCATCAGGGATACTTCTGACGCCCGAGCGCCTGATATCATCACTGGTAATCACGAAAACGGCACCCGCTGTTGCCATGTAGCGCTCTTCACGTTTGGAGAGGGTCGTCACATTAACATTCACCAGATCTTCAATGTTCATGGCGAGAAGGTCATCTGTGGAATATTTTTCAGCAGCTGTAGCCCACGATGACACGGACACCGACAAAAGCAGCGAAAACAGCACCCCTGCCGGGTACCTTAATAACAAGCCAATCCTCTCCATGAGCCTCTCCCCCTCTCAATCCCTGATCCCATAAAAGCAAGCAAGAATGATGCCTCCCAAACCTCTCATAGCCAACACTTGAGTTCCGCAGATCCGCATTCAGGCAATGGCCGGTCAGCCTGAAAGTAATCCTCTGCGTCACTTACCAAAGGAAGCGTGAGCATTAACCCAAGCAGGGTTCTCTTCCATGAGAATATGGTTGTCATCACTCTCCCCCTTTAATCTCCATTCAAACAGATGCCAAGCACCTGTTGCAGTGATTGCAGTGAAAAGGGCTTTTGCAGGAATGCATCTGGCGGCGCATCGTCAAACTGGCTGCTGACTGATTCCCCCCTGTAGCCGCTACAGACCACCACGGGCACCTTGATTCCCATCTCCCTCATCTTCGACAACGTCTCCCTGCCATCCATTTTAGGCATTGTCATATCAAGAAATACGGCATCAATCTGATGTTTATGTTCCCGATAACACCTCAACCCCTCTTCCCCGTCAGCGGCAAGCAGCACCTTAAAGCCGAGCTTATTAAACATCCTTTCAAAGATGGATCGTACCATCGCCTCATCATCAACCACCAAGATGGTCAGATTATTATCAGCCAGCTCCTCGTGGTCAGTATCGCCATCCACGACCTCGACGGCTGGTGCTTCCAGATAGACCGGCAACAGGGCCCTGAACCTTGTCCCGGAGCCGGGACTACTCTCAACATGAATGGTTCCGCCATGGGAGCGCACGATACCGAGAACAGCACTCATGCCCAGGCCCCGCCCGGTGAATTTGGTGGAAAAGAACGGGTCAAACATTCTGCCCAAGACCTGTTCATCCATGCCGCAGCCGTTATCAATCACCTCAAGGAAGACATACTCCCCTTCAGGCCGTTTCTCCTCCATGAAGGGTGAGTCCAGCTCCCTTCTGCCGGCGTGAACTGAACCGGTTGAGACACGAATCTCTCCACTGCTCTTCTCATCCATTGACTCTGATGCATTGGTAATCAGATTCATGATGATCTGCTGCATCTGGGTTTTATCGGCAAAAATCGGTGGTATATCTGCCTGCAGGTCAAACGTAATAGCGACCTTCTTGGAGACTGAAACGTCTATCAGGTGAACCGTTTCCTTAACCAGGGAAGAGAGATTAACAGACTCCCGGATGAGCGCGCCCTGACCGGAATAGGCAAGCATCTGGCGGCAAAGGTCTGCCGCACGGACACTGCCGTTGATAATACTTTTCAGCTCCCTGTCGACCGGAAGGTTGGAGTGCTGGTTCAGCTCTGCCAGCTCCGCATTGCCCATGATCCCGGCGAGGATATTGTTAAAGTCATGGGCTATGCCGCCGGCCAGAACCCCCAATGACTCAAGGCGCTGAACGTGAGCCATTTTCTTCTCCATCTCCTGCTTCCGCTCCTCTGCCTCAACAAGCAGGGAGATATCCCTTACCACTCCCTCAATGGCTTTGGCCTCCATATTGCCATCGAGAACCAGATGGGCGGATATGGAGCTCCAGACTGTTTTGCCCTGCCTGTGCTGCAACTGGATTTCATGGTTCATCATCACACCATCGTTTGCGGACAGGGCCGCCACCGCCTCTGAAAAGGGCGGACTGTCAGGCCAGAACAACTGCATGGGCTTGCCGATGGATTCATCAACGCTGTACCCAAGTAGAGGCGTGATCGCACTGGATACCCACTCAACAGAGCCATCGGTTGCGATGCGATAATAGACATCCATCATATTATCGAGAGTCGACTGCAGTTCATCACGCGCACTCTTAAGCTCCTGCGTTCGCTCAGACACCTCCACTTCCAGCCTCTTCTCGATCTCTTTCTGATCGGTGATATCCATGAAGGTACTGCAGAGCACCTCCTCTCCTTCAAAGCCAATCTGGCTAACTGAGAGTGAAATCCAGAAAGGTGTACCGTCACTCTTAACAGCCTCCATTTCATACCCGACGAGTGTCCCCTCATCTCTCAATTTCCCGATAACCTTTGATCTGTCTTCCGGGTGGCGATAATAGTTCAACGTGTGGAACACTTTTGATGCCGAGGGGTCGATAGCAAGCAGTTGGGCAACAGCCTGATTATAAAACAGCATCTTACCGTCACTTTTTCGGCTGATCAGCACAGGCATGGGTACCTGTTCGATAATACTCCTGAAGCGCCTCTCGCTCTCCTGCAGCTGCAGGTTCTTCTCTTCGATCTTCGCAAAACTGTTCTGAATTTCATCGGCCATCCTGTTGAAGCCGCTTAGAAGATCACTGGTTTCCCTGTTATATGCATACTCCTCTGCCCTCAATGAGTAGTCGCTCTTGGAGGCCATTTTGTGCATGACACTGGCCAGTGAGCTGATGGGCTTAGCGATCCTCCGCTGTAGAGTACTGGCCAGCAGTACGCCCAACAGGAGGGAGCCGGCCATCACCATGATCACCGTTAGCGCGCTGGCATTCTGGCTCTCTTGAAGGTAGTTGAGGCGTGACTCAAGATAGATCATCCCCACAGTATCCTCCTTGTGAGTAACCGTCCGGTAGAGATGCAAGCTACCATCATTGAAGGCGCTGCCGGGATTACTCCGGAAGTCGATCGCCTTGCCCAGTTCCGGAGATACATCATCAGCCGTATATGTGTACAGAACATCACCATCGCTTGTGAAAAGCTTTACAACGGAAATATCCGGATCGAACTTCATCGCCCGCAGTAGCTCACTAGCCATACGCTGGTCATTAAACATCAATGCAGGCCTGGCAGCCGAGCCGATGATGTCACTCTCAACAATCAGTACACGTTCAGCCTCTTGCTCAAGCAGGGTCCGGTTATAAATGCTCCATACAGCCCCCATGATCAGCACAGTTATCACCAGCGTGAGTATAAAAAACCGCTGGAGCTGTCGCTGAATAGAAGTAGAAGAGGTCCTATTCATTCTTCCTCCCAACCACATCACCCAACTGCAACAGCTGTGCGCTGATGTAGAGGCCAGCGCGTTCCACAGCCTGCAAATTGACCGCAAAGGTGAGTTTTTCGTTGTGATATTTGATTTCGATCATCCCGCCCCGTTCGGCAAAGCCAGGGATATCGGAAATAGTTAATATGGGGCGTCCATCAACAAGCTTGAGAAGGGGATCTAGCCCGCTCCACTCTGACTCTCCAATATAGAGCACTGAGCTACCCTGAATACAGGCCTCATCTTTACATGACTGCAGCTTCAGGCCGACCTGGCGTCCTGCTGGCTTGGCTGCAATCGCTTCGAGTATTTCCAGGATTCTGTCGTTGTTGAGAATATTAAGTGTTGTAGCTGAGTCGCCCTGCCCGGAGTCATTCTCGGGCCACTCCGTAAAACGTATAAAGTTAAAGATATAGACGGACTTCAAATCGTCCGCTCTGGCCTTAATCTGATCGGTCGCAAAGGAGGTGGCAGGCAATGCCATGCATAGCAGGAGGCAGATCGCAACCAGACTTTGGCGACCTGCTGTTCTCCACATGCTTCCTGCACGCTTTTGAGGGGCTCCGCCCTTCAACTTCAGAGGTTTAGAACAACCCCGAATAATACGCCACACCTAACCGATACCAGCCCCTTCTGTTGCTTTAATCATAAAGCATGGCATTTTTTTTCAAGTAATCAAATACGGACGGGAATCCCCTGCGCAGCAAGAAAGGCCTTGGCCTCGGCGATGGTGTAGGTACCAAAATGGAAGATAGAGGCAGCCAGTACCGCGTCGGCTCCGCCCGCCTTCAGCCCTTCAGCCATATGCTCGAGTGTTCCGACACCGCCTGAGGCCACTACATTGGCGGTAATGGCATCGGATACGGCACGCGTAAGCGGAATGTCGTAGCCGTTCTTGGTGCCGTCGGCATCCATGCTGGTGAGCAGTATCTCTCCTGCACCATAATCGGACATGCGCTTGGCCCACTCCACTGCATTGATGCCGGTCGGCTTGCGGCCGCCATGGGTGAAACACTCCCAATGATCCTCGACGCGCTTGGCATCAACCGCCACGACAATCGTGGAAGAGCCGAAACGCTCAGCCGCCTCTTTGACCAGTTCTGGTGTAAAGATCGCAGCGGTATTGATAGAGACCTTGTCGGCTCCGGCATGCAGCAGGTTCTCGATGTCGGAGAGCGCCTTCACACCTCCGCCAACGGTAAGCGGCATGAATACGTGTTCCGCCACCTCGGTCACCATGTGATAGAGGGTGTCGCGGCTCTCGTGGCTGGCGCGAATGTCGAGAAAACAGAGCTCATCCGCCCCCTGCTGATCATACTTGACCGCAGCTTCAACCGGATCGCCCGCATCGATGATATCGACAAACTGAACACCTTTTACAACACGGCCGTGTGCCACATCAAGGCAGGGAATGATGCGTTTGCTCAGCATTTGATACGCCTCAGGACACGCTTCCCTCTGAACCCAATCGCTTCGCTTACGAGCTCACCACATTCGCTTGCCCTGCATCGTGCAGGAAAGAAAGAGTTCCGTTTCATGCGCCAAGAACCTTCATGGCCTCTGCAAAGTCGATAGTTCCCTCATAAATCGCTCGACCGGTAATGGCACCGCAGATGCCGTCATTAACGTGCGCTGCGCAGGCGGCCACATCGTCCATCCTTGCCACGCCGCCGGAGACAATCACCGGAATGGAGATCGCCTTGGCCAGATTCACCGTCTCCTCGATGTTCGGGCCGGTCAGCATGCCGTCACGGGCAATGTCGGTGTAGATGATCGCCGATACGCCTGCATCTTCGAACTTGCGCGCCAGATCAACCGCCTTCACATCGGTGACATCATCCCATCCATGTACGGCAACCATGCCGCCTTTGGCATCGATGCCGACACATATCTGCCCTGGGAATGCCTTGCACGCCTCTTCCACCAGCGATGGATTGGAGACTGCAATCGAACCGAGAATTACACGATTGATGCCAAGGTTCAGCGTACCTTCAATCATCGCAAGGTCACGCAGTCCACCACCAAGCTGAACCGGGATATCGAGGGCGTCGCAGATGCCGCGAATGGCCGCCCGGTTGGCCGGCTTGCCGGCAAAAGCGCCATCAAGGTCCACCACATGCAGGCGCGTGGCTCCCAGCGACTGCCAGTGGGCAGCCATGGCGGCCGGATCATCGCCGTAGTCGGTGGCATCATCCATGCGCCCCTGCTTCAGTCGCACGCAGTGCCCCCCTTTCAGGTCGATGGCGGGAATAAGTTCGAACGTCTTTATGGATTCCATTGCAGGAATGCCTCCAGTAGTGCCAGGCCAGCGCCCTGACTTTTTTCCGGGTGGAACTGCACACCCACAATGTTGTCACGACCGATCGCGGCTGCGAACGGGTAGTCGCCGTAGGAGCAGGCCGCAAGCAGGTGATCCGGATTCTCGGGCATGCAGCAGTAAGAGTGCACATAATACACCTGCTTACCCTCCAGAGGCTGCAGCACCGGATGCTTCTCTTTTTCAGATGAGAAGATCACATCATTCCAGCCCATGTGCGGAATCTTGAAGCCGCGTGCCGCGTGATCCTCAGGAAATCCCCTGACCACACCGGGAATAAGGCCCATGCCGGAATACCTGCCAAATTCATAAGAGAGGTCCATCAGCACCTGCATGCCGAGGCAGATACCGAGAAACGGCTTGCCTGCATTAACTTCACTTCTGATTGCCGTCTCCATGCCGCTGGCTTTCAGCGCTCCGATACAGTCGCGGAATGCACCCACCCCCGGCAAAACGATACGGTCGCACTGTTTCAGTGCTTCGGCATCGGCAACCAGTTCAACCTCGCCGCCGGCCTTTTCCAGTGCCTTGGCCACCGAGTGCAGGTTGCCCATGCCGTAATTAATAAGTCCTACTTTCATAAGTCCTTCTTAAGAAACTCTTGCATACTCCCCGCACGATGCGGGGGCGGGCGATTCACACGAGCCCGTATGTGAACGTACCGAGACCGGAGCCATGGATGGCAAAGGGCGGAGCAACAAATCAGAGGGCGCCTTTGGTGCTCGGAATGCCTGACTGGCGCGGATCGGACTCAAGCGCCATGCGCAGTGCACGGCCGAATGCCTTGAATACGGTCTCGATGATGTGGTGGTTGTTATCGCCACGAATCGCATCGATATGCAGCGTGATGCGTCCATGGTTGGCAACCGCCTGAAAAAACTCCTTGAACAGCTCCACATCAAAACCACCGACTGTCTCTTTCGGGAATTGAATATTGTACTCAAGGCCCGGACGTCCTGAAAAATCGAGTACGACACGCGACAACGCCTCATCAAGCGGCACATATGCATGTCCATAGCGCACGATGCCGGCCTTGTTGCCAACCGCTTCCCTGAGTGCCTCACCGAGACAGATGCCGATATCCTCGACCGTATGATGCGCATCAATCTCAAGATCTCCCTTGGCATCGACATTCAGATCAATCAAGCCATGGCGCGCAATCTGCTCAAGCATGTGATCCAGAAACGGAATCGAGGAGTTAAGATCGGCACTGCCCGATCCATCCAGATTCAGGCTCAGTTTGATCGAAGTCTCTTTGGTGGTGCGTTCAATTGCTGCCTCTCGACTCATGCCACTATCCCCCTCATTGCGGCCAGTACCGCATCATTCTCTTCATGACTGCCGACCGTGATGCGCAGACAGTTATCCAGCAGCCTGTCTGAACCATGCATGTTCTTAATCAGGATACCGGCCTGCCTTAGCGACTCGAACACAGCATTCGAATTCTCCACCCTGACCAGCAGGAAATTGGCCTGGGAAGGGAATATTTCAATGCCCTTCATATCAGCCAGTGCTGCCGCCATGCGTTCACGCTCATCGCGGAGCTCAGCCACCTGCTTCTCAAACACATCGAAATGGTCCAGCAGGAAGGTTGCCGAAGCCTGAGTCAGGGCATTGATATTGTATGGCATACGCACCTTGTTCAGCTGTGCAATCACCTCTGCATCACCTAGCAGGTAACCCATTCGCAAGCCTGCCCAGCCCACCTTTGAAAAGGTCTTCAACACCATCACATTGGGGCCGATAAGATGGTTGTGGGTGCGCTCAGAAAACGGGCCATAAGCCTCGTCAATGACCAGCATGCCGCTCATTCCCCGGGCAATCATTTCGACCTTATCCTGACGCCAAAGATTGCCTGTCGGATTGTTCGGGCAGGCAAGGAAAGCAACCACAGCCTTCTCGCGTGCACACACCTGCAAAAAGTGTTCCTCTTTCATGGTGAAATCTTCAGCCAGAGGTACTGTCGCCACAGGGCGCTTCAGCCACTGTGAAACCAGATTATACATGACGAATGTCGGGCTCGGTATCACACATGTTCCCGGAACAGTGGCAATCAGGATCATCTGAATGATTTCATCCGAACCGTTGCCCAGCAGCACCTGCTCAGGCTCCACGCCTTCATGGCTGGCAATCTTGGCCCTCAGCTTATACATATCGGCATCCGGATAACGGTTGATATCCACGCCTGCCAGTTTCTCTGCCCACTGTTTACGCAAATCATCCGGCATGGAGAAAGGATTCTCCATCGCATCGAGCTTAATCATGCCGCTGCTGTCCGGCACGTGATATGCCGATAGCGCTTTGATATCGTTTCTTATCATGCTTTCTCTTTCAGGCGTAGCTCAAGGGTCAGCGCATGCGCCTGCAGTCCCTCTCGGTGCGCCAGGTGTGCTGCAGCCGGACCGATTGCCTCTACGGCCGCGCGCGTGGCGCGAATCACGCTACTGCGCTTCTGGAAGTCATACACACCCAGCGGACTGGAGAAACGGGCCGTGCGGTTGGTCGGAAGAACATGGTTCGGGCCTGCAATATAATCGCCGAGCGCCTCCGGCACGAAATGGCCGATAAAGATCGCTCCGGCATGTTTGATCATCGGCAGGATTTCGTCCGGATTCTCAAGTGCCAGCTCCAGATGCTCGGGAGCAATCACATTAACGACATCTGCCGCCTCTTCCCAGTTCTGCACATGAATCAGCGCGCCGTGCGACTCGACAGAGGCTCGCGCAATCTTGCTGCGCGGCAACACCTGCAGGTGCGCCTCGATCGAGCGGGCCACTTCAACGAGAAGATGGGCGTCTGTGGAAACCAGGATGCTCTGCGCCGCTTCATCATGCTCGGCCTGCGAGAGGAAATCGGCAGCAATCCATGCCGGATCACCGCCATCGGCCACAACCACAATCTCGGAAGGGCCTGCAATCATGTCGATACCACAGGTGCCGAACACCTGTCGCTTGGCCGCTGCTACGAACTTGTTGCCGGGACCAACGATCTTATCAACGGCAGGAATGGTTTCAGTACCATAAGCAAGGGCTGCAACCGCCTGCGCACCGCCTACCGCGAAACCGCGCTGCACGCCGGAGACGAATGCCGCGGCCAGCACCAGTTCGTTGATCTCACCACCCGGCGTCGGAACCACCATGACGATCTCTTCAACGCCGGCCACCACGGCAGGCACGGCATTCATCAGCACCGAAGATGGATAAGCGGCCTTGCCTCCCGGCACATAGAGACCGACGCGGTCCAGCGGGGTGATACGCTGTCCGAGTGTCATGCCGACGCTGTCGGTATACTCCCAGTCATCCTGCTGCTGATGCTCGTGATAGGCGCGGATGCGATCAACGGAGAGCTGTAGGGCTTCGCGATCCATATCGGATACGGCATTCCACGCCTTTTCCATACGTTCGCGGCTGATCTCAATGGTTTCACCCGTACAGGCCCAGCCATCAAAACGTTCGGTATATTCACAAAGAGCCGCATTACCGCGCTTTTTGACGTCGGCAAGAATGCCCGCTACCAGATCCTGTACATCGGCACCTGTATCGGCCTCGCGTGATAGCAGTGCATCCAGCTTTTCTGCAAAGCCCTCCTGCTGCGAATCCAGTCGAAGAATGTTGCTCATAATCCTTTCCTTATCCCTTATCTCTATCGTTTACTGCTTGCCTAAGCTTCTCAATGATCGGCTGAATCTGCACCTTACGCGTGGCGAAGCTGGCCGGATTGACGATCAGGCGGCTGGAGATGTCGCACAATGTAATCTCCTCAATCAGCCCGTTAGCCTTGAGTGTGCTGCCGGTTTCAACCAGATCAACAATGCGCTCAGCCATGCCCACCAGTGGTGCCAGCTCCATTGAGCCGTAAAGGTGTATGATCTCCGCCTGCACTCCCTGCGACATGTAATAGTCACTTGCCAGCTGATCATACTTGGTTGCTACCCGGATGCGGCTGCCGCGTTCAGGAGGACCAGCCTCAACCAGGGCTTTCGGACCGCAGACACAGAGCCTGCAGCGTCCGATACCAAGATCGAGCGGCTCAAACACATGCGGGTGATATTCGAGAAGAGAATCGCGCCCGGCCACACCGATATCTGCAGCGCCCTGCTCAACATAGGTGCAGACATCCGCGGCACGAATAATCAGGAAGCGGACCGGCTTGCCGTCGATATCGCCATCCACCATCAGCTTGCGCGTCTTCTGCACATCCTCATACAGCGTTACACCTGCTGCCTCGAGCAGCGGTAGTGTCTGCTCAAGAATGCGCCCTTTTGAGAGGGCAATCGTTAACGGTCGGGTATCAGACATTCAGCGTGCTCCCTGCACCCAGTTCTCACTGGCACTGTGCCGCTCGATTCTCGCTCCGAGCCGGCTCAACTTCTCTTCAATTCGTTCATAACCGCGGTCAATATGGTAAACGCGGGAAATGGTGGTCTCACCTGTTGCTGCCAACCCTGCCAGCACCAGTGATGCGGACGCGCGCAGATCGGTTGCCATCACCGGAGCGCCGGATATCTTTTCCTGACCGGTCACCACAGCGGTATTACCGTCAAGCCTTATCCTGGCACCCATGCGGGCCAGCTCCTGCACATGCATGAAGCGGTTCTCAAAGATCGTCTCACGGATCACACTGGTTCCATCGGCCAACGTCATCAGCGCCAGAAACTGAGCCTGCAGGTCGGTAGGGAAGCCGGGATGCGGAAGCGTGTGGATATCCACTGCCTTCAGCCGCCCCTGCGCCTTGCAGCGGATATAATCCTCGCCGGTTTCAACAAGCGCACCGGTGTCGCGCACCCGAGCCAGAAATGCCTCAAGCATGGAAGGGTCAATCTGGGTTACGGTCACATCCCCGCCGGTAATCAGCCCGGCAGCCAGATAGGTAGCCGCTTCAATTCGGTCGCCGATCGTGGTCATCTCACCACTTTCAAGACGGTCGACACCCTCGATCCTGATGCTGTTCGATCCATCGCCCTCGATTTTCGCCCCGAGACCGCGCAGTGACTCAGCCAGATTGACGATCTCAGGCTCACGCGCTGCGTTATCGAGAACCGTGACACCCTTCGCCAACACGGCAGCCATCATCAGGTTCTCAGTACCAGTCACTGTCACCTGATCGAATACGATATGTGCGCCAGAGAGGCCGTTCGGGGCACGGGCGATAATATCGCCCTGCTCAACCTCGATCTCGGCCCCCATCGCCTCAAGGCCTTTCAGATGCATGTCGATAGGACGTGCGCCGATGGCACAGCCACCCGGCAGACTCACCTTCGCCTCGCCGAAGCGGGCCAGCAGCGGGCCGAGCACGAGTGAGGAGGCGCGCATGGTCTTCACCAGTTCGTAAGGCGCCTCGGACTTGGAGGCGGGTCGCGTGTCTACATGCAGGCAGTACTGGTCATCATAAGCAACATCTGCACCCTGCCATGCCAGCAGTGTCATCATCGTAGATATATCTTTCAGGTGCGGGATGCGGTGATAGGTGACGGGGCCATCGACAAGGATCGATGCGGCAAGCAGCGGCAGCGCCGCATTTTTTGCGCCACTGGCTTCGATTGTTCCGGACAGCACATTGCCACCCTGAATGATGATTTTATCCATTAAATTCTCGCAACATAAAGGAGCCGAACGCTAGCCGTTCAGTCGCATCTGAACAATGTTTTGAAGCCCTTGGCCCTCAAACAGCAGGCGCAGGGAGTGGAGTCTGCGCTTCGGTCAGTACTCCCCGCCTTCGTCCCACATTGAACTCTCAAACATCAATGTTCGATTTCTGCCCTGCTCCTTGGCTTGATAGAGTGCAATGTCGGCGAACTTCACTGTGGCCCAGAACCCCTCGCTTTTCTCGCCGGGGAAGAGTGCAATACCAACAGAGAGCGTCTTCTTCAGCGACCCCTGAGGCGTTGCAAACTGCGTGCCCTCCATCTCCTTACGAATCCTCTCAGCAAGCAGCATGCAGCCATCGGCATCCGTATCAGGCAGCAACACCATAAACTCCTCGCCACCGAAACGAATAGCCAGATCAGAGGTGCGAATTGTGTTCTTAAGCAGTTCGGCAAGACCCTTGATTACCTGGTCACCAACATCATGGCCATAGTTGTCGTTCACCTGTTTGAAGAAATCGACATCAACCATAAGTACGCCGAGTGTCGACTTCTGGCGAATCGTATTGGCAGCCAGCACCTCAATGTAATCCTCTAGGAAGCGTCGATTGTAGAGGCCCGTCATCGGATCCCTCATGGCGGTATCTTTCAGAGATTGCATCAGCTGGCGCGCCTCAATTACAGGTGCCGCTTCGTTAAGATAGATGCTAGCTGTCTGCTCAATGTCGGGAAGACGCTGAACATCATCCTCGGACATGACAACCTGCAAAATTCCCCCTACGCGCCCGGAGAGCATCATCGGGATACAGACATGCTTCTGTTCACCTCCGCAGAAGCGACTACATATCTGCGGATTATTAATACTGGACACGCAGCCAGCCGTCCGTTTTGCCCTACACGCCTGGGGAGAGACAAGTATCTCCGGGTCACACCAGAGCCCAGCCTCTCCTTCCACCCCTTCAACGAACTGAGGCTTCAACCCCTCCGTCTCACCATCAATGCTGTAAAAGGAAAAGCTAGTGAGCTCGAAATGCTCCCCCATCACGCGGCGGATTCGTGCATATATCTCATCCAGGTCGAGATCATCCTCAACCGCCTGCTTGAAACGTGCAGCCCCAACCATCTCGTCAACAACATGCACGGTGTGGGTCAACAGGTTCTGTCCATTATTACTGGTGCTTGTGCGATCGCCAAGGGAACTGATTGACGCAGAAATCTTGCCCATGCTCTGCTCCAGCGTATCCATCAAATTGTTGGTCTGCGTCGCGATCTCTCCGATCTCATCGCTACTGGCTGCCGTAATACGCCCCGAGAAGTCACCCTTCTCAGCCTGAACCACTACACCTCGCAAGCTCTCAGCAGTGGCGACCACAGGCTTGAGCAGGCGCTTGAGGAAATAGCCAAGCGCTAAGCCAAACACAATCAGAAGAAGTACAATTGGCACAATCGCAAGGGCCTCAGATTTCTCCATCTCTTCAAGCGAAAAGCCAAGCGTAACCGCGCCGTTAACCGCTCCCTCGGGAACATCATGGCACTGCATGCAGTTTAGCGTCCCTGTACTGCTGGCTATATAGGGGATTGTAATTCGGTAGACCGGAGCGTCATCCACAGCAATCAGAGACTCCTCCCACTTGCCAGTAGCAAGCACCCGCTTCTCCATATCGAGCCTGGCCTGTTCACCATTTTTCCCGGGCCCGAACTGATGAATGACAGGCTCCCCTCGCATCACACGAACATCCACCAACCCCGGAATTGTACGCATCCGCTTGAGTAGCATCTCGCGCTCTTCTATCACCCCCGTACGCATCTGCTCGGTCAGCGTGATTCGCAGCATCTCAGCAGCCATGCGACCCTGCTCACGAATGGTTCCCATGCTGAAATAGTTGAAAGACTGGATCGTCAGCACCGAAAAAATAACGATCAACACAAAGGAGACAACCGCAGTAAACCAGAAACTCTTCTTTCGCAGCGTCATACACCCCCCTTCTCCAGCAGCAGATATCTCCCTGGCCAGCAATTGCTACAACAAAGAGATCTGAAACTCCATCGGATGGATGGCAAAAGACTTAAGCCAGAGGAGAAAAAAATGAGCCATGATCACCCATTCACAATAAAATCACCCCAAATCCGCATGAGATTCGGATGACTTTTGTCCGAACTATCCGCTAGCCTTGCCCGCCATGTCCGTCTATACCGAACTCACCAGATCCGATGTTTCTGATATTCTCGCTGATTACAATCTCGGCACACTGACCTCATTTGAAGGCATTGCTGCAGGCATAGAGAACAGTAATTTCTTTGTCGAAACCGAGGGGAGTGAAAACAGCGCCCGCTTTGTCCTGACCATTTTCGAACGCATGAATGCAGAAGAGCTCCCCTATTTCATGCGCCTGATGCATCACCTCGCCCACCATGGCCTGGCATGTCCTGATGTCATGCAGCGCAAAGATGGATCATCGCTCTTCGAAATTCATGGCAAGCAGGGGTGCATTGTTTCATGCCTGAGCGGCCGGACGCTTGACGAACTGAACAAAGAGCAGCTCTTCTCTTCGGGACGTGTACTGGCACAACTCCATCTGGCCGGCGCTGAATTTGAGGAGCGGCGCGGCAATCCGACCGGCATGCCATGGCTTGAGGAGAAGATTGCAGAGGTGCTCGACGGTACTCGAAGCACCTATGGTGAAGAAGCAGCCCGACTTCTAACGAACGAGCTGGCCTTTCAGCAATCCTGCTGCTGGGATTCACTGCCAAAAGGGGTGATTCACGGCGACCTCTTTGTCGACAATATTCTTTTTGAAGGCAACAACGCTTCGGGGGTGATCGATTTCTACTATTCCCATGATGCTCCCTATGCGATGGATATTGCCATCTCGCTTAATGCACAGGCTGTGCTGCTCTGTGAAGATGACAATGCGCGCATCGAAGCCTTTCTTGATGGCTATACTTCACTGCGGCCGCTGGATGAGGAGGAGAAGCTGGCGCTTCCACTGCTGCTCAGGCTTGGCGCATTGCGTTTCTGGGTATCCCGCCTCTACGATGCCCTGTTCCCTCGCGGAGGAGCCATGACCCAGACCAAGGATCCGGAGGAGTATCGCCACAAGCTTCTCTACCACCGCCATATTTAGAGCGCTGTAACCAACACCCCATCATTGCATTTCTCGCCTTCTCTGCTATATAAAAACAGCAGTAACAAAGGGAAGTAGGGGGCGGGATTATGTCAAAAAACATCATTCTCTGTGCCGACGGAACAGGTAACCTGGGTGGCTCCACGCCGGACACCAATGTCTACAAAATTTACAAGGCAGTGGATAAACACTACTCGGATGATAATACCAGTGAGCAGATCGCATTTTACGACAACGGTGTCGGCACACAGAAGAACAGGGTGTTTCGGGCATTTTGTGGCGCATTTGGCTGGGGCTTCAGTAGAAATGTAAGAGATCTCTACGAGTATCTTGCCAGAAATTACGCTCCTGGAGACCGGGTATACCTTTTTGGCTTCAGTCGCGGCGCCGCCACGATCCGGGCCTTTACGGGTTTTATCGCAGCCTGCGGATTGATCGATGGTAAAGATTTAAAACGCCGGGATTTAAAGAATCTCGTTGAAGAAAAATTCAAAGAGTACAGGAAGAGCAAAAAGGGCGAGCTACGGCACATCGATGAAATCAAAGGCGTGACCCATGGAACCATCGATATCCAGTTCGTGGGCGTCTGGGATACCGTTTCCGCCCTTGGCTTCCCGAGACAGAAAGATGCACCAGACCCTCTGTCCCTGCTCATTAAAACAATCTCCCCAGTTGTCGAGTCCATCACCAATGTTATTGCTCCGCACAGCTTCTATAACTACGACCTTACTGACAACCTCCGCTACGCTTACCATGCCATGGCGATTGATGACGAGCGGGCTGCATTCTGGCCAGAACTTTGGATTGAAGAGCGCATCCATAAGGTCTCCGGGAAAAAGGATGCCAAGACCACGGTTGAACAGGTCTGGTTTTCCGGCATGCACTCCAATGTAGGCGGCGGTTACGGTCGGGCCGGCATTGCCAACGTTGCCCTGTACTGGATGATGAAAAGACCAGGCCTTGAAGAGCTCCATTTCAATGACCTGGCAGGCAGTCCCGATATCGCACCGGAAAAAGAGCTGGCAGCAACATCCGTGGAAAGTGATTCTCACAATCATGCTATTGATAAGGTCTTCGATGAAAGCCATGCCCTTGGCCGCATCTACGACTCGCGTGAAGGGCTCGCCATCTACTACCGCTATCATCCGCGTGAAATCGAGAAGCTGTGCAAGGGCGAGAGGTATGATAACTCCATACCTGCGATTACTGGTGACATCAAAATTCATAGCAGTGTTATTGAACGCATCCGACACAGAACCGGACACTATGCTCCTGGCCATCTACCCGGTAAATTCAGGGTCGTAGACAGCAGCTCTTCTGCTTCATACTTCCTGAACCCAGGCAATCACGACAAGTGGGGAGAAACGCGAAAAACGATCAACACATATGTCCTCCTTCGCAAATGGCTTTACGCTGCAATGTTTGCTTTCACGGCAGTGATCATTGGGTCTGCAGGGAAATTATGGTTGGCTGGCAAAACATACCTTGGAGGAGATGGCATTCCAGGCCATATTGGTGATGTCCTGAACTATGTATTGCCTGATTTCTTTGGTGGACTGATCCAGATGGCCTTAATAGATCAACAGTATTACCTGTTAGGCGGAGTCCTTGTGTTCGCTTCACTTCTCGGATTGAAATTACACCTCAGTAAGCAAACGGTGAATGCCTGCGAAGATCTCCGGCACTGGCTTATTGATGCAATCAAAGCACACGAGAAAACCGGCTAGGCTTCCGCTGAAAATAGCGGAGAATCAGTCTGACGATTTATTCATACCAATAAGTTGAAACAGCTCAAGACGTGAAGAGGGGTTATTCATAAAGGCACCGGTCAGCTTTGAAGTGGTGGTCCAGGAGTTCGGCTTATGGACACCGCGGTGGCACATGCAGAAGTGCTGGCACTGGATAATTACGGCTACGCCTTTCGGGTCAAGCACCTCTTCAATGGCGTTGGCGATCTGCATGGTGAGCTTCTCCTGCACCTGCAGGCGCTTGGCGTAACCTTCGACGACGCGCGCCAGCTTTGATAAACCAACTACACGGCCGCGCGGGATGTATGCAACATGCGCCTTGCCGACAAACGGAACCATGTGATGCTCGCAGTGGCTGTGAACATCGATGTCGGAGACCAGCACCACCTCGTCATACCCTTCAACCTCTTCAAAGGTCTTTTCAAGGTGATCACGGGGATCCTCTTTATAACCGGAGAAGTGCTCGTGCATGGCCGCCAGAACACGTGCAGGTGTCTCCTTGAGCCCCTCACGACCGACATCTTCGCCAATATATTCGAGCAAGCCGCGCACATGCTTCATGCCTTCAATATTGATTGGATCGTTCAGGTCAAAGTCTTCACTCACGGCATACACTTCCTTTTCTCTTTCTGCGGGGCACCATAGCGCATTATGGGCAATTGCAACACCCAATTGAACTGCAGAAGCATAAGGAGCCCCCATGCTGACCATGGATATATTGCGTCACGGTGCCCTTGAAGGCGGCATCAAATACAGAGGGCAAATTGATGATCCGCTTACCGCCGATGGCCGCACAAGCATGAATCGCGTCTGGCTGCAGCTCAGGGATAAGATCGATGTCGTTGTCACCTCGCCACTTGCGCGCTGTGCAGGTCCTGCAACCGCATGGGCCGGTGAAGCCGGCATTGATTGCATTATCGAACCGCGCGTGGCTGAAATCCATTATGGTGAATGGGAGGGGAAAACCATCCCTGAGATTCAGCGGCGATATCCCGGCATTCTGGAAAAGTGGCGTGAAAATCCGGAGGGGATGAGACCTCCTGGTGGCGAATCCATCGAAGAGATGCTGGTTCGTCTCGATCAATGGTGGCATGAAATCCGTGAAAGCCATGAAGGGCGCCATCTGCTTCTCGTTACCCACTCCGGCTTCATGCGCCTGCTCATCGCCCGCACTCTTGGAGGCCCGATCGCAACCTCACGCCAGATTTCGATGCCCTATACATGCTGGAGCCGCATTTCACATGAGTCGGGCAGAACAGAACTGCTTTTCCATAACAGGCAAGTCACCTGAGAACGTGACCCGAAACACGGAAGCCGCTCTGTTATTCACCACAATTTCGTCCACAATGAGTTTCCGGTGCTCTGCAACGAGTCCCGGCCGGAGAGTTATATGAACCGTTTGCTGTATCGCTTAATTCCAGCCCTGCTTACCCTTGCCCTGCCTTTTAATCTGCAGGCTGCCGAGACCGGCGAGCCTGCCATACCCGCAACCGAAAGCGGCACACAGACCTCACCGGAGAACAGCGAAACATCCGCCGCCATTGAAGACACGGCCACGCCGGCAGCCGAAACTGTCGTACAAGAGACTACTGCTGCTGACAATGCGAACCCTGAAACCACCGAACCAAAGGTCGAAGCAGCCGGTGAGGCAGCCAGCACAGTTGTTGAACCTGCCGCTGAAAAAGCGAATGATGGAACCTTCAACATCGCCGCATTCGAGATTGAAGGCAACAACCTGCTTGATACCACAACCATTGAAAAAGCACTGCAACGATTCCTGGGAGAAGGCAGAGACAGGAAAGACCTGTTCAGCATCAGGAGCGCAGTGATCAACACTTACCGCAAGGCAGAACTGAAGGGTGTCGCGGTTGCAGTGCCGTCCCCAGCCGCCAATAACATGGTCATGATCAGGATCTATGAGGATGATATCAACGCCTACCCGGACCAGTCTAAAATGCGTGCTCCTGCAGCAGCCGTCATATCCCGCCCGGCAAAGACTAAACCGCAAACCTTTGCTGTTGCCTCCCTGCCGGATGACAACACCCCGACCACACAGGAGAACCCTTCCAGACAGCTGGAAGTTCAACAGCAGATTGCAGCATCCATGGCTGCAAGGACAGAGGCTGATAATTCATTCCAGCCGGTAGAACAGTCGAATGAAGCTGGCGAAAAACCGGTCCCTGAACTGGCAGTCAGTAAGAGTCCGGAACCGGCTGTTGAAATGCCAACCGTCGTATCGAATGAGGTAGAGAAGCCGGCCCTGCAAAAGCCAGCCGCGACCGAAGCTGTTCAGGTCGTCGCAGAGGCGGCAAAACCATCTGAGAAAAGACCGTCCGAAAAAAGCATTGCGAAAATAACTGAGGAGAAAACATCTGTCGTCGCCAAAAAGAAACCGGTGAGTCATGCTGAACCTGTTAAAGCGGAGCAGGCAGATAATGAGATGGCTTCAGATATTTCTGCTCCGGCAAGGGATGCGAGGAGCGGCAACTTTAATATTGCCAGCTTTGAGGTCTACGGTAACTCAGTAGTTAAAACAGCGGCCATCGACAAACTTCTCGAAGCGCATATCGGAACTGGCAAATCGTATGCCGATCTGGTTGAGGCAAAAACAGAGATCAGCAAGCTCTACCGCGCCAAGGGTTATAAAATGGTTGCCGTTGGCCTGCCTTCACGAATCTTTGGCGAGGCCATTCCGATCCGCATTTATGAGGCGGGCCGAAACCGCTAACCAGGCGTTTGCAAGGGTTAATACTTACTTAAGCAGCTTTTCCGCCACTTCGGCCAGGTGTGCCCCGTAACTGCGCGCTGCTGCAAGCGCACCCTCGGAAACCGAGCCCGGCATACCGTCATGGTGACCGCTACGACCATACGGCCCCCACTGCAGGCCACCATCGGCATAACCGGGAAGTGATTTGGGAAACCCGACCGTCACAAGCCCCTGCTCGAGAAAATGTGAATGCAGTGAAATCATTGTGGCTTCCACGCCGCCACCGGCTCCGCCAAAACCGCCACCCGTAGCAAATACGCCGCCCACCTTTCCTTCCAGCAGACCCTCCATCCAGAGCTTGCCGGCCCGATCAATCAAATGCTTGAGCTGCCAGGCCATGGAACCCATATGCACGGGAGTGCCGAATACCACCACATCGGCGGCAACAAGATCGTCCAGCGAAGTATTTTCAGCCGTTTGCAGCTTCACCGACACCTGTGGAGAGGCAACCTTCATCCCTGCAGCTATGGCATCGGCCATCTTCTTGGTATTCCCGTAATCGGAATGATAAGCAATCAGTACGTCCACGCGCCCCTCCAGCAACTCACGATGCGGCCATTGTCACCGATTGCAGCGAAAAAACCAATCCACTTTAGAATTTGCTCAACTGCCGCTAGATTGCAGCCTCTTTTTCTAGTGACATGTCTATTTTCAGGAGTGCCCAGTGAGCAACAGTTTTGATGCAAAGAGTTCATTACAGGTTGGCGATAAGTCTTACACCTACTACCGGCTGGATACCGCAGGGGATGTAAGTCGCCTGCCCTACTCCATGAAGGTGCTGCTGGAAAACCTGTTGCGCCGCGAAGATGGCATCAACGTGACCGCCGATGACATCAATTTTCTGGCCAACTGGGATGAGAAGGCCGAGCCAAGCCACGAGATCGCCTATATGCCAGCACGCGTTCTGATGCAGGACTTTACCGGTGTGCCTGCCGTAGTGGACCTTGCCGCGATGCGTGATGCGATGGCTGCCCTTGGTGGCGACACCAGAAAGATCGAACCCCTCGCCCCGGCTGAACTGGTTATCGACCACTCAGTACAGGTAGACAACTTCGGTCATGCTGATTCCGCAGCCAAAAACACAGAGATTGAATTCCAGCGTAACCGCGAGCGTTACAATTTCCTCAAATGGGGACAGAACGCTTTCGAAACCTTCAAGGCTGTACCACCAGGTTGCGGCATCGTACATCAGGTGAACCTCGAATTTCTGGCTCGCACCGTATTCGTTAATGACGAGGGGGTTGCATACCCGGACACACTGGTCGGTACCGACTCCCACACCACCATGATCAACGGCCTTGGCGTACTCGGCTGGGGCGTAGGCGGCATTGAAGCAGAAGCTGCGATGCTCGGACAGCCGGTCTCCATGCTGGTTCCCAAAGTGGTCGGCTTTAAACTGACAGGCGAGCTTCCGGAAGGTGCAACTGCGACCGACCTCGTCCTCACCATCGTTGAGATGCTGCGCAAGCACGGCGTGGTCGGCAAATTCGTTGAGTTCCATGGTGAAGGGCTTGATTCACTGCCGCTGGCTGACCGGGCCACCATCGCCAACATGGCGCCTGAATATGGCGCAACCTGCGGCATATTCCCGATCGACGAGGAGACCCTGAACTACCTGCGCCTCTCCAATCGTTCCGAAGAGAATATTGCACTGGTCGAAGCCTACGCCAAAGCGCAGGGCATGTTCCGCGATGCAGATACGCCTGATGCAATCTATAGTGAAAATCTGTCCCTTGATATGTCCACCGTGGTGCCATCACTGGCAGGCCATAAACGCCCGCAGGATCGTATCGCACTGACCGAGTCCAAAGCGGTCTACCAGAAGACGGTAGAGGCTGTGAAAGCTGAAGCGGGCATCACCACCAAAGCTGTCACCACGACCATCAACGGCGAAGAGGTGACCATTGATGATGGTGCAGTGGTGATTGCCGCCATCACCTCCTGCACCAACACCTCCAACCCATCGGTGATGCTCGGTGCCGGTCTGGTGGCCAAAAAAGCGGCTGCCCTCGGCCTGACTGCGGCACCCTGGGTAAAAACATCACTGGGCCCCGGCTCAAAGGTGGTTACCGAGTATCTAGACAGAGCAGGCCTCTCCCAGGATCTGGATGCGCTCGGTTTTAACACCGTCGGTTACGGCTGCACCACCTGTATCGGCAACTCAGGCCCGCTGCCTGCCGAGGTCTCCGCCGCCATCGCAGAGGGCAATCTGGCAGTCACCTCTGTACTCTCCGGCAACCGCAACTTTGAAGGGCGCGTACATGCCGAAGTACGCATGAACTACCTTGCCTCCCCGCCACTGGTGGTCGCTTACGCCATTGCCGGTACGATGAACATCGATCTCTACAACGACCCGATCGGTAAAGGCCGCGATGGTGAAGATCTCTTCCTCAAGGATATCTGGCCAACCCAGAAAGAGGTGGCCGATGTGGTCGCCTCATGTGTCACCGCCGAGCAGTTCGAAGCCTCTTACGGCAACGTCTATGCAGGCGATGCCAACTGGCAGAATCTGCAAGCGCCAAGCGGCGACCGCTTTGCATGGGATGCAGACTCCACCTACATCCAGCACCCGCCCTACTTCGAGGGCATGAGTTTCGACCTTGACCCGATCAGTGACATCAAGGGAGCACGCGTACTGGCACTGCTGGGCGACTCGGTCACCACCGACCACATCTCGCCAGCCGGCGCGATCAAAGCCGACTCCCCTGCCGGTCGATTCCTGCAGGAGCGTGGCGTTGATGCCAAGGATTTCAACTCCTACGGCTCCCGTCGCGGCAATCACGAGATTATGATGCGGGGCACCTTCGCCAATATCCGCCTGCGCAACAAACTGGCACCGGGAACCGAGGGTGGTGTAACGCTGCACCAGCCATCTGGATTGCAGATGAGCATTTATGACGCTGCCATGATGTATAAAGATGAAGGCGTGGCCTCGATTGTCATTGCAGGCAAGGAGTATGGCTCCGGCTCATCGCGCGACTGGGCAGCCAAAGGCCCGCGCCTTCAGGGTGTACAGGCTGTGATTGCCGAAACCTATGAGCGCATCCACCGCTCCAATCTGGTCGGCATGGGCATTCTTCCGTTGCAGTTTAAAGCGGGCGAATCTGCTGAATCACTCGGCCTGACCGGCCAGGAGTCTTACGACTTCACTGGAATTGGAGATGGATCGGCAAAGGAGCTGAATGTCACCGCTACCGCTCCGGATGGTTCAATCAAATCCTTCATCGTCGATGTACGCATCGATACGCCGAAGGAAGTCGAGTACTATCAGCACGGCGGCATCCTGCAGTACGTGCTGCGTCAGCTCGCCTCAAACTGATAACATTTTTTCATCATAAAGAACCCCGCTGAAAAGCGGGGTTCTTTATTTTACGGGCAATGGAACAGCCAATGATCCCTATTCTGGCTGATCGGGCAGCAGGCTGCTGATGAACTCCTCCGCATTAAACTGCATGAGATCCTCAAGTGCTTCCCCTACACCAACATAACGGACAGGCAAGCCGAACTTATGGGAAAGCTGCAGAACGATGCCTCCCTTACCGGAGCCATCGAGCTTGGTGACGATGAGTCCTGATGTTCCCGCCACCTCGCGGAACTTTTCAACCTGAGCCACGGCATTCTGGCCTGTGCCGCCGTCGACCACCTGCCACACCTCGTGCGGCGCTTCCGGGTATGCTTTGGTAATCACACGACGAACCTTGGCCAGCTCATCCATCAGACCACGATCGGTCTGCACACGCCCTGCCGTATCCACGATCACCACATCGTAATTTCGCGCCACTCCACGCTGAATCGTATCAAAGGCTACCGCTGCCGGATCCGCACCTTCATGCTGGCGCACCATATCTGCGCCGGCCCGATCCACCCAGACGGCCAGTTGCTCGACAGCTGCAGCGCGGAAGGTATCAGCTGCTCCGATCAGCACCGATTTCCCCTGCTTACGGAACATCGTAGCAATCTTGCCAATCGTCGTGGTTTTGCCGGTTCCATTCACGCCGACCACAAGCAGCACAAACGGACCGCTGGAAGGTTCATTTACGGGTTTCAACTCAGGCAGCATCAAGAGCATCGACTCCTTCAATGCCCGCACCGAGCCACCACGACGCTTTCGTGCCTTGGCCACCAGTTCACCCGAAAGTTCGCCGCCGCAATCGGCCATAATCAGCCCATCCTCGATATCGATCCACTCCTCCTCGGAGAGGGCATCGACGGAGCCGCCCGGCACCATCTGTGAGAGTGCATCTCGGCTGCGCGAAAGCCCTGTTTTCAGCCTGGAAAAGAACGAAGACATAAATTTCCCCCTAAAATATGTTGCAGGTCAGCCGCCTTGGGGCTGACTTTCACCCTGGTCGACAGGCATGTCCGGTATACCGATCAGCATATTCACCACATCAGCAACAAGACTCCGATATTCATCAGCGCCTGAAATATCGCGCAGCAGACCTGATGCTTCCCCCAGCATCATCTGCCCGTGGTTGACCATTACAGCATCAATATCGCCAGCCATTCCCTGCTGACCCAGCATAATCAGGCTGCTGCCGGTTGCCGCCACCTCGACGGCATGGTTGAGCATCCGGATCGCCCCCTTATCCCCGCTCAGGGTAGAGAGCTTCTTCATGGCTTCAATCAGCGTAGTTGCTCTGGCTGCAAGCTCATGGGTCATTTTCATTAGCGGCGCCGTAGCGCCGCCAAATTTATGCATACTCGCCATTTCAGGGCCTGTCATGGCACGCTCTAGCAGCCCGGATGCTTTCACCAGCATGGCGGGACCATGTTCTATCCCCTGCAGGTTCATATCCGCCCCCTGTGTTGCCATCTGCAGGGAGTGGTTAATCAGCATATGCAGGTGATGCAGCTTAATGGTCTGGGAGAGGTTCTGGCGCGCGTCATGCATTTCATGGCGATCAATATCGCAGGCGCTCAGGGCGGACAGGCAAAGGGCGATCATAAGCGAATAAAGCAGTCTCATTTTGCCCTCCATATACTTATCATGACCTGAAAAAAGATATGGCGGAGATTACATCAAATCGTAATCTCCGCCATCCACTCAATACGCATCCGCCTTCAGGCGGATAAAATCAATCAGTGGCCGTGATGGTGGCCTCCGTGATCGCTATCATTCGAATCCTTCATGCGTACATCACGAACCTCTGCATGAACCATCACCGAGCCGCCATCTGCGGTTTTGATAGTCAGCATCACATGATCACCGGCATTCAGGGGGCGAGCCAGGCCTGTTAACATCAGGTGATTGCCTCCCGACTCGAATTTCAGTTCGCCATGGGCAGGGATGATCACCTTGTCCATTTTCATCATATGCATCATGCCGTCATGCATCGACATGCTGTGAAACTCGGGCTTGGTCGCGGCATCGCTCTCCACGGAGACAACCTCGACATCGTGGTCACCACTGTTTTTCAGGGTGAGATAGCCAGCAGCCGTATCAGCAACAGGTGGCGGCATGCGAACCCAGGCATCTTCAACAGTTATCTCAGCTGCGGCCAGCGATGGCATCAGCAACATCAGTGCTGCAAGCAGTAAAACTTTAACTTTCATAGTCATCCTCATTTCTCTGGAATAGTGGGGCAGTGAAACACTACCCCACTTTCTCAACTTTTATATGGCGCGCACTTTACGCGCCATGATGCAGGCAGCGCACGGACTGATACACAGCCTCACTCCGGCCTGCCCTCCCAATCAGAATGCTGCAGTCGCACGCAGGAAGAACCAGTTATCGGTCACCTGCTGAATACCCCTTACGTCCTGATAAACCGGAATACGGTATTCACCACTCAGGGTTACGCCATCAGCAACAATCCACTGGAATCCCGGTGAAACAAAGAGAGAAGCCAGACCGGTATTATTCACATTATCAAGCACATTGACGGTCCGCTGATAGGCTGCAGGTACCATCATATTATTGAGAAAGTTCGGATCTTTGGTGCCATCGGTACTATCCTTCTGAGAGTAGACGCCATTCAGGTCAAGCTTCACATTGAACTTGGAGGTAACACGGTAGCGGGTAGAGAGGTCGACATTAAGACGGTCGCCAACCTTATAGCCGAGCGAGTTACGGGTGGTCATGTGATAGGTTGCAGATGGGGAAACAAGCCACTGGGCACCACCATCCTCATGTTCGCCGAAAGCCATGGTGCCATTTGCGATCAAGAGCCCGTCCCAGGAACCGGTACCCGCCTGCATCATCATATGAACCAGGTGGCCGCTTCGAGTACGCGCTTTGGAGGCGCCTGTTGGTGCTTTAATGCCTACACCGACCGAGAAGCGCTGACGTGTACGGATATCGGCATCCTTGTAGACATCGCGCAGATAGAGCAGCGAGATATCGCCAAGACCCTCGATCGTATCCATGTTGTTGAGGGAATATACGATGGGAGACATCGGCATCATCTTCATGCCCATCATCATCTCCATATCGTTGATGATATAGGGAACGGTCAGCACGAAGGCGTTGTCCTCATCCATGCGGTAGGCGAAGTTGGCAGCAATCTTCTGCATGGTCATGCTGTTCGATACCGCATACATGCCTGCAGTGCCAGCCAATTGATTACTGATAATCTGCTGAGGGGTGATTTCGTTGGTGCCCCGCTTGTTGGTTTTCATCAGCATGGTGTCGTACTGCAGGGATACAGTCAGGCCGGTTGCCGAACCGATACCGTCAACGCCTGCGGCGATACAGCATGAGAGGCCGCACTCGCTGGCATAAGCCTGCTGTCCGGCAGAAATAGTTGATAGAGCCAGCGCACTCGCGATGGCCAGAGATTTTACGAATTTCATGTTCTTCTCCAGAATATATTTAATGATTAACAGCGCAGGCGAACAGGCATAACTGCCCGACAGCACGCGCAAACGGGCCATCCTGAGGACGGCATCCGGGTTTTAGAAAATCAGGAAATAGATTGTGGAGGCGGAATGGGAATACGCGGAGTACTGCAGACAAGTGCAACTTCAAGCCTGAATGGAGCCTCACGGGACTCGACCCCGGTTTCAAGGTTTATTGAAGTAAAGGTATGTGGCGCCAGCAAATGGGGCAAAGCATCGACACTACGATGACATCCGCAGCCGCACTCGATACGGTCCTTCTGCCAGTCTGCCGAGAGTCCTGCAGAGTGATCATGCCCAAGATGGGCCTCATCAAGCCCGTCATCGTGATGCATGGCATGTTCACCGCCCGCAGTTATGGCAGCGACCTCCGGGCCGGCACAACTTGCCGCTTCCGCAAATGCCGGAACAGAGCTTACGCACAGCAATGTTGCAGCAAGGAATATAGCAAGTACTTTTCGCATGGCGCGGAATGATGGCGTGCCATGCCATTATCTGCAAGATTCCGGTTCTTCCGGCTGAAGGTGCCGGGTAGGAGATGAGTATGATTCGCTGGTTTGCGGCACTGATGCTGGTGCTGTTCTCATGGGTGCCAGCCCATGCTGCCGATTTCAAATGGATGGATGAAAGTGGCACCACCTATTCGCTTGATGAGCTAAAGGGTGAACCTGTTCTGGTTCATTTCTGGGCCTCATGGTGTCCATCGTGCCGCGCCGAAATGCCTGCTTACAGCGAGTGGGTCAGCAACCACCCCGATATAAAGGTCCTCTCTGTCTCACTTGATCAGAAAACGGAGAATGCGGAAAAGTTCCTCAACGAGACCGGCATTGAAACAGCCCTCCTGCTCAGCGATGAGATTCAGGCACGCAAGCTGGGGGCTCAGGCCCTCCCAACCACCATCGTTATCAATGCCGATGGGGATATCAGCCAGATACACCGTGGCCCCAGGGATTGGAAAAACAGTGAATTTTCCGATCAACTGCTTGAAGTTCTACTCCCGGAGGTGCAGAGCGCCCCCCTTCACAGCGGCCACTGATCCATCATGATGCTATATCATTCAATCCGCGGAGGTTTTATGCGCCTGTTTCTCTTACTCATATCTTTTCTGGTTCCTGCGGCCGCTTCGGCTGCCGCTGGCAATGCTGATATTCACGCGATCGCTCAAAAATCAGCAGAACTGCTGCATGTCGAGCGTGTGGATGAAGTGCGCAAAACCCAGATAGAGGGGCTGTTCGAGGTGCGCAGCGGCAGAAACATCTTCTACTCCGATGCCCAGGGAAAATACTTTGTACTGGGTGGAAGCCTTATCGATACCGCGGCGGGAAAAAACCTGACCAGCGAGCGCAAGGAGCAGATCAACCGCATCGACTGGAGTGAACTGCCACTGGACAAGGCCATTCTCTCCGGCGACAGGGGTGCGAAGCTGAAACTGGCCATTTTCACCGACCCTGACTGTCCCTACTGCCGCAAACTGGAGAAAGAGCTGGTCGACCTGAAAGGTGTGGCCGTCTATACCTTCCTCTATCCGCTGGAGAAGCTTCACCCGAATGCCCGAGCCAAATCAGAAGCGATCTGGTGCAGCAAGGAGCAGCACAGCATGCTGCAGAAGGTGATGCTGGAGAGGTTTGTGCCAGAAGCTGCCAGATGCAAAACCCCTATTGATGATATCCAGACCCTTGCCCAAAGACTGAACATCAATGGCACTCCGACATTCATTGCCGGTGACGGGCGCATGGCATCGGGTGTCAAATCGGCAGCTGATATGAAAACATGGCTCGAAAACGGAATGCAAAAGGATTAATTATGCGCGAAATCCGCCAGGCGGATGAACTCCGCCCGATCTCCATCGACACATCGTTCAATCGCTATGCGGAGGGGTGTGCCCTGATCTCCTTCGGCCATACCCGCGTGCTCTGCACGGCAAGCGTCGAAGAGAAACAGCCCCCATTCCTGAGGAATACCGAAAAAGGGTGGGTGACTGCTGAATACGGCATGCTGCCACGGGCCACCCATACTCGCGGCGGCCGCGAGGCAGCTCGAGGCAAGCAGGGGGGAAGAACCGTGGAGATTCAGCGACTTATTGGTCGCTCACTCAGGGCAGTTGTGGACCTTGAAGCACTCGGCCCCCGCTCTATCAGCATCGATTGCGACGTGCTGCAGGCGGATGGCGGTACGCGCACTGCAGCCATTACCGGCTCATGGGTGGCACTGCGCATTGCAATCAACAGGCTGCTTGCAGAGGGCGTTCTCAAGTCGGATCCGATCATCGGTCAGGTTGCCGCTGTCAGCTGTGGATTTGTGGATGGCGCACCCCTGCTTGATCTCCAGTACTCTGAAGATTCTCAGGCTGAAATGGATGCCAACTTCATCATGACCGAAGATGGCGGTGTCATCGAGGTTCAGGCCACGGCAGAAGACAGGCCCCTGCACTGGGATCAGTTCATGGCACTGAAAAAGCTCGCAGATAAAGGTATTCACGATCTTGCTGAATATCAGAGAAGCGCTGTAGCTGCCGCCTGAATATGGAAATTGTCGTTGCCAGCAACAACCGCAAGAAACGGCATGAGATCGAAGCCATTCTCGGCAAGCTGGGCATCTGTCTGACTCCGGCTGAAGATACGTTGTTTGTCGATGTGGTTGAAGATGCAGGCAGCTTTTCCGGTAATGCCAAAAAGAAGGCCGATGCCTTTGCCAAAGCCAACAACAGACCTGCACTGGCGGATGATTCAGGGCTCAGTGTCAATGCACTGAACGGCGCTCCCGGTGTCTATTCAGCCCGCTTTGCAGGGGCTGATGCAACGGATGCCGACAACAACAGTAAACTGCTGCATGATCTTGAAGGGGTTTCCGATCGCGCTGCCCAGTTCATCTGCGCCCTTCATCTTGCCTTTCCCGATGGCAGGACGCCCTTAACGGCCGAAGGGAAAGTGGATGGCTATATCCTTTCGGAAGCCAGCGGCTGTAGTGGTTTCGGCTACGACCCTCTCTTCTACTGCCCGGCACTCGGCAAGGCTTTTGCCGAAGCGACGCCCGAGGAGAAGGCCTCGGTTTCTCATCGCGGCCTGGCCCTTCGCGCTCTGGCCGAACAATTGGGGCATCGTGACTGAATTTCATGCTGGGTGCAGATCATGTCCCCGACTTGCCTCTCACCTCAAACAGATCAGAAAGGAACATCCGGACTATTATGCAGCGCCGGTTCCGGCCTTTGGGGATGCAGAACCCAGGCTGCTTATCGTGGGGCTGGCACCGGGCATGCACGGCGCCAATCGAACCGGTCGCCCTTTCACCGGCGACACATCCGGTGAACTGCTCTATCGGACCCTGTTCGAGCTCGGGCTTGCATCGGCTCCGGCATCAAAATACGCGGATGATGAATTACAGCTACATGGCGTTCGCATCACCAATGCTGTCAAATGCCTACCGCCTCAGAACAAGCCGAAATCCTCTGAGATAAGCAACTGCCTTCCTTACCTGCAAAGCGAAATCGCCAGCTTGCCGGGGGAGTGCAACCTGCTGGCCCTCGGCAGGGTTGCGCATGATGCCGTGCAGCGCGCATACAGCCTGAAGTTAAACAGCCACAACTTCGCCCACGGCGCCCGCCACGTCCTTCCCGATGGGCGGACACTTATTGATTCCTACCACTGCTCAAGATACAACACTCAGACCGGCCGTCTGACTGCGGAGATGTTCAGAAAAGTAGTTCTGGAAGCCGTTTAAATTCCGAAGTCGGTGGCTTTGAACTTCTTCATGCTTTTATAGATTTTGTTCGGATACTTCTGCTTGCCAAGTGACCCGTTATAGGCCGCCAGTGCTCGATCGAGATGGTTATAGCGATCGATATAGTGGCGAAGGATTGCGCAGCCGTAGCGCAGGTTGGTTTCGATCTCCAGCAGGTTATCAGAGGGGCTTCCCAGCTCATTTTTCCAGAACGGCATCACCTGCATCAGGCCAATGGCACCAACGTTACTGACTGCAAAATGGTCGAAGCGAGACTCCACGGCAATGACCCCCAGAACCAGCTCCGGTGAAAGGTCGAAATGCTTGCTGTAGACATAAACCCAGCGGGCAATGGTTTCCGCCTCTTTCTCGTCAGGGACCCACGGTGAAATGGTCTGCACAATATCCTTTACCCATACATCGCGTTCGAAATCGGGAACATCATCAACAGGCCCAGGCTGTAACATCCTGCGCAGCTCCTCTTTCTCTTCCGGCTCAAAATCAAGGAGATCAACATTCTGCTCCACCATCTTCTTCACCGCACTCTGAGACAGGTGCTGTTTATCCTCAGGGGTACTAGCCATCCATATAGGCAGCGAGACAAGGAAGCCTGCTACCATCACACCGGCAAGCAGGGCCTTGGGAGACACCCCGCCCAGCAAGCGCCTCAGCTCAGTGGCGTTCAGCCAGTTGCTCCCTGCAACATATCCAGAGTTTCGGCCACCGCATCGGCAATCGGCACCGATTTTCGGTCGCCGCCACGCAGTCCGATTTCAGCATTGCCATCGGCAAGGCCACGATCTCCAATCACAACCTGTATCGGCAGCCCGATCAGCTCCGCATCCTTAAATTTCACACCCGGCCGTTCATTGCGCTCATCCCACAACACCTCAACGCCCGCATCGAGAAGCTGTCGATAGATCGCCTCGGAAGCCTCGTTTACCGCTTCCGACTTGCCCATAGTGATCAGGCCTACCTTGAAGGGTGCCAGATTGGCAGGCCATGCAATGCCCGATTCGTCGTAGCACTGCTCAACAATGGCCGCAAGCAGCCTCGAAACACCAATGCCGTAACAGCCCATTGTAGCTGTCGCGCGTTTTCCACCCTGGTCCTGGAAAAGCACCTCCATAGGTTCGGAGTATCGCGTCCCCAGCTCAAAGACATGGCCCACTTCGATACCGCGAGATAGCTGCATGGAGCCACTGCACCTGCCGCAACGGTCTCCGGCACGTGTTTCGCGCAGATCAGCGAACACAACAGAATCAAGATCGCGTTCAACATCAAGACATGTCAGATGGAGATCCTTGCGGTTGGCACCGGCAACCAGGCCAACTGCACCTGCAAGTGTACGATCCAGCAACAATCTGCATTTCAAGCCTTTCGGGCCGACAAAACCGGTAACGCCACCAATGGATGAAATTTCCGCATCGGTTGCCATCTCCACACCATCGGCTCCGATGGCATGGGCCAGCTTAATCTCCTGCAGTTGATCATCACCGCGTACGCACGCTGCAATGATCTCGCCGTCGACCTCCCCACCTACAGCCCGGTAAACAAGCGTTTTCACCAGCAGCCCCACATCAATGGAGAGGAATGCCGCCACATCTTCTGCCGATGTGACATCCGGCGTTTGTACCTCGGCAAGGTCCGCAACAATACCCTGCGGCAGGTTTCGGCCGGATACAGCTTTCTCGACATTGGCCGCATAGTCGCAGGCATCGCAATGCGCAATCAGGTCTTCGCCAGATTCAGCCAGCACATGGAATTCATGCGAATTATTGCCGCCAATCGAACCGGTATCAGCCTCAACCGGCCTGAATTTCAGCCCCAGACGGGAAAAAATGCTGCAGTAGGCATTGAACATATTGCGGTATTCGGCTGCCAGACACGCTTCATCGGCGTGGAATGAATAGGCATCCTTCATGATAAATTCCCGGCCCCGCATCAGGCCGAAGCGTGGCCTTATCTCATCACGGAACTTGGCCTGAATCTGATAGAGATTCATTGGCAGCTGCTTATAGGATCGCAGCTCCCGGCTGACCAGATCGCAAATCACCTCTTCGTGAGTTGGACCAAGACAGGACTGGTGATCATGGCGATCCTGAAACTTCAGAAGTTCCGGACCATACTTCTCCATTCGCCCTGATTTTTCCCACAACTCTCCCGGCTGCACCATTGGCATGAGCAGCTCCTGCGCTCCGGCACGATCCATTTCATCACGCACAACTGCTTCAATTTTGCGCAACACGCGCAGGCCGATCGGCAGGTAATCATAGACGCCCGATGTAACCCGGCGGATAAAGCCGGCTCGCAGCAGCAGCTTGTGTGAAATCACCTCAGCATCAGCAGGATCATCTCTAAGAGTGGGTACGAAAAATTTGGAATAGCGCATAGGCGGTAAGGATAGCGGCGCATCCTCTGTTCAGGTAGTCCTTTAAACTATTTTATTGCGAGGGGTTATACGCGCAACAGAGGCTTAAAATAATTTGCCATCCGCCAAAGGCAGGGTTCAGCAAAGCAATGGTTGCAGCCCCCCCCCTCCTTTGAACGCAACGATGCAAGCGCGTTAGCGGCCGCAAATTCGCCACGGCATGAGTCCGGAACTGCGGAATACGAACGAACACATCAAGAAATGTCTCTTGAAGTTGTGATGATGTTATACAGAAGCCGCCAGATTCGGGGATGCAGAACCTTCAACCCGTTCCTCGCGATTGACCCTCACTTCACGGGGTGCTTCGATGCCGATACGCACCTGACCCCCCTTTACGTTCAAAACCTGAATCTGAATGTTGTCCCCGATCGAAATAGCTTCGCCTTTTTTTCGTGTCAAAATAAGCATGGATTCTCCTCTGCTTACCTTAATAGACTACAATCTGTGAAAGCGCAAGGTAGAAGAGTGGTCAGGTTGCAGCCTGTTCCCTGTCCAGACCGAAGGCACCGTGCAGCGCACGCACTGCCAGCTCGACATATTTCTCGTCAATCACAACGGTGATCTTGATTTCACTGGTAGTGATCATCTGAATATTCACACCTTCAGCGGCCAGAACCTGGAACATCTTCTGCGCAACGCCGGCATGCGAGCGCATTCCAACACCAATGACCGACACCTTGGCGACCGTATTATCGCCCTTGAGATCACTGGCTCCGATGTCTTTGCTGATCCCGGCCATGATCTTCATGGTCTGGGCATAGTCACTTCTGGGAACGGTAAAGGTAATATCGGTGTGCCCCTTTTCACTGACATTCTGGACAATCACATCGACATTGATTCCGGCTTCAGCCACCGGGCCGAATACACTACTGGCAATACCCGGATGATCGGGAATCTCCTTAAGGGTGATCTTCGCCTCGTCACGATTGTAGGCGACGCCTGAAATTGCTGCTCTTTCCATCTTCTCATCCTCTGTTGTTACCATTGTTCCCGGCACCAGATCAAAACTGGAGCGCAGATGAATCGGCATATTGTAACGCATCGCCAGCTCGACCGAACGGGTCTGAAGCACCTTGGCACCAAGGGAGGCGAACTCGAGCATCTCCTCAAAGGAGATCTGATCCATCTTTTGCGCCCTGGAAACAATACGCGGGTCGGTGGTATAGATACCGTCGACGTCTGTATAGATATCGCAAACATCCGCTTTCACGGCAATCGCCAGCGCCACGGCAGATGTATCCGAACCGCCACGACCAAGCGTGGTGATATTGCCCGATGCATCAATACCCTGAAAACCGGTCACCACCGGTACCTCGAAGCGCTCCATGCGTTCAATCAGATGATCGCTCTGCACATCAGTGATACGGGCGCGCACGAAGCTGCTATCAGTTTTGAAACCGGCCTGTGCCCCGTTAAAAGAGTAGGCCTTGATGCCGCGTGTCTGCAACTCCATAGCCAGCAGTGCCGCGCTCACCTGTTCACCGGTTGCAACCATGGCATCGAGTTCTCGCGTTGCTGGCGCATCACTGACTTCAAAGGCCAGAGCCAGCAGACGGTTGGTCTCGCCGCTCATGGCTGAGACAACAACAGCAACCTGATTGCCCCGTTCCAATTCACCCTGAACGATATCAGCGGTCTTGCGGATCCGCTCAAGCGTCCCTACAGAGGTACCGCCATATTTCTGTACAATACGCATCAGCGTGTCTCCACATCATCGGCTGCAACAGTTGCAATACCGATCTTAGTCATTTCCAGCTCCCGCAGCGTATCGAGCACATAAACGACCCGTTTATGTCGCGCATCCGCATCAGCCCTGAGAACCACACGGAAGCTCGGGTCACCCTTGGATACGTTAAGAATGCGTTTGCGCAGATCCGCATCCTCAACCTCCTCATCCTGAACATAGAGCTTCCCTTTGGCGTTGATCGCAATCGTCACCTGCTTGGACTCCTGATCTGCGGCCGTCGCCCTGCTGGTTGGCAGATCCAGCTTGAGACTTGAAGAGAGATTAAAACTCGTCGACACCATGAAAAAGATCAGCATCAGAAACACGACATCCACCAGTGGCGTAATATCCACCAGGTAGTCGGCGCGTTTTTTCTGCCTTAATTTCACGTGCGCTCACCTTTCAGCAGTTCAACAAAGCGCAGCGCATGCTGCTCGATCTCAAGCACAAAACGGTCCACGCGGGATTCATAATAACGGTAAGCCACCAGCGATGGAATCGCCACGGAGAGGCCGAATGCAGTAGTGTTCAGCGCCTTGGAGATACCTCCGGCCAGCACATCGGCCTTACCTACGCCCACAAGTGAAATCTGCTGGAACACCTCGATCATACCGATCACAGTACCGAGCAGTCCGAGCAGCGGTGCGATGGCGGCAATTACACCAAGCACGCCGATGAAACGGTCCATATGCGCCACCTCCTGGCGCCCGGACTCCTCGAGAATCTCCTTCATTACCGAGCGACTTACGCCGCGATTGGCAAGTGCAACCCAGAGAATACGGCTCATGGCGGTATTGTGGTCCTGGCAGACCTGCATGGCAGAGTTCACATCACCGGAACGAACAGCGGATTCAATCCGGTTCACCTCCTGCAGTGGAATAACGACGGAACGACGCAGGCTCCAGCCACGCTCAAAAATAATCGTCAGCGACAGTATCGATGCCGCAAGCAGGATGTACATGACCATGCCGCCCTGCTGGATAAATTCAATCACTCAAGCCTCCATGCGCAGCCCAGATCAGCTGCAAAACAACACTCTCTTCTGTCCATCAAATGCATGCACGATGTATAAATCCAGGCTGGCAATTGTAAATCTAACGGCCGGGAAGATTACAGAGTGGGCGCAATTATGGTGACGGGAGGGTCAGAAGTCACCCACCCCGCTGAAAGTTCTCGAATCAGGACAATTGAGGCGTCAAATCACCACGGCTGCCACCACTTCAGTGCCATATCGCGACGACTTGAGATGCCGGGTTCCCGCTGCTGCAGCGCTGGTAATGCGGAAAGCTCCATCAGCACGGCCCCGTCCGCCGTATTAACGAACACGGCCCCACTCTCCCGGTAGCGCGCCACCACCCGGGAATCTGGAAAGCCGTAACGGTTGTTCCTGCCGGCCTGTGCCACAACGAAGCCCGGCTGCACCTGCTTCACAAACCCAGTCGTACTGGAGCTGCGACTGCCATGGTGCGGCATGAGCATCACATCAACCGGGCCAAGGCCACCGGTCAGCAGCTGCCTCTCCACTTCTGCCTCAATATCACCTGGAAACAGGGCTCTGATTCCGTTGCTCAGCCTGATCAATACAACAAGCGAGCTGTTGTTGCGATTGGCCGGCGCATAATCTTTCGGAGGCCATAGCACCTCAGCCACGTAGCCTCTGCCCGCAACCCGATCGCCCCGAGAGAGCCACCTTACTGCCGATCCTGCTGTAATAAGCCTCTGAACACTCCTGTGCCCGTGTGCCGAAGGTACATCCGGCAACCATATCTCCCCTATCCAATTAAGACCTTCAGCAAGTGAAAGTGCGCCACCAAGATGGTCGGACTGTGCATGGGTAAATATCAGCACATCGGCATGCAACTGACCCACTGCACGCAGGCCGGTGGCGACAGTCGTACCGCCATTGAAACGACTCCCTTCATATCCCGGCGCATCAATGTTCAAAACCTCTCCTCCGGGCAAAAGCAGGGTGGAGGCGGCTCCCTGCCCGACATCCCAGACCAGCCACATCGGTCTATCCACATCCGACTCTTGCAGGATAAAGCCGAGATATCCGCCCAAGGTCAGCAGTAACATCAGTAAAGCAGCTCGTTTTTTCTGTTTCCACCAGATAACCCCAGCCGCAACCATGCCTGCGACATAAAGAAGGGAGAGCCAGAGTGGTGGCAGAACGGCATACATGGTTCCTGCCGGAAGCATTGAAATCGCCTCGATCAGATCAATACCCGCTCCCGCCATTGTGCCACTGAACTGCATCAATGCTCCTGCTACCACGCCTGCTCCGGCTACTGCCGCCACCTCCCCCAGCAGTGCAGAGGGCAGTACGATCAATCCGTAGAGCGGAACCAGCAACAGGTTGGCTGGCAGCCCGTAGAGCGGAAGTGTCCCGAATGTGGTCACGACAATCGGCAGCGTTGCCAGCATGGCCAGCAGCGAACTCCAGAACAGCATGCGCAAGCCAGTCACGATTCGTTGTGACCAGGAGAGTGACTGCTTCCGCTCAGGCTGTTTCCCCCATAACAATAGTGCTGCCGTCGCCACAAAGGAGAGCCAGAGCGAAATGGATGTGATCGCCGAAGCGTCGAACAGAAGAATCAGCCCAAGGGCTGCAAGCAGGATATTGAACGACTCATGCTTTGAGGTCAGCTGCCATGCCACCACTGCAGCCGCCAGCATCAGTGTTGCCCTGATCGCAGGCAGCGGCCAGCCGGCCAGCGCAGCGTAGACAACCGCCCCGATCATGCCGCCGGTCATGGCAACGTTGCGTACCGGCAGCTTCACGATCCAGGCCTCGCGCCGGGTTAAGAGCCACCACAAAAGTGCGAAAAGCCAGGCTGCCGCCATACCGACATGCATGCCCGATATGGCCAGCAGGTGGGCGGTCCCCGTTGCTGAAAACACCCGGCTTACCGGCTCCTGAACACGGCTCCGCTCACCCAACAGCAGCGCATGCAGAACCCCCTGCTCCCGCTCACCGGCAAATGCAATCGCACTACGGATACGCGCCCGGGCAACCTCCAGCAGCGAGACCCTATCATCGATCACCCTGATATCGCCCTTTGCACTGCCGATCAAAGCAATGGCGCGATCAAAACACCAGGATCTGTAATCAAAAGCACCGGGATTGCGGTAGTTCTGCGGTTGTCGCCAACGGACTAGCGCCGCAATCTGCTGCCCGGCATCGGGCAGCAGATCTCTTTTGCCGTAGAGGTAGAGAAGCGCCTTTCCGCCAACGGACTCTCCGTCGCTTCGCTCAATATCAGAGAGCAGCAGGCGCAGTGATGAACCGCCCTGCTCCACCTTGACGACCGTGGCCGTCACCTGCAGATCACTGTTCAGCCACGTCTGATCCACCGCCATATCAGATGCATCCTGCAGCAGATCGATCGTGCCCCAGGCCACCCCCAGCAGCAGAACAACTGCCAATTGAAATTTTCTGAGATAGAGCAGTGCGCTAACAATCAGAAGAAAGAGGGTGGCTGCAACTGAGATTGAAACCGCATCGCTGCGCACCAGCAGAAGGCCGACCGTCCAGAGCAGCACCGGCCACAGCAGCGGCACTCTGCGAATATCAAAGGTACTTATCTCCATCCTGTTTTGAGGATAGACGGTTTTACTCTTCTCTGCCTAATCAGTTATGAAAAGGAACCGGGCTTAAACGGGATAAACAACCTGACCGCGAATCATCTGATCGTTGCCCAGCTGTCTGCGCTCGATATCGCTTAACCGGAGGGCATGATCCACGCTCTCGACACCGGTGCCGCCCCATAACGATACCGCATCATGTCCGCCGATCAGGATCGGCGCCTGATAGAGTAAAACCTCATCGGCAAAACGCCCATCAAAGAAAGAGGCGAGCAGTGTGCCGCCCCCCTCAAGCAGAAGGTGGAGGTATCCGTCACCGGCAAGGTGCCTGAGAATCGCATCAAGCGAATTGAGCTGCTCGATCTGCACGCCTGCAGCGCGCCACTTCTCCGTGTGCTCATTGCTGCTGCGCACATAGAAGCGAACCGGCGCATCGGAGCTGAGCAGCTTACAGTTTGCAGCAAAGGGCGGCGTCTCGAAACAGAGTACAACCCGGATCGGCACACTCCCCCTCACTTCAACATCTCGCACGGTGAGTGATGGGTTGTCGTAATGGAGGGTACCTGCACCGATCACAATGGCATCCACCTCCGCACGCACTCCGTGTGCATGCAGGCGAGACTCCGGCCCGCTGATCCACTGCGAATGCTGACGGTGTGTGGCAAGCTTGCCGTCGAGCGAGATTGCCGCCTTGGCTGTGACATAGGGACGCCCGGTTTCAATAAAGTGAAAGAAGGGGCGATTGAGAAGGTCGGCCTCCTCCTTCATAACACCGCCGATCACATCGATATGGGACGCCGCCAACACCCTGCCACCGCCGGCCATTTTAGGGTTGGGGTCGGATGAGGCGTATACCACACGTGCAATACCGGCAGCTCGAATGGCATCGGTGCAGGGTGGTGTCCTGCCGTGAGCCGAGCACGGCTCGAGGGTCACATAGAGTGTTGCCCCTTTTGCCCTGACACCTGCACTGCTGATCGCCGCCGCCTCGCCGTGCGGGCCACCCGGATACTCGTGCCACCCCTCCCCTACAACCTTGCCGTTGTTGACGACCACCGCACCGACACGTGGATTGGGGTGCGTTGATCCGATACCGCGCCGCGCAAGCTCGATGGCCCTGCGCATAAATGAGTCGTGAATATTCAGTGAGGAGTCCGGTGACATATGTTGAGCATGGCCGTTTCCATTTTCCAAATCAAGCCGAAAAGCCTCGATCTGTGAGGGGGTGCAACATTTCACCATGCCGCTTAGGCTTACCCGATGCTGATCGTCATCTCACCCGCCAAAAAACTCGACTTTAACTCCCCGGTTCCCGTTACCGGTTTCACCCGGCCTGAGCATCTGGAGCATGCCGCCGAGCTGGTCGAGCTGATGCGCTGGAAGGACAGCTTCGAGATTGCCGATCTGATGAAGCTCTCGATGAACCTCGCCGACCTGAATATGCAGCGTTTCCAGCAGTGGCACACCCCGTTCACGCCTGAAAACGCCAGGCAAGCGATATTTGCGTTCAGTGGTGATGTCTATCAGGGGCTCAATGCACCTTCGCTGGATGGAGATGCGATTACATTCATGCAGAAGCACCTGCGTATCCTCTCCGGGCTGTATGGAAGCTTACGCCCGCTTGACCTGATGCAACCCTACCGCCTGGAGATGGGCACCAGACTTGTCACCGATCGCGGCCGCAACCTCTACCAGTTCTGGGGCGACATCATCACCGATGCGATCAATGCGTCACTTGCAGATCAGGGTGATGACATCCTGATCAACCTGGCCTCGAATGAATATTTCTCTTCGATCAACACGGCCAGAGTCAAAGGGCGCATCATTACCCCTGTATTCAAGGAGCTGCGCAAGGGGTCATACCGCGTCATCAGCTTTAACGCCAAAAAGGCGCGTGGCTATATGAGCCGATTTATCATTGAAAACAGGCTGGATGATCCCGAGCAGATGAAGGCATTCGACCTGGCTGGTTACACATACAATCCGGATCTCTCATCATCCGACGAGTTTACCTTCACCCGCTAACGAAAGAGGCGCGGCAAATGCCGCGCCTCAGTTGCAACGATCAGGGCATAAGCCTTTAGGCTGAAGCCACCTCCAGCGCCTGATCGATATCGGCGATGATGTCGTCGATATGCTCGATACCGATACAGAGGCGGATCATATCCGGTGTCACGCCGGCAGAAGCCAGCTCCGCATCGGTCAGCTGACGATGCGTGGTTGAAGCCGGATGTGCCGCCAGCGATTTGGCATCACCGATATTCACCAGCCGCTTGAACATGGCGAGTGCGTCGTAGAACTTCTCCGCCGCTTCAAAGCCGCCTTTCACGCCGAAGGTGAGCAAGCCCGAGGGGCGTCCATTGGTATATTTCTGAGACAACGCATAATAGGGAGAGTCTTCCAGCCCTGCATACTGCACCCACTCCACGGCAGGGTGCTTCTGCAGATGCCTGGCCACGGCCATGGCATTGTCGCAGTGGCGCTCCATGCGCAGTGATATCGTCTCGATCCCCTGCAGAATCAGAAAGGCGTTAAACGGGCTGAGTGCTGAACCGGTATTGCGCAGTGGCACCGTACGGGCACGACCGATAAATGCTGCCGGGCCCAGCGCCTCGGTATAGACCACGCCGTGGTAGGCAGGCTCGGGCTGATTCAGCATCGGGAAGCGATCAGCATGTTCTGCCCACGGGAATTTACCGGAGTCGACAATCAGACCGCCGAGCGAGTTGCCGTGTCCACCCATATACTTGGTCAGCGAATAGACCACGATCGATGCGCCATAATCGATCGGACGGATCAGTGTCGGTGCCACGGTATTGTCCACAATCACCGGCACGCCGTGGCGATCGGCCATGGCGCAGATCCCTTCAAGATCAACAATGTTGCCGGCCGGATTGCCGATCGATTCGCAATAGACCGCAGAGGTGTTTTCATCGATCAGTTTTTCGAGACTCTCGGGACGATCATCCTCGGCGAATCGAACATCGATGCCCTGACTTGGCAGCATATGCGCAAACAGGGTGTAGGTGCCGCCGTAGAGCATCGGCACGGTGACAATATTATTGCCCTGCCGTGCGATGGTCTGAATCGCATAGGTGATCGCAGCACTGCCGGAGCTGACCGCAAGACCGGCAATGCCGCCTTCAAGTGCGGCAACACGCTTCTCCAGCACATCGGAGGTAGGGTTCATAATACGGGTATAGATATTGCCCGGCACCGCAAGGTTAAAGAGGTCGGCACCGTGCTGGGCATTATCAAACTCGTAGGCCACGGTCTGGTAGATCGGCACGGCGACCGATTTGGTGGTCGGATCGGTCTCATATCCTTCGTGAATGGCAATGGTTTCTGTTTTCATCAATATCTCCTTGCAATGTGCCTGAATCAGGCGGATTGGTTTTGCGGCCGCGGCCGCTCGAAATCGGTTTGTTCATAGACCAGCCCCAGCCAGTTATTGACGATGGACTTGGCCGTATCTCGCCAGGTGTTATCCAGCAGCGGCTCAAGATGCGCCTCCGGAAAAGCTGGCACCTCTTTATCTTTAGCCAGCGCCTTCAGTACAGCATGATGGTGGCGCTCGGCGATCGCTGCCGCATCACTGTTGAAATAGTGCTCAGGAAGCGGCGGATAATCGCTGCGCTCACCCGCGACAAACCGGCGCACCTCACGTTTGTACTCTTTAAGAAGGCTATTGGTATCGTATTCGGGGTGCCCCTGAAAATAGACGATACTGTACTGGTCGGGGCTTACCGCCATATGCACACCGGCCACCTCGCTCTCGATCAGAATGGTGAGACCTGCCCGCTCCATCGGCTCGCGATGGATGGCATTAAATCGCGAATGCGGCACATCGAAACGGGTATTGATATCGCGCAGCAGCGGATGCTCCTCGTGCACGATACGATGGGGATAGACCCCCCAAAGCTTTCCCCCCATCGGCTTGCGATCGATATGGTAGAGCAGTTTGACCAGCGCATGCGTGGCAAGGCACGAACAGAGGACGGAGGTAACACTCTCTTCTGCCCAGTTGATCACCTCCCTGAGCGGCTCCCAGAACGGCTCCTGATCCAGAGACGGGTTGGTGACATTGGCACCGGTAATAATCAGTGCATCCAGCCCCATCGCCTTAATCTCTTCAAAACTCTGGTAGTAATTGTCGATATATTCCCGGGTTTCACTGCTGCGTTCCAGGCCATCCACCGTAAACGGGTGAACAAAAAACTGGGCAATCTGGTTACAGCTGCCGACCAACCGCATAAACTGGATCTCGGTGGCAATCAGAGCCGCATCGGGCATCATGTTCAAAAGCCCCACGTGCAGTTCACGAATATCCTGGTGCAGTGCCTGTTTCAGCGTCAGCACTTTCTCGCCGCGCTGCCGCAGCTTTTCGAATGCAGGCAGTGATGTATGCTCAACCAGAGGCATGTATCCGAACCCCTCCCCCTGCTTTCGTACCCAAAGTCGAAAGCGACCTGAGAGGATAGATATTTCCGCAGTTAATGCAAAGCGGGCAGATATGGCTGCTGCGTAGAAAACACAAATTGACCGCAGCTGATTGATCGGCAGGCTATGGCTATGCCCCATTTAGTACTTATCGACGGTCCCAACTACGTATTCCGCGCCTTTCATGCTGTGCGCCATAACCTCACCAACTCGAAGGGTGAACCGACCAACGCCGTATTCGGTTACGTGCAGATGCTGAAAAGCGTGCTTAAGGATCTTAATCCGACGCATGTAGCAGTCGCTTTCGATCCCAAGGGCGGCACCTTCCGCAACGAGATGTACAAGGAGTACAAGGCACACCGGCCACCGATGCCTGAGGATCTGGCCGCTCAGTGGCCCTGGATTCTCGATATCACCGACGCCTTCAGGCTCAACCGTATCTGCATCGACAACTATGAGGCCGATGACGTGATCGCCACGCTCGCGAAACAGGCGGAAGCGAAAGGGTGGGATGTCACCATCGTCTCCACCGACAAGGATCTGATGCAGCTCGTCAGTGATCATGTCTGGATGCGCGATACGATGAAGGGAATCGATTACGGCATCGATGAAGTGAAGGAGAAGTGGGGTGTCGGCCCGGATCGTATCCAGGATCTTCTGGCGCTGGCCGGTGACTCCGCAGATAACATCCCGGGAGTGCCCGGCATTGGCCCGAAAACGGCTGTGCAGCTGCTTGAAGCGTACGGCGATCTCGAAGGCGTGCTGTCAAGTGCGCCGGAGATCAAGCAGAACAAGCGACGTGAGAACCTGATCGAGTTCGCAGATGATGCCCGCCTCTCCTACCGGCTGGTTGCGCTCGAAGAGCAGGCACCTGTCGGCCTTAAACTTGAAGAGCTTGCGGTTGACGGCATGGACCGCGAGCACCTCAAGGCGCTTTTCACCCGCCTTGAGTTCCGCCGCTTTCTGGCCGATCTGGACGGGGCTGCTGAACTTACGCAAACAACAAGCGCTGCCATGACCCAAAAACATGCGGCAGAACCATCGCCAGCAGCTGCAGATGTAAAAAATACCGCCCCTGTCGCACCGCGCCGGGATATCCTGGTAGATGACAGTGCGAAACTTTCCGACCTGCTGAACGCGCTGAACGGGGCTGAACTGATCGCCATGGATACCGAAACCACCTCGCTCGCCACCCACAGTGCCGAACTGGTCGGTCTCTCTTTCGCCGTCAGGGCAGCCGAGGCGTGGTATGTTCCGGTCGGCCACCGCGCTGCTGATCTTCTGGCCAGCACTCCGAAACAGCTGCCGCTGCCCGAAGTGCTGGCAGCGCTTAAACCGATTCTCGAGGATAAGAGCAAGGCGAAATGCGGCCATAACCTCAAATACGATGCGCAGGTACTGCGCCGTGCGGGCATTGAACTGGCCGGCATCACTGCCGACTCGATGCTGCTCGCCTACTGCCTCTACCCCGCCAAATATCCGCCCAGGCTTGATGCCGTAGCCGAGGATTATCTCGGGCACAACTGCATCAGCTATGAAGAGGTGGCCGGCAAGGGAGCCAAACAGATCTGCTTCGACCAGGTCTCTATTGAGCAGGCCCTGCCCTACGCCTGTGAAGATGCCGAGATTGCATTCAGGCTCACGGGGCTGCTGCGCGACAGACTTGAGGCCGAAAACCGTTTGAGCCGGCACGATGGGATCGAACTTCCCCTCTCCCGTGTGCTGGCTGACATGGAGTGGAAAGGGACCCGAATCGATGCGGAAAAACTTGCTGAGCTCTCCAGCCGCTTTGGCGATCGCATCCGTGAACTTGAGTCAGCCATCCATGCCGCAGCCGGCGAGGAGTTCAATATCCAGTCGCCGAAACAGCTTGGCACACTACTGTTTGAGCAGCTGGCTATTCCCGGCGGAAAAAAGACCAAGTCGGGGCAGTGGGCTACAGGTCAGGAGGTGCTGGAGGGATTGGCAGAGGAGCATGAGGTACCACGCCTTATTCTCGAGGTGCGCCAGCTCTCCAAGCTCAAATCCACCTATACCGATGCACTGCCGAAACTGATCCACCCCGCAAGCGGTCGCGTACACACCTCTTTCAATCAGGCGATTACCACAACCGGCCGCCTCTCCTCCACCGATCCGAACCTGCAGAATATCCCGATCCGAAGCGCCGAGGGACGGGAGATTCGCAAGGCGTTTGTCGCTGAGCCCGGCAATACCCTGATCGCTGCCGACTACTCTCAGATCGAGCTGCGGTTGATGGCACACTTCTCAGGCGACACCGCACTCTGCAGTGCCTTTGCCCATAATGCAGATATCCATGCCGCCACTGCAGCAGCGGTCAACGATATTGATCTGGCCGATGTTACCGGCGAGATGCGCAGGCGCGCCAAGATCATCAACTTCGGCATTCTATACGGCATGAGTGCTTTCGGGCTGGCCAAACAGCTGGGCGTTGGTCGCGGCGAGGCGGCTGAATTCATCAACGCCTATTTCGATCGCTATCCAGCTGTACGCGGCTTTATGGATGAGACCCTTGAGAAAGCGCGGCAGCAGGGCTTTATTGAAACACTACTCGGACACCGCGTCATGCTCCCTGAGATCAGCAGCAAGAACGGCATGCGCAGGGCATATGCGGAGCGCACCGCCATCAATGCACCGCTGCAAGGCTCTGCAGCCGATATCATTAAGGTGGCCATGATTGACCTGCATCACAGACTCAAGAGCGAATCACCCGAGTCTGCCATCACCCTGCAGGTGCATGATGAACTGGTCGTCGAAGCACCGCATCAACAGGTTGAATCGGTATCTGCCATCGTCAGGGAAACCATGGAGTCGGCAGTAAAACTGCATGTGCCACTGACTGTCGATATTGGTATCGGCAGCAGCTGGTTTGAGGCGCACAGGCTTTAGGAGATAATTGAATACAATGAATGCACAAACCTGGACCGTCATGCTGCTAACGTTGGCTGTTGCGCTGGTGCTGACGCTTGTTGTGATAAACAGAGGCAAAACAAAAAAAACGCGCGGCGATCAACCCCTGCCTCCACCACCGGTTCAACTGAGCATAGTCGAGCAGTGCTGCCTGCAGACGCTGCAGCAGGTAGCAGGCAGAGAGTACAATATCCGCAACAAGGTCAGTCCGACAGCACTCGCTCTCGATGGCGCTGAACATATCCGGCAGCGGCTGGATTTTGTCCTGTTCGGCAAAAAAAGCGGTAAACCTGCCTGTGTAGTGCAGCTGAAATCTGCAACAAACCATGATGAAACTGTGCTCGACAAGGCGCTTGCCGATGCAGAACTTCCGCTCTACCGGCTACCGCGAAAAAGCAGCTATTCCTTCCTGGAGATCAGCGAACTTCTGGCGCCACACCTTGAAACGCCGTCCCCGTCACCGGATGAGATGCTGGCCACGATATCGATGCAGGCTTTCCACGTTTGCAGCAAATGCCAGTCGCCAATGAGCCTTAAACGCGCCAGCAGCGGCCCTCATAAAGGGGTCCTGTTCTGGGTATGCCCGGGTTATCCCGGCAACTGCTCCGGCGTAGAACTCTACAACGAATAACCGATGAAACAGGGCAATATACTCTCAACCATCCCGGCCGATCTTCCGGAAGAGTTGAGTGAGCTGCTTGTTCACAACAGCAACCTCCGCATCGAGCGTATCGTATCGAGAGGGCACCGGTCGGATGAAGGATTCTGGTACGATCAGGATGAGGATGAGTGGGTACTGTTGCTTCACGGCTCCGCCCGCCTGCAGTTTGAGGACAAGGTGCTGACCATCTCTGCGGGGGATCACATCTTAATACCTGCGCATACCAGGCACCGTGTCTGCTGGACCGATCCCGATGTCGAGAGCATCTGGCTCGCCATCTTCTCCAAAGAGCCCCTCCGCTGAGAGGAAAATAAACGCCGCCTTTTGCAGCCGCCGTCAAATCAGGCTATGATCTTATAACTGAAATCTGCGACACATGGAGGAGAAGCGATGTTACGCATAGCAAGCATCCTGATAGCAACTGCCACTGCCCTGAGTGCTTTCTTTGTCACGCCGGCCAGTTCCGAAGAGTTCAAGCCGCTGAACATCTATTACGTCCGCCACGGAGAAACGCTTGGCAACGTCACCCACAAGCATGGCGACTACTATGATCGAACCTTCTCCGAAGAGGGGGCACGACAGGTTGCAGAACTGACAGCCAAACTTGATGAGATCGAGTTCGATCATATTGTTACCAGCCCCAAATACAGGGCCATGAACACGATTTTTCCTTATCTGAAAAAGCACAACCTGAAGGCTGATATCTGGCCGGAACTGGCCGAATGCTGCTGGCAAAAGGAGCGGGGAGACAAGGCGACGCGTATCGGCAGGGACGACCACATCGAAGTGGAGCCTGGGATGCAGCCCTATTTCACCTTTGCCGAAAAAACAGACTCCCGCGAATTCAAGGCGCGCAACTATGGCGATGGCTTGCTGATGGTCTCCCTGGCTTATGAGCGGCTGCTCAAAAACTACAGCGGCAGCGGCAAAACCATTCTGGTTGTTGGCCACTACCACTCCGGAGGCCGCCTGATCGAGATGTTGCAGGGCTACTATCCGGAAGGGAACTACCAGCTGTGGAATGCGCGAATCACCCAGCTGCAGGAACAAGAAGATGGTAGTTTCAGCCTGATCGCCAGCAACTACTGAGCGGCCATGGATAAGACCATGGCATTAAAGCTGCTGCTGGCCTGCATCCTCTGCCTTAGCCTGATCACCGGCGCCGTGTTTCTGTTCCAGTGGCTTACTTCATGAACCTCAACGACCGCTTGAACCGAAGGCCGGAAATGGGCACTCACCAAATAGTTCAAAAGATGGTGTCAGGGCTCCCTGACTTGAGGGGTGTCGCTTTCCCTGTTTGATTCGGCCTGTTGAATCGGCCCAATCGCCTCTGGTTTCGGTTCCGGCTCTTTGCCGCCGAAGAAGGTACGCAGCTTTCTGAACACCAGCTTGATACCGCGCCAGAGCTTCGGCAGCAGCCAGATCATCAGTACGATAAACGCCAGCATCAGGGCCAGGAAAAGGGTCGGATGGTTCAGTGCCGTCCACAACCCTGCCACCACCGCCACATCCTCAAGGATCGAGGCGGTCCAGTTGGAAAAAGGTTCGGGGGAGGTGTTGATCAGCGCGCGCGATCCCGCCTTGGCCGCGTGTGTTGTGGCCGCCAACCCGCCACCGAGAATGGCAGCCGCCAGGCCCACAACCGGATCAACCTCACCGACCGCGCCGGCGGCCATCATGGCTCCGGCAGGAATGCGTACAAAGGTGTGCATGAGATCCCATCCCGTATCGACACCCGGTATCTTATCGGCGAAAAATTCAACGAAATACATCGCACCGGCAGCAAAAAGCACCAGCGGATCGGAGAGAATCTCCAGTCCGGGCGGCAGATCGATACTGCCGGTTGAGCCCATCAGCCCCAGAACCAGAATAGCTGCATAGAGATTGATGCCGCTGGCCCATGCAGCACCCATGGTCAGTGCAAGAACCGCAGCGATCTGATCAAGCTGTTCCATAACACGCTCCTCGCCCGGAACAAATTCCGGTTACAGAGCCATGATTATCGTTAACGGCAGTTGCTGCAACGGTTTAATTTGAAACAGCCGGGGGAATCTCTACCCCGGCATCTTCTCAGTTTCGTACAATTAGCGAGGGGTAGATATCATCCGGAACCTGCTGACCCATCATCTCGAACAGGGTTGCAGCCAGATGCGCAAGCCCGGGCTTTGTCTCGATGGTCTGCTCATCATCCGGCTGGCGCAGATTGTAGGAACCGTCATAAGTCGGATCGAACAGGATGCATGGCACCGGATTGATCGAGTGCTTGGTAGAGGCCTCTTGCGCCCCGTCCTTGGCAAACACCAGCATCTCCTCGGCATTGCCGTGATCGGCCGTGATCAGGGCTTTTCCACCCGCTTTTTCAAGGGCATCGACGATACGCCCTACCGCAGCATCGACGGTCTCAATCGCTTTGATGGCAGGCGCCATCATGCCGCAGTGTCCGACCATGTCGGCGTTGGCAAAGTTGATCAGCCCGAATCCGTACTGATCCGACTCAATCAGTTCAACAGCCTTGTCTGCAATCTCGTTCGCCTTCATGGCAGGCGCATCGGCAAAGGAGACCTTCTTGTCCGAGGGGATCAGGATGTAATCCTCCATTGCAGGATCGAGCGGCTGGCGGTAACCGCCATTGAAAAAGAAGGTAACGTGCGGATATTTCTGCGTTTCGGTCAGGCGGAACTGCTTGATGCCGAGGTTGAGGATACGCCGCCCGAACGGGTTATCGACCTTGGTCGGCCCCATCAGCTGCAACTTTGGCAGGTTGCGATCCTCGTCGTAAACCATCATGCCGGCATAGAGAACATCAGGGCGGTTGCCGCGGTCAAAACCGTCAAAGTCGACAAGCTCGAACGCTTCAGTGATCTCGATGGCGCGGTCGCCGCGGAAATTAACCATCACCACAGCATCGCCGTCCTGCATGGCGCCAACCGGGTGATCTGCTTCGTCGACGACGACAAACCCCTCCATGTCCTGATCGATCAGGTCGGGCTTTTCGCTTCGGAAATGGTTGATGGCTGCCATCATGGAAGGGAAGTGGTGACGACCCTTGCCGTGTACCATCAGGTTCCACCCCTCCTCAACCTTGGCCCAGTCGCGGTCGCGGTCCATGACAATCCGCTCCCTGCCGCCGCCGCTGGCGAAGTGGTAGTTGAAGCCCTCATGGCTGTTGATAAAGGTGAAATCCTCTTCCAGTTCGCAGACAAATTTCTGGGCGGTCTGGATACCGACATCGCGCCCGTCAAACAGCGCATGTACACGCAGTGACTTGATGCCGCGCTCGAAGGCGTGGTTGATCAGTGACTGGAAGTGGTCGAGATGAGAGTGGATATTGCCGTCGGAAAGCAGCCCGATCAAGTGGATCGTGCCCCCTTCATCGCCCGTTGCCATCACCTGCTTCAAAGCCTCGGAGTCGAAAAAGGAGCCGTCGGCAATGGCTTTATTGATACGGGTGGGGCCCTGATCGAGTATCTCTCCGGCGCCCATGGTCAGGTGTCCCACCTCGGAGCCGCCCATATCCTTCTTGGCAGGCAGACCGACAAATGGTCCGTGCGTCATCAGCGTGGTATGTGCACAGCTGGACCAGAGGCGGTCGAAGACAGGTGTACTGGATTGGGCAATTGCATCCTCGGGGCCGCCGGAGCCCATGCCCCAGCCGTCCATAACGATCAGCAGTACCGGTTTTGCGCTGTTACTATTCAAACCAACCTCTCTTCAACATTCAGCCATTTCAGGCTTCAGCAGCACATCCAAAGCATGCGGGTCAAAAAGTTTTTTATCCACTCTCAGAAATACCGCATTCTCTTCCGGCACCACCTTCGCCTCGAAAATACCCGCAAGTTTCAGGATTTCCGCCTCAAGCAGCTCAGCATCAACATCAGATTCCACATGTGCCATGACAGTCGAGCGCATCACCGGCATCTTCATGCCGGCAGCAACAACCAGCCAGATCAATCCCAACATGGCTGCGCCGTAAAAAACGCCCTGCACATCAAAATGGCCATAAAACCAGCCACCGACCGCACCGCCGATAAAAGCGCCGAAAAACTGCGATGTGGAGTAGACCCCCATGGCCGTGCCCTTGGCATCGATCGGTGCCATGCGCGAGATCAGGGACGGCAGTGTAGCTTCCAGCACATTGTAAGCGATAAAGAAGAGCAGCAGTGCTGCAATGACAGAGAACATCGAATCGTGCCAGAGCCCGAGCAGGATGCAGGAAACCGTAATCAGGCTGATACAGAGAAGGAATACCTGCTTCATCTTCTCCTTCTTCTCGGCAATGATTATCAACGGCACCATAAATACGATCGCCACCAGCAGTACCGGCAGATAAACCCACGGGTGATCAACAGCATCAATACTCAGGTGATCGCGCAACACAAAGGGAAGCGCGATAAACAGCGCCATCATGATACTGTGCAGAATCATAATGCCGAAATCGAGCCTGAGCAGCTGCCCATCCTTCAGAATACGACCGAATTCACCGGGTACCGCCTCGACATCACAGTGCATGGAGAGGTGATCGGGATTGGGAACCAGCAGGAAGAGCACAGCAATGCCCAGCAGCGCAAACAGGGCTGTAAGCCAGAAAATGCCGTCCACACCCACCCAATTGTTAAGCATAGGACCGGCAATCAGCGCCACGGTAAAGGAGAAACCGATCGTCATGCCTACTACGGCCATCGCCTTGGTGCGCACCTCTTCACGCGTCAGGTCGGCCAGCAGTGCCATCATCGCCGCAGCAATCGCACCGGAGCCCTGCAGGGCGCGCCCGACAATGACCATCCAGATCGAGTCGGCCATCGCAGCCACCACACTGCCGACCGCGAAGATCAGCAGGCCACCTGCAATGACCGGTTTCCTGCCGATACGATCGGAGAGCCAGCCAAACGGAATCTGCAGCATCGCCATGGTAAAACCGTAGATACCGAGCGCCAGGCCGATGGTGGTAGGTGTTACCCCTTCAAGCCCTTCGGCATAGAGCGCAAATACCGGCAGAATAAGGAACAGCCCGAGCATGCGCAGGCCATAGATGCCCGCAATGGAAAATACACTGCTTTTTTCAGCTGAATTCATTAACACGACACCTCATCTCTGCAACTGCTGCTTAAGCCGCGCGGCATGATAGCACCAGAGCCGTCCGGAAGCATGTGGCAGAACGGATTTTATCCCTTAATTGTCATGTGGCTAAAAACATCGCTTGCCCGTGCCTGCAGAGGGCGGCAGCATTTTCTGCAATGTTTCCTGAAACCGCCTCTCCCACCACCACCTTTGTCATTGCCGTACTGATTGCCACGGCAGCACAGATGCTGGCCAGCCGCTTCCGCTTTCCGCCGATCCTGCTCTGGCTGCTTGCCGGCATGGCGCTGGGCCCGTTCGGCCTGCATGCCATGCATGTGGAGACGATCGAGGCGGCGTTGCACACGCTGATAGAACTTGGCCTTGCCATTATCCTCTTCGAGGGGGGGTTAAGCCTTAACCTGAAGGAGTTAAGGGCCAACGGCTGGGTGGTTGGCCGTATGGTCATCTTCGGACCGTTATTGACGATCCTGATTGGCGCCACGGTCGCCAACATGATGACCGGTATCGACTGGCCGCTGGCGCTTCTGTTCGGCGCGCTGGTCTCGGTGGGTGGACCCACCGTGATCCTGCCGATCATTCGCCAGATGCGTCTGGGGCGTAAAATCAGCCATGTCCTAACTGCCGAGGCGATGCTGATCGATGTGGTCGGCGCCATCCTGGCCATTGTATTCCTGCAGCTGGCACTCACTCCCGACATTCCCAACCTGATCGTTGCGCAGGAGATCCTGCTGAAAATTGTTGTCGGTTTCTTTATCGGCCTGGCAGGCGGCCGCCTGCTGGCCATGCTGCTCTCCAGCGAATGGAGCCGGGATGTCGAAATCCGCACCATTCTTACCCTCTCCTCGGTATGGGGCGTTTTCCTGCTCTCCGACAGCATCAGTTCGCAGGCAGGCCTGCTGGCTGTGCTGATGATGGGCGCAACCCTGCAGCGCATGGAGGTTCACGACATCCAGCGCCTGAAACACTTCAAGGGCAGCCTCTCAATGCTGCTGATCTCGGTACTGTTCGTGCTGCTGGCCGCACATATGGATCTGGGCGTCATGGTCGACTACCTCTATCCGGGCCTTCTGATCTTCGCGATCCTCGTCTTTTACGCCCGCCCACTGGCCATACTGCTCTCCACCTTCGGCAGCCACCTCTCCTTTAACGAGAGCCTGTATCTTGCCGGCATGGCGCCACGAGGTGTGGTCGCTGCAGGTATCACGTCGCTGTTTGCCCTGATCCTGAAAGAGAATGGCAACCCCCAGAGCGATATGCTGGTCGCTCTGGTCTATATCATCATCATCTCCTCCGTACTCGGTTACAGCCTCTTCGCCAGGCCTTTGAAAAAACTGCTCTCCATCGATGGTGGCGATGAGCGTTCGGTACTGATCGTCGGCGGCGGCCAGATTGGCGCAGAACTTGGCCGAGCCCTGGGTGAGGATCGGGAGGTTCGATTCCTCGATCTCAATAGTGAAGTGGTCACCAGCCTGCAGCGTTCCGGTTACAACGCGATCTGCGGCAATGCGCTTGATCCGCTGTTCTGGGAGATCATCCATGCCGAAGAGATCGGTGCAGTGATTGTCATGACCGGCTCCTCCGACCACAACCTGCTGATAGCAAGGCTTGCCAGCGAAAACTTCCACACCCCTGAAATCTATGTCGCCCTGCAGGAGGATGGTGCCGAGAAGCACAGCAACCTGATCCACCAGCTGCAGGCGCGCAGGCTCTTCGCCAAACCGTACAACTTCACCTACTGGAACGATCAGGCTTACCGCAAACGTCTGCTGTTTGAGTCCCGATTCATTGAAGAGGATTCACGACTGATCGGAGAGAAGATGTGCGACGTTCGCATTCCGCACGGCGTACAACCTATTGCCATTGTGCGTGAAGGCAAAACCCTGATCCCGCATGACAACCTTAAATTCGCCGCTGGCGACGAGATCAAGGTACTGATGCGCCCCGATCGCATGCAGGAGGGGCAGCCGCTGATCCTGCCTCCGGCCAGCAAGCTGCAAGAAGAACCTAAAGACGCCTGATCCACCATGCAGCTGCGTACAAGGTTTGCCCCCAGCCCCACCGGGCTGCTGCATGTCGGCAACGCCTATTCAGCCCTGCTCTGCCGGCAGTGGGCTCAAGAGAACGGTGCCGAGCTGCTGCTGCGCATTGAAGATATCGATCATACCCGCTGCCGGCCGCAATTTATCGAATCCATCCTGGAGGATCTGGCCTGGCTGGGAATTGAATGGCCGCAACCTGTACGCATTCAGAGCAGGCACCTTGAGGATTACCGCTCCGCCATCCATCGTCTTCGCGAGCTCGGTGTCATCTACCCCTGCTTCTGCACCCGCAAAAGCATCCGCCAGGAGATGGAGCGTATGGCTCTTGCTCCGCACGCGGGAGATGTCGCAGGCCTCTATCCCGGTATCTGCCGTGATCTCTCCGAGGGCGAGCGGGCAAAACGCATGGAGAAATATCCCTTTGCATGGCGCCTCGATATCGGCAAGGCGCTGGCAAAGGTAGAATTACCGCTTATCTGGCGTGAAGCGGATGGTACTGCCCAGGCTGCATTGATCGATCATGACGAGGTGATTGGGCGCAAGGATATCTCCTTCAGCTATCACCTCTCCGTCGTGGTCGACGACGCCATACAGGGAATCACCGACATCATCCGCGGAGAGGATCTCAAAGCGGCTACCGGCATTCATCGCCTGTTGCAGAGGCTACTGGAGCTGCCCGAGCCGACCTACCATCACCACCGCCTGCTGAAGACCACATCAGGCGAACGGTTGGCCAAACGCAATAGCGCAACCACACTTGCCAGCCTGCGCGGGATGGGTATCGCGCCCGAACAGCTGCGTGGCTTTCTGCTCAATCAGCAACAGCCTGTCTGGCCGTTTGCAGAGCAGGATAATAACAATAATCGTGAAAAGATCGTGCGTTTACTTGGCAACAGCTGATTGTGTGCCATCATTGCGCGCAAATTAAGAGAAAGAGCGGGAATACATTTTGAAGACAGTACTCGACCTGATCGGCAATACGCCGATGGTGCAGATACAGCATATGACCAGCCACCTGCCAGACAACATTCGCATTCACGCCAAGCTTGAGCGCTTCAATCCGGGTGGTTCGGTAAAGGATCGCCCTGCCCTATGGATGATCCGCGAAGGCCTGAAAACCGGCAAGCTGGACAAAAGTAAAATCATTCTCGACTCCACATCCGGCAATACCGGTATCGCGCTGGCGATGATCGGAGCAGCCATGGGTTTTCGCGTGCGGCTGGTGATGCCGGGCAATGTTTCGGATGAACGCAAGCGCATCTGCCGCGCCTTCGGTGCCGAACTGATCTTCTCAGACCCGCTGGAAGGGTCCGATGGCGCCATCGTTGATGCGCGCAAGATCTATGAAGAGGATCCCGATCACTACTTCAAGCCGGATCAGTATAACAACCCCTCTAATCCGCGCGCCCATGAGGAGTCGACAGGCCCTGAGATCTGGCGCGATTCCGAAGGCAAAGTTACCCACTTCGTAGCCTCCATGGGCACATCCGGAACCATGGTTGGTACCGGCCGCTACCTGAAACGGATGAATCGTGATATCCGAGTAATTGCAGCGGAGCCCGACTCCCCTTTCCACGGCATCGAGGGGCTGAAGCATATCGAATCGAGCATCGTGCCGGGTGTTTACGATGCTGCCGTACATGATGAGAAGATCGGCATCGACACCGACGAAGCCTACCGCTTCACCCAGCGCCTTGCCGCTGAAGAGGGTATCCTCTGCGGCCAGTCCTGTGGTTGCGCACTGGCAGCAGCCCTTAAGGTTGCGGAAAAGCTGGCGGCGGAGGGCAAAGCAGGAGAGATTGTCGCCATCTTCCCCGACGGCGGTGAAAAGTATCTCACCACACCGGTCTTTGCCGGCAGTGACCGCGTCTCTTATGCGGAAGGTATTTAAATATTGATACTGAAAGCTGTTTCCGTGACACGAACAGAATCAGAGAGGAGCGATCATGGAACAGCAGCAGGACAAGGACAAAATCACCAGATATCAGAATATCGCTTTCGCAGTACTCGTTGCGCTTCTGGCCGTTAGCATTCTGATCACCTTCGCCCTCGGCTAAACGCACTGCCGGTTGCATCTGCAGTCTTGTTTTCTCTCAGCTTCGAATCCTGTTCGGGGAGCCGTACAGGACTCGAACGAGGAAGAGCTTCCGATTCAGCGGAGAGATGAAACCCAAATAAATAGCGGGCCGCAAATGCGGCCCGCTATTTTTCCCCTTCCCGGGAAACTTGTCAGGCCGAAACGGCCCGAATAACCTCAGCCAGTGTAAGCGTTTGCTGCTCGCCGCTTGCCATATTCTTCAGCGCCACCTTGCCGGCAGCCATCTCATCGCCACCGATGACAGCAACAAATCGGGCCGCCTCGCGATCGGCCATCTTGAACTGCCTCTTGGCTGCTCCGCCACCGCAATGAACAACCGACAGTCCGGCAGCACGAAGACCGGAAGCCTGTGTGAGCGAGTAGTTGATGGACTCAGCACCCAGAGCCACCACGGCCACATCGATGCCTGCAGCTTCATCATCTTCGAGCAGCATGGCAAGGCGCTCAAGACCTGCCGCGAAGCCGATGGCGGGTGTTGCAGGCCCGCCAAGGCTCTCGACCAGGCCGTCGTATCGACCGCCAGCCAGTACGGTGCCCTGAGCTCCAAGCTGGTCGGTGACAAACTCAAAAGCGGTCCGGTTGTAGTAATCAAGACCGCGCACGATGCGGGCATTGAGTTGATAGGGAACGGCGAGTGCATCCAACCCCGCTTTCAGGCCGGTGAAGTGAACATCGCAGGCATCGCAGAGGTGGCCGACCATCTCAGGCGCATCGGTCAATGCCGCCTGGCAGGAGGCCACCTTGCAATCGAGCACGCGCATCGGGTTCTTGGTGATACGGTCGTTGCAGGTTTCACACAACCTGTCGGCACGGGCGTTGAGATATTCAACCAGTCGGTCGCGATAACCGGGACGGCACTCAGGGCAACCGAGCGAATTGATCTCCAGTCTTAATCCGGCAATGCCAAGCTCAGTCAGGAACGCCTGCGCCATCGCCAACACTTCCGCATCCTCGATCGGGCCGGAGGCGCCGAACAGCTCCATCCCGATCTGCTGGAACTGCCGGAGCCGCCCCTTCTGCGGTCGCTCGCGGCGGAACATCGGGCCGATATAGAACCAGCGCTGGGCGCCGGAGCGGGTCAGCCCCGCCTGCAGGTAGGCGCGCACGGCCCCGGCCG